>DASYQJ010000001.1:0-5404 GCA_036005605.1 Acidimicrobiia bacterium
GTCGAAGCTGCGCAGCGCCGACCACAGCGGCTCGCGCGGCTGGACGTGATACGAGTTGTGGCTGCCGATCACCTGCGTCTGATTGAGGCGTAGGCACCGGTCGGCGAGGTCGGTCTCCGGGTAGGTCAGGCCGGGCACGGCACGGTAGCCGGCGCTCCAGCTCGAGCAGATCTCCTCGAACGGGTCCCGCGGTTGCGCGGTTGCAGTGCTCGAGGCCGACACGACGCCGGCCGTCGCGAGCACTGCGAGGAACACGAACCACCCGTGCCGTCTTCGTCGCACCGTCCACTCCTCCGCCGTGGCGCATTGTGTCACCGGCGCGCCGGCAACACAGCCCTTCCTCTGCGAACGCGTGCCGAACAAATGCAAAGTGCGCGAACGCCGCAAATGTGGGCCAGGCGAATCTTGAAGGGCGCGACGCGTGCCATTACGTTGCGGCGAGAATCGTGTGGGCGGGACCGATGAGAGTGTGCGCCGACCGGGGGGTATCGCATGCACTCGCTCGCTCCTCTTGCCCGCGCCGCGCGGTGGTCACGGCCGCTGGTCGCCATCGCGATGGTCGTGACGCTCGCCGGACCCGCTGCGACCGCCGCCGGCCAACCCAAGCCACCTGCCGGTCAGGAGTTCGTGCTCTCGGTGTTGTCGAGCCGGCCTGACCAGGTCAGTGGGGGCGACGCACTCGTGCGCGTCGACGTGCCCCGCACCGTCCCGCTCCAGCAGGTGACGGTGACGCGCAACGGCGACGACGTGACGGCGGCCTTCGCGCCTGCGCCCGACGGTCGCGCGCTTCAGGGACTCGTCAGCGGATTCGAGCTCGGACCCAACGAGCTCGCGGTGCGAGCGCACGGCGACGCGCCCGGCCGGCCCGACGCTGCCCACCTCGAGATCGTGAACCATCCGATCGAGGGGCCGATCTTCTCCGGTCAGCACCAGCAGCCGTTCGTGTGCACGACGGCGAGGGCAAGCCACGACGGCCGGAAGCTCCTCGGCCAGCCGCTCGTCGACAACCAGGACCACTTCGGCATCCCGGTCGCGGCCGAGGACGCGAGCGGGAACTACCCGCAGGACGACCGCGGGTACCCGACGCCCGACGCGCAGATCGTCGGCTGGAGCAAGAACTGCGGCGCCACCACCCGGGTCGGGTACGTGTATCGCTCGACGGACGGGCAGTTCCACTGGCTCGACAACCCCGCCGCTCTCCCGCCCGACGCGGCGACGACCACGACGATGGACGGGAAGACCGTCCCCTACGTCGTGCGCTGGGAGCGCGGCACCATCGACCGGTTCGTGTACAGCGTCGCCATGCTCGCGCCCACCACCGAGACCGATCCGCTCCACCCCGACGACTCGTTGTGGAACGGCCGCCTCGTCTTCAACCTGCAGGGCGGCGTTGCCATCGGCCACACGCAGGGCACGACGGGCAGCAGCACGATGCTGCGCGATGACGTGCTGAAGCTCGGCTACGCGGTGGTGAGCTCCACCGGTCTGCGGACCAACACCCACTACAACCTCCAGCTCGGCGGCGAGACCGCGCTCATGCTCAAGGAGCGCTTCGTCGAGAGCCACGGCGTGCCCGTCTACACGGTGGGTGTCGGCGGCTCTGGCGGTGCGATCCAGCAGTACGTGTACGCCCAGAACCATCCGGGACTGCTCGACGCCGCCATCCCGCAGTACTCGTACTCCGACATGGTCACGCAGACGATTCACGTCGGCGACTGCGAGCTGCTCGAGCACTACTTCGACGCCATCGACAACGACAATCCCAAGTGGCGTGACCCCGAGATGCGGCAGGCCATCATGGGCCTCAACGCCTCGAACTTCCCGAAGAACCTGAGCAGCGGCGAGATTGCACAATGGAACGGCCTGTACGGGTTGTACCAGCTGCTCGGCTACCAGGTGCAGGATCGAGACCCCGCGTCGCCGGTCCCGGGCTTGACGGAGTGCCGCCGGGCGTGGTTCGGGCTCACGCCGCTCGTCATGAACCCGACGTTCACCAACGTCGCCGACCTCGACAAGCTCGCCCAGGGCTCCCAGGGCGTCGAGTGGACCCACTGGGCCGACCTCGTGAACATCTACGGCGAGGGCGATGACGGGTTCGCCCGCGTGCCGTGGGACAACGTCGGTGTCCAGTACGGGCTGGAAGCCCTGCGCGGCGGTGTCATCACGCCGGAGGAGTTCCTGAAGCTGAACGCCGACGTGGGCGGGTGGAAGCGCAGCGCGGAGATGGCGACCGAAGGTTTTCCGTTCGTCGGGGGCTTCAGTCCCGAGAACTTCGACCCGTGGAGCTCCCGCAACATGAACCTCAGTCCCGATGGCGGCGTGACGCCCGCGCCGCGAACCGAAGGAAACAAGGAAGCGATGCGGGCGGCGTACAACTCGGGCATGGTGTTCGACGGGAAGATCGACATCCCCGTCATCGACTGGCGCCACTACCTCGAGGACAACCTCGACATGCACCACAGCCACCAGTCGTTCGCGACCCGTCAGCGCATCACCGATCAGCGTGGAAACGCCGACAACCAGGTGATCTGGTTCACCGACGCGCGCCCGGCGGTCGCCTTCGACCAGACCCCGATGGCCTTCGCGGTCATGGACGAGTGGATGCGCAACATCAAGGCGCATCCCGAGCGCAGCGTGGCCGAGAACAAGCCCGCGGCCGCGGTCGATTCCTGCTTCGACACCAACGGCCAACCCATCGCCTCGGGCCCGGACGTCTGGAACGGCGTCCTCGCCGATGAACCGCCTGGAGCGTGCACGCAGCACTTCCCGATCTACTCGACGACGCGTCGGGTCGCAGGCGGGCCTTTCCGCGGCGGCGTCTTCAAGTGCCAACTCCGGCCGGTCGCCGACGCGATCGCCGCAGGCGGCTACGGCGCCTGGGAGCCGACCGCGGCCGAGCGGGCTCGCCTCGAGGAGATCTTCCCGTCCGGGGTGTGCGACTTCTCGAAGCCGGACGTCGGTCGCCCGTGAGCTGACCTGGCTCCTGACCGCGCTGCGCGTCCAATTGACCACGGTGCGACACTGTGGATAACTCCCGCGGAGCTCCCTCCGCGTGATCCGGGACTCTCGGCGGGAGGAATGGGAGGCGGGAGACGCGAACACGACCGGATCTCTCGCCTCCCGCGTCGAGCGCCCCGGTAGGACTGGGTGCGCAAAGTTGCCGACGACGAGCCCGCCCGGGTGTCGGTCTGGCTCTCGCGCGTACTCTTCCTGCTCGTGATCTACGCGGTGATGCCCGACGTGTTCGCGCCCTACTGGTGTGTCGAGGTTGAGCCAACCGGTCATGAGTGCCGATGGCCGATCAACCTGTTCGTGCATCGTGTGGCGTCGGCTCCCGAGGGGACCAAGAACGTCGCACGAGATCACCGTGAGCGATCAGACGACCAGCGGCGACCGCCGTGGCGCTAGCGGCTCGGCGTCCCCCCACGCCTACATTCCGCGGCGTCGGGACCGTCGCCTCTGGGCGTGTGCCGAACACGGCTTGATCTATTCCGCTCCCGACGACGGGAAGCAACTTCTTCGCATGCCTGCGTTGATCCGCGGATGAAGGAACCGCGACTCATTTCTCGGAGGAGCTTCTAGGCGCGATCCATAGGTGCCGATATGCACGCGGTGATGGCAGCCGGTCGCCGGTGTTCTGTACTCACGTTCGGTGCGGCCCCTTGGACGCGGATCGGCAGTTCCGTACGCGCACGCTTGGCGCCAAGGGCAATGAAGCGGGTCGCAACCAACACGGGCGAGTAATGCACGGCGTCCAAGGCGCCATCGAACACCACACAGATCGCCCGTTTCGCGACAGGGGCCTCGAGGTCTGCCAGCGCGTCCCAGAGCCGCGCCGGGTCGAGGTCGAAGTGCTCGACCACCATGACGTCGAGCATCGGCGCTCTTCTTCTTTCTTCCCCCCTCGCGCCGGTTAGCTTGCGCCCATCGGCCCGGTCAGCGCATCTCCGTCGATCGTCCGGCGGTTCCTCGCCGTCACGGCGTTGATCGCGTACGTCGCGGCGCTCGTCCTCGTCGTCGGCGGTCTGTTCGACAACTTCCTCGCCCTCGTCGTCGGGCTCGTCTGCGTGGCCCTGGCGTCGATGGCCGCGTACCTGGCACTGATCAGCAGAGGCACCACGCGCTGGGTTGCCGTCGTCGCGGCGGTGGCACTGACGGTCGCGGTCGTCGTCGACTTCCTCGTGGCCGCCGAGTTCCTGCGGCTCGTCGCGATTGTCGTCCTCAACGTGATCGCCGTCGTCGCCGGTCGTGCCGCGATCGGCCCGGAGCTCGTCGAGCTCGCGCGCACCGGTGGCGCGACATCGGTCGGGCCGGCGACACGACCTGTCCTGCTCGTGAACGCGAAGTCGGGTGGCGGCAAGGCGGAGCGGTTCGACCTCGTCGGCGAGTGCCGGCGCCGCGGGATCGAGCCGATCGTGCTCGAGCGCGGCGACGACCTCGAGCGGCTGGCCGACGAGGCGGCGCGCTCCGGCGCCGATGTCGTCGGGATGGCCGGCGGCGACGGCTCGCAGGCATTGGTGGCGGGCGTCGCGTCCCGTCACGCCATCGCGCACGTGTGCATCCCGGCCGGCACCCGGAATCACCTCGCGCTGGACCTCGGCCTGAACCGTGACGACGTCGTCGGTGCGCTGGACGCCTTCGGCGACGCCCTCGAGACGACGATCGACGTCGCGACCGTGAACGACATGACGTTCGTCAATAACGTGTCGCTCGGCGTGTACGCCGCCGTCGTGCAGTCCGACGCGTACCGGGACGCGAAGGTGGCGACGACGCTCGACCAGCTCCCCGATCTGCTGGGAAGGACCGCCGAGCCCTTCCACGAGCGCTTCACCACCCCGGACGGGGAGCGGTTCGACCACGCGCACGTGATCCACGTGTCCAACAACCCCTACGCCCTCCATACGTTCGTCGGCGCCGGGTCGCGGCCGCGCCTAGACGGCGGCGTGCTCGGCATCGCGACGTTGCGCATCGACCGTCCCGCCGATGTCCCGACGCTGGTCGCGTTGGTGAAGGCGGGCCGGGTGCAGTCGTTCGCGGGCTTTCGTGAGTGGACAGCGACGTCGTTCCGGGTCGACGCCGACGAGCCCGTGGCCGCCGGCGTCGACGGGGAGGCGGTAACGTTGGAACCGCCGCTGCTGTTCGAGACGCGGCCCGCAGCCCTGCGGGTGCGCATCCCCCGCCACGCTCCCGGCGCCTCACCGGGCGCGCTCGCCGACGTGCCGATCGCACGGCGGCTCGGAGGCCTGCTGCGCGTCGTCGCGGGCCGGCCGGTGTGAAGGGGCCGGGGCAACTGCTGACGGGCTGGCCCAACGCGATCTGGCCACACCTCGGTCCGTCAGGCTCACTAGGCGATCCGGATCTCAAACCGTGACTGAACTGGATCGCCCATCTAGCAAACCGCGAG
>DASYQJ010000002.1:0-2322 GCA_036005605.1 Acidimicrobiia bacterium
CCGCGATAGACGTAACCGCCGGTCACCGAGCAGTTGCCACCCGCGTGGCTGTAGACCTGGACGGGCTTGACGAGCGTGCCCGCCTGCTTCAGCCGTGAGGGCTTGTACGGAGCGAGCCCCTCGTAGGCGGACCAGCCGTAGTTCGCGAGGCCGGTGGCAGCGCGCGGCCGGTAGTCGATCTCCTCCCACGCGTTCTGGCCGACGTCGCCGATGTAGAGGTCGCCGTTGGCCCGGTCGAACGAGAACCGCCACGGATTCCGCAGGCCGTACGCGTAGACCTGCCAGCGACCGCCGTTCAGCCGCAGCAGCTTTCCGAGCATGCGCGAGAGATTCTGGGAGTTGTCCGGCGGGTCGCCCCCGGAGCCGCCGTCGCCGGTGCCCGTGTACAGCCGCCCGTCGGGCCCGAACTCGAGCTGGCCGCCGTCGTGGTTGTCGTTCGCGCGGTGGTTGATGACGAGCAGCTGCTTACGCGATGACGCAACCGCCCGGCCGCTGCGCGAGCGGAAGGAGTCGATCTCGATATCGCCGGTCTCGTTCGTGTAGTAGACGTAGAAGAGGTGGTTCCTCGCGTACCCGGGGTGGAACGCGACCGAGAGCAGTCCCTGTTCCGAGTAGCCGCTTTCGACCCGGCTGTGGATGTCGAGAAAGGTGCGCCGCTTGCCGCCGGCGAGGGTGACAATGCGCCCGGGGCGCTCGACGACGTAGAGGCGGCCCGGCTCGCTCTTCGGCTGCGCCAGGTAGACCGGCTGGTCGAAGCCGGAGGCAACCTGCCGGAAGCGGTATTCGGCACGCTGCGGACTGCCGGAGGCCGACGCCACCAGGGCCGCGAAGACTCCGAGAAGGACGGCTGCTCCGACGGCGCGCACTAAATGAGCCTCTTTCACGAAGATTTCATCGCCACCGTTCTGCCACCCGGGGTTAGCCGGGCGCCCTGGCAAAGCCCGGACGCCCTCCAAATCGGCGTCGCAAGCGTACGCCTAAGCGTTGTGACGTCAGCGGTGCCTCGCGGGTTAGGGCAGCCGAAAGATGTCGAGCATCCCGCTCGTCCGGTGGTCGTTCGCGTTTCCTTCCGGAACAGCGACACGGCCGTCCGTCACGATCGGACTGCTCCAGTGTGCCGAGCCGCCGGTGTTGAACGAGGCGAGCAGCTTTCCCGTCGAGGGCGCGTAGACGTTCAGCGACCCGTTGTAGACGTAGAGCAGGCCGCCGGCGACAACCGGGCTCGTGCCGCCCTGGCTGCGGTGCCAGGAAAGGTGCAGCCGGCCGCCGCTGAGGATGTAGCAGTCGAGGCCTGAATCGGTCGCGACGAACAAGCGCTTGCCCAAGACCGCCGGCGCCGTGAAGACGTCCGCCCCGCCTGGCGCCGTGACCGTCTGCAACTCACCGCCGGTTGCGCCGAGCCGGCCGCCGAGGTGGGAGAGATTGACCAGCCGCAGCTTCCCGTCCTTTCCTCCCTGAACGGCGTACCCGCCGATCAGCGCCGGCGCAGTGCTGCCGAGATCGACGTCGCCGCTCTCCAGGCTCGCCTGGTTACGCGGCGTCCAGTTGTGGAGCAAGCCGCTCGCGTTACTCGTCAGCATCAAGGAGCTGTCGCCCCAGTTGCGCTTACCGTCGAAAGCTCCGTTGCCGGTCGCCACGAGCAGGTGCCCCGATCCGGGCACCACGACGACGCCCGACCTGGCCCAGATCGCCGAGTCGCTGTGTGCGCAGCTCGAAGGGTTGAGCAGCCGATGGACGTTCGAGCAGAGCGAGTTCCAGACGTGAACGATGTGGCCGGTCGAAGCGTTGATCGCAACGACGTGGCCCTGATAGGGAGGTTGGTCGCCGAGGTAGCCGCCGGTCGCGATCAGGACAACGCCGGGCGCGTAGTTGAGCGAGGTCCCGAGCTTCTCCCGCTGCGGCAGCAGCGTCACGCGGACGGGCCAGCCGCGGGCCTCCCCTCCGCTCGCGATTGAGAGCTTGTGGACCCGTCCGTCCGGCGACGCCGCGTAGATGAACTTCCGGTTCGGATCGACGACCGGCGTCGAGTTCGTGATCCGGTACGTGCCTGCGAGCGAGGAGTAACTGCTCGGCGTGAAGCGCCAGAGGATCGAACCGCTCGCGCCGTCGATCGCGATCGTGCGCCCGTATGACGTCGTCACGAAGAAGGCGTCGCGACTGGCTCCGTGAATCTTGACGCCACGGAGGTAGATGGGCGAGGCGTCGACAGTTCCGTCGAGCGTTACGCGCTGCCGGCGCAGCTTTCCCACGTTCGCGGATGTGATCCCCGTCTTGGCCGGCCCCGCGTTGTGTCGGGCTGCGTCGTAGCCGAAGCGTGTCCAG
>DASYQJ010000003.1:0-9068 GCA_036005605.1 Acidimicrobiia bacterium
TCGACGTTGCGCCGGCTGTTCGATCGGTTCGACGGCCAGGAGATCAAGCAGCGCGGTGGGGGCGACGGGTTCTTCGTCGCCTTTGCGTCGGCCGAAGCTGCGCTCGACTGCGCGCTCGCGATCCAGACGGCTGTGACGGAAGGCGCTCCTGATCGACATCCGCCGATCCAGGTCCGCGTCGGCGCGCACGAGGCGGAAGCGACGCGTAGCTTCGATGACTACGGTGGCCGTGGCGTCCACGAAGCGGCTCGTATCGCGGCCCTCGCGAGCGGCGGTGAGGTCTTGGTGAGCATCCGAACAGTGGAGTCGGCCGGATCGCGTCACCCCGTGACTGAGACCAGGTCCGCGGGGCTCAAGGGCCTCGCGGAACCCGTCGTCGTCGCTTCGCTCGTCGGGCCATGAACGACTCGTCGCTGCCGAGGTGGATGCGGCGCATCCCGACGACGAGCGGCGACGTCCCCGAGGCGGTGCCGGCAGCGACGGTCGTGCTGTTGCGGGACGCGCCCGGCGCCGGCGTCGAGACGCTGATGGTGCGACGCAGCTCGAAGCTCGAGTTCGCCGGCGGGATGTGGGTGTTCCCGGGCGGGCGGGTCGACCCGGACGACATCCCGGCCGGCGGCGACGTGATCGAGGCGGCGCGCCACGCCGCCGTGCGTGAGGCGCTCGAGGAGGCCGACCTCGTCGTCGACGCCGACGCGCTGGTGCCGTTCGCGCACTGGGTGCCACCGCCTGTCACGGCCAAGCGGTTCGCGACCTGGTTCTTCCTCGGCCCCGCGCCGGCGGGAGCGGTCACCGTCGACATGGGTGAGATCCGCGACCACCGGTGGCTCCAGCCCGCCGACGCGATCGCGCGGCGCGATGCCGAGGAGATCGAACTCGCGCCGCCGACGTGGGTGACGCTGCACCGTCTCGCCCGCTCCCCGGACGTGGCGGCGGCGATGGCCGAAGCGCGCGCGACCGAGCCCGAGTTCTTCGAGACGCACATCGCCCGCGTCGAGGGCGGAGCAGCAGCGCTGTGGGAGGGCGACGCGGGCTACGAGTCGAGCGACGGCGATGCGCCCGGTCCGCGGCACCGGCTCTGGATGTTGCCGACCGGCTGGCGCTACGAGCGGACCCAGGGGTGATGCGATGCGGGCTGTGAGGCACACGGACAACGGGATCGAGGTCATCGACGTGCCGCGGTCCGACGCCGACGACGGGCGCGTCCGCGTGCACGTGCGCGGCGCCGGCATCTGCGGTTCGGACCTCCACATGCTGGCGTGGGGACCCATGCCCGTGACACTCGGGCACGAGGTCGCCGGTCACCTCGACGACGGGACGCCGGTCGCGGTCTGGCCGTTGGTGCCGTGCGGCGAGTGCGATCGCTGCGCGGCCGGCGAGGTGACCCAGTGCCGGCGCGCCGTCACCCAGAGCTATGGCATCGGGCGCGACGGCGGCATGGCGGACGAGATGTTCGTCGAGGAGAGCTGCGTGGTGCCGTTGCCCGCGAGCCTCGACGTCTCCGACGCGTCGCTCGTCGAGCCGATCGCCTGCTCGCTGCACGCCCTGCGTCGGGCCGGACTGCGCGGCGACGAGCGCGTCGCCGTCGTCGGTGCCGGCGCGATCGGGTTGGCTGCCGTCGCCGTCGCCCGGGCGACGGGATGCTCGGTCGACGTGCACGCGCGGCACGATGCGCAGCGGTTGGCGGCCGAGAGCATCGGCGCCGGCAGCGAACCCGAGGGGGAGTACGACGTCGTGGTCGACGCCGCCGGCACCGACTCCGCTCTCAAGATGTGCTTCGACCTGCTGCGACCCGGCGGCACGGTCGCCTTGGTCGCGAGCTACTGGGAGCCGGTCACCTTTCCCCAGTTCTTCTCGATCAAGGAGCCGGTCGTCGTCGGTTCCAACATGCACGGCCACGACGAGACCGGCCGCGACATGGACGCGGCGGCGCGCGTCCTCGCCGATGATCCCGAGATCGCGTCGGCCATGATCACGCACCGGTTCCCACTCGATCGGGCCGCCGACGCGTTCTCGGTTGCCGCCGACCGCGCGTCAGGTGCGATCAAGGTGCTGCTCGAGCCGTAACCGCCGGGTCGGGGTCGATGTAGGGGAGCAGGCGCCGCGACGCGAAACCCACGAGCACCAGCGCCACCAGCGCCCCCGCCGCCACGAGTACCGCCCGCACGCCGACGACGTCGGCGATCACGCCCATCAGGATCGTCCCGAGCGGGAAGCCCGTCCCGAACGTCATCAGCCACAGGCTCGTGATGCGGCCGCGGATGTGATCGTCGGACAGCGCTTGGATCGTGCTGTGGTCGATGGCGACGACGGTGACGTACGACGCGCCGAACGCGAGCATGAACAGCACACCGACCGCGACGCCGGGTGCAAGACCGAGGCCGAGCACCGAGACGGCGGTGAGCGCCAGGCCGCCGGCGAGGAGTCGGCTCGGGAGGACGCGTTCGTCGAGCGAGCCGATCACGAACGCGATCGCCACCGCGCCCACGCCGAACGAGCCGAGGAGCAGCCCGTACGCCTCCGAGCCGACGTCGAGTACTTCGACCGACAGCACCGGGATCAGCTGGACGACCGGCGCGGCGAGGAGCGCGAATGCCGCGTGCGTGCCGATCGCGATCTGGAGCCCGGGCTGGTTCCGTAGATACCGCACGCTCTCCTTGAAACCGCCGTAGACGCTGGGCCGGTCTTCGCCCTCGGGCGGCGCGGGCGCGGTGTCGGCCGAAGTCATGAGCAGCAGCGCGACCAGCACGAGCACGAAGCTCAGCGCATTGATGAGGAAGCAGATGCCGGCGCCGACCCATGCGATCAACAACCCGGCGATCATCGGACCGGCCGCGCGGGCGACGTTGAACTGCACTGAGTTGAGCGTCACCGCGTTCTGGAGGAAGGGGCGCGGCACGAGCTCGGGCACGATCGACTGCCACGCCGGCACGTTCAGCGCGATGAGCACGCCGCCCGCGAGCGACACCGTGAACAGCACCCAGTACGAGCCGAACCCAGCTTCCCAGAGGCCCCAGAGCGTGAACGCCTGCACCATCAACAAGGTCTGGGTGACGAGCAGCAGGCGCCGCCGCGGGAACCGGTCGGCGAGCGCGCCGCCGACCGCACCGAGCAGGAGGAGCGGCACGACGGTGATGAACGCGATCAGCGTCACCTTCGCTGCGCTTCGCGTGGCGACGGCCACGACCCAGAGCAGCGCCGCCAGCTGCATGTTGTTGCCGATGCTCGAGCCGATCGCGCCCACCCAGAAGACGCGGAAGTCGTGGAAGGAGAGCGCGCGCAGGGACCGGGGGAGCGGCCGGGTCAGGTCGGGCTCGAGCGCGGGCGCCTGGGCGTCAAAGGCGGCTCCGGTCACGCCGAGACCAGGCCTACCCGGCCGGGACGCCGGCGACCTCGACGGTCTCGGTGTCCTGCCCGGACCGGAGGAGTGTGCCGGGACGGTCGCCGGTCAGCGCGCCCCGAGTTGCGATCTCGGTCCCGTTGACGAGGACGTGCTCGATGCCCTCGGCCTCGGCGTACAGCCGGCCCGCGCCCGCGGGCAGGTCGTAGCGCGTGTGGACGGGACCGGGACCGACGTGGTCCTCGTCGAACACGACCAGGTCGGCGTGCCAGCCTTCGGCGACCCGGCCGCGTTCGCGGATGCCGTAGAGGCGCGCCTGCACGTCGGTGAGGAGATGCACGGCCTCCTCGAGCGGCACCAGCTCGTGCACCCGGCTCGCGGCGAGGAGCGAGGTCGAGTAGCTGAACGTCGCCAGCATGTCCAGGTGCGCACCGGCGTCCGACGCGCCCACGACGACACGCGGGTCGCGCCATGCCTCGGACCGCAGCCGCCACGACTCCGGGTCGTCGCCCCGCGCCGGCGGCATGAGCACGGTGCGGAGGTCGTCGGTGACGACGATGTCGAGCAGCGCGTCGAACGGGTCGGCGCCGCGCTCGGCTGCGACGTCGGCGACCGTACGGCCAGAGAGGCCCTCGTTCTCCGGCGCGAAGGTCTCGCCGATCTGGAGCCGGTCCCAGCGCAGCATGGCGCGGAACAGGCCGGTGTCGGCCTCGGCGCTCTCTCGGAGCCGCCGGCGCACCTCGGGATCGGCGAGGGCGCGGGTCTTCTCGTCGTCGGGCAGCGCCATGGTCGGGCCCCACCCGGGCAGCGCGTCGAAGAGGAACCCGGACCGGAAGTTGAGGTGCAGCTGCATGACCGAGGGCACCGTGAGCGCCAGCACGCGCCCGCCCTGCTCGGCGGCGCGGTCGGACGCTTCGAGCTGCGATTGGTAGGTGTCGCTGCCGGCTCCGACCACGAGCACGTTCCAGTTCAACGACCGGCCGGCGGCTGCCGACATCGCGGCCATGAGCGCTACGTGTTCGTCGGAGAATGGTCCGACCGTCGGGATGAACTCCAACGTCGTGCCGGGATGGTCGCCGACGACGCGTGACAGCGCGACGAGCTCGGCCTGCGTTGCGGCGCGTGACGGCACCGGTTCGCCGTCGCCGTCGTTGTGGGTCGGCGCCTGCGACGACGAGAAGCCCAGCCCGCCGGCTGCGAGCGACTCGCCGAGCGTCCGGCACATAGCGGCAACGTCGTCGTCGGTGGCCCGTTCGTGGCTGCGCTCGCCCATGGCGACCCGTCGCAATGCCGAGTGGCCGACGAGGAAACCGGCGTTGACCGCCAGCGTGCCGTCGAGGCGGTCGAGGTACTCCCCGAAGGTCTCCCAGTCCCACGGCACGCCGGTCGCGAGCGACTCGAGGGGCATGCCCTCGACGCGGGAGAGCATGCGCATCAGGTAGTCGGCTTCGCTCGCCGCCAGCGGCGCGATCGTGAAGCCGCAGTTGCCGCCGACGACCGTCGTGACGCCGTGCAGCGGCGAGGGCGTGAGCGCCGGGTCCCAGAACGCCTGCGCGTCGTAGTGCGTGTGGATGTCGACGAACCCGGGGGCGACGACCAGGCCCGACGCGTCGATCGTGCGCTCGGCCGGCTCGTCGACGTCGCCGATGGCGACGACGCGCCCGTCCCGGATCCCGACGTCGGCACGCCGCCGTTCCGTCCCCGTCCCGTCGACGACACTCCCGCCGGCGATCTTCACGTCGAGCATGGTTGCCACCTTTCAGGGAAGGCCGAGCAGCTTGGCGGCTTCGTCCGGCGTCGCCACGGGCCGGCCGACGTCCTCCGCGAGGGCGACGGCGTCGCGCACGAGCTCCTCATTGGTCGGTTGGCGCGCGCCGGCGTGATCCTCCAGCCCGACACGCACGTGCCCGCCACGCTCGAGCGCGACGCGCGCGATTCCACTCTCCAGGACGTCGCCGCCGAGCACCGCCACCGCCCAGGGCACGTCGCAGCCGTCGAGCAGCTCGAGGTACGCGTCGAGCGCGGTGCGCGTCGGCTGGAATCCGAAGCCGGACAGGAAGCCGTCGTCGCCGCCGAAGTAGAACTTCACCATCGCCCCCGCCGGCAGGCGTCCGGCTCGCCACCAGGCGAGCACGCAGCGCAGGAACCCGGGCTCGTAGATGGCGATGCTCGGGCCGAGCCCGTACCGGTCGCACAGGCCGAACTGGTGGGCGACGTCGTCGAACGAGTTCGCGTAGACGATCCCGGACGCGGGGAGCCCGTCCGGTCCGAGGCCGCCGAGGTTGACCGAGCCGGGATCGCAGAGCGAGAGGCGCATCAGGCCCGACTCCGCGAGGGGCCCGATGTGCGCGTACGACGCCTGGACGTCGGCGCCGGCGTTCGTGGTCGGATAGAAGAGCGCGTCCTGCCGTTCCGCCCGCGCCGGTCGCCATCCCTCGAGATACCGCTCGGCGGCGCTGTTCCCGTCCAGGCCGAATGCGTCGATGTGGTTGTGCACGACGGCGGCGCCTGCGGCGAAGCACCGGAGGGCGTCTTCCGCGATCTCGGCCGGCTCCTTCGGAGTATTCGGGTTCTGCTTCTTGCTGGTCACCCCGTTGATCGCGGCCTCGATGATCACCGGCTCGGCCATCGGCGTCCCCACCTTCCCGGCAGAACTGGAACTCGTTGCAGCCTGCTGAAGCCCGACGGTAGCGTCCAGATTCCTGCGCATCGACCTCACCGGCGAGCAGCGCGAACTGCAACGAGAGCTGCGCGACTACTTCGAGCGGCTGATGACACCCGCGCGCCGCGCCGCGCTGCCCGGTCCCGAGGCCGGCGGCGACGCCTACCGCGATCTCGTCCGCCAGATGGGCGCCGACGGGTGGCTCGGGGTCGGCTGGCCGAAGGAGTTCGGCGGCCAAGGTCGGACCCCGGCCGAGCAGTTCGTCTTCTACGACGAGGCCCAACGCGCCGGCGTCCCCATGCCGCTGGTGACGCTCAACACGGTCGGCCCGACCCTCATGCGATTCGGCAGCGACGAGCAGAAGGCGTACTTCCTCCCGCGCATCCTCGCCGGCGAGGTGCACTTCGCCATCGGCTACACCGAGCCCGCCGCCGGCACGGACCTGGCGTCGCTGCGCACCCGGGCGGTACGCGACGGCGACCAGTACGTCGTCAACGGGCAGAAGGTGTTCACGACGGGCGGAAACGACGCCGACTGGGTGTGGCTCGCGTGCCGCACCGATCCCGACGCGCCGAAGCACAAGGGCATCTCGATCCTGCTCGTCGACACGAGCCAGCCGGGATACAAGCACTCACCGATTCACCTGCTCGGCGGCGGCTTCACGAACGTCACGTACTACGAGGACGTGCGCGTGCCGGCGTCGTCGCTCGTCGGCAAGGAGAACGAGGGCTGGAAGATGATCACGAACCAGCTCAACCACGAACGGGTCGCGCTCGCCCCTGCCGGGATGATCGACAGGCATCTCCAAGCCGTCTTGCGCTGGGCGAAGGAGACGCGCCTCGCCGACGGCCGGCGCGTCATCGACCGGGAATGGGTGCGAATCGCGCTGGCACGCGTGCACGCCCAGGTCGACGCGCTCAAGCTCGCCAACTGGCAGGTCGCGTCGGCGCTCACCGACGGCGAGCTCAATCCCGCCGACGCGTCGGCGATGAAGGTGTTCGGCACCGAGCTCAGGATCAGCGCGCTGCGCGCCCTGATGGACGTGGTGGGGGAGTCGGCCGCGCTGCGCGGCGACGCGGCCGGCGCGGCGCTGCACGGTCAGCTCGAAGCTGCGTACCGCCAGGCTCCCGTGGGCACGTTCGGCGGCGGTGTGAACGAGGTGCAGCGCGAGATCATCGCCCTCGCCGGTCTGGGGATGCCGCGCGCCCCGCGCTGACGGCATCGCTCGCGAAGCCCCGCACCATCCACGTGAGCGCGCTCCGCCACACGCGTTCCGCGTCGACCTCCGCGAGCATCTGGCCCCTCACTTCCATGGACCCCAGGCCCTCGGTCAACGCGTGGAACGCCAGCGCCCGCTCGTGGACCTCCTGTCCATCGTGTGCGCCCGCAGGTTCAAGTCGCTCGACGCGGGCTTGCATGCGGCCGAAGGCCTCGTACGCGACGCGACCGAAGTCGGGGCCGAGCTCGAGGTCGGGGACCACGCGGAGGAACACGAGGCGGTACAGCGACGGGTGCGCGAGCACCGTCTTCCTGAACCCCTGCAGCCCGACCTCCACCAGATCTGCGGCCGGGTCGTCGGTCACGGGCACGGCGTCGATGGCCCGCCTGAGCTCCTCGAAGAGCCGGGTGGCCAGCGCCTCGAGGAGCCCCGGCTTGGAGCCGAAGACGCTGTAGACGGCACGCGTCGTGGTGCCCACCTCGTCGGCGACGGCGCGCACCGAAGCGGCGTCGGGTCCTTGCTCGTCGACCAGGCGCTCGGCCGCGGCCAGCAGCGCCGCCCGGGTGGTCTCGTCGTGCTCTCTCGGTCGCCCCACGCTTTGACAGGGTATCGCAACGACGTTACGTTACGTCGTACCGTTACAAGGTCCCAAAATCCTGGAGGTGATGACCATGAGCGAGGACACGACGCTGGTCCTCGGCGGCACGGGCAAGACGGGTCGGCGGGTCACCGAGCGGCTGACGGCGCTCGGCGTGCCCGTTCGGATCGGGTCGCGATCCGGCGAGCCGCCGTTCGACTGGGAGAAGCCGGAGACCTGGGCTCCCGCGCTACGCGGGGTGAAGTCGGTGTACATCTCGTACTACCCGGACCTGGCCGTGCCCGGCGCGGTGGAGGTCGTGGGCTCGTTCGCCAGGCTGGCCGTGAACGAGGGCGTCCCGCGCCTCGTGCTCCTCGCCGGTCGCGGAGAGGCCGAGGCGGAGCTTGCCGAGCAGGCGGTGCGTGGCTCGGGCGCCGATCTGACGATCGTCCGCGCGACGTGGTTCATGCAGAACTTCAGCGAGGACTACATGATCGAGCACATCTTGGCGGGCGCGATCGCACTCCCGGCCGGCGACACCCCCGAGCCGTTCGTCGACGCCGACGACATCGCGGACGTCGCGGTCGCCGCGCTCACCGACGACAAGCACGTCGGCCAGCTCTACGAGCTGACCGGACCGCGCCTGCTGACGTTCGCCGAGGCGGCCGAGGAGATCAGCAACGCGACAGGTCGCGACATCCCGTACGTCCCGGTGTCGCTCGAGGAGCACGCAGCGGTCGCCACCGAGCAGGGCGTTCCGGTTGAGGTCATCGACCTGCTCACGTACCTGTTCAGCGAGGTTCTGGACGGGCGCAACGCGCACGTGACCGACGGCGTACAACGGGCCTTGGGACGCGAGCCGCGGGACTTCCGTGAGTTCGCGCGCGACGTTGCGGCCACCGGTATCTGGAACGCCCCGGCTCCGGAGGCTCAGGGATGATCGACGGATTCCTTTTCGTGCTCACAGTCGTCACAGCAGTCGCGTGCGGGCTAGTGGCGGGGTTCTTCTTCGCCTTCTCGGCGTGCGTGATGAAGGCGCTCGCGCGCCTGCCCGCGGCGCAAGGCGTAGCCGCGATGCAGTCCATCAACGTCGTCGTGATCAACCCGTTGGTCATGGCGGCACTCTTCGGAACCGCCCTAGCCTGCGGCGTCCTCGCGATCGCGTCCTTCGTCGAGTGGGGGCGACCCGTACTCGGTCTACCTGCTCGTCGGCGGCCTGGTCTATCTCGTCGGCGCCGTCGTGCTGACGGGCGCGTATCACGTGCCCCGC
>DASYQJ010000004.1:0-19839 GCA_036005605.1 Acidimicrobiia bacterium
GGATTCAACCTCGGGTGGGTCGCGCAATTCCGATCTCCGGGGCGGCGACGCTGCCGTTCAGCTTGTTACCCGCGACGCCACAGCCCCTCAGGACTCGGTCATCTCAATTCACGTTGGCTTGGACGTTGACGACGCCTACGCGGAGGCGACTCGGCGTGGGTACGAGATCGTTCACCCCTCACGGAAGAGGCGTGGGGGGTACGGAGATTCTTTGTGCGGGACCCGGACGGGAATGTGATCAACATGGTGAGCCACCGCGACGAATAGGTGAGCTCGGCCGCCACGTCGCCGACGTGCCGGTCATTGACCGTCGTTCCCGCCCGGCGTCGCCGTTCAGTCAACGAATGGTGCCCACTCCGGGGATCAGTGGCAGGTCGATCGCAGTGGCCCAACCCGGTGGCAGGTCGTTGACCGCGGGGACGGCGTTGAGAGCCCGGAGCCCTGTCGCGAGGCAACCGGCGGCCGCGGCGTCGCGACCACTGCCGTCGGTGAAGCGGAAGGCCGTCTCCTGCGTGATCGACGGTGTCCCCTCGATCTCCACCCGGTAGACGTCGTCCTGCGTGCCGCGACGCCAGTCGGGCGCGGTGTCGGCGCCGACGCGGTTCACGTGCTCGAGCTGGACCCTGGTCTCGCCGTTGTAGACGCCGTTGATCGTGAAGTTGATAGCGGCGACGTCGCCAGGGTGGATCACACCCTTCGCCGTCTTGATCTCTCGGTCGGTGACCCACTTGTCCCACGTGGTGGTGATCTCGTCGAGCTCGATGCCGACAGCCTGCGCCATCATCGGCACCGTCGCGCCCCACGCCATGGTGAGGATCTCCGGATGCTCGAGCATGGCCCGGTACTCGGGGGGACGTCCGATGCCCATCTCGTTCTCGTAGTCGCCCTCGTAGTTGGTGTAATCGAGGATCTCGAGCGCTCGCACCACGCGCACCTCGGCACAGAGACCCATGAGCGTCATGGGAAAGAGGTCGTTGGCGAAGCCGGGATCGATCCCCGTCGTGAAGCACGACGCGCCACCCGCCTCGCACGCCTCGGTGATCGGAGCGATCCAGTCCGGCGGGTTGAGCGTCATCGCCGGCCAGACCCAGGGCGTCATCGCCGTCGAGCACACGTCGACGCCCGCACGAAGGAAGGCGCCGATGTCCCGGATGTTGTCGACGGGGTGCGCCGCCGTCGGTCCGTAGTGGACCAGGGCATCGGGCTCCAGGTCGACGAGGGCCTGGACGTCGTCCGTGGCCGCCAGCCCAATGGGATCGAGGCCGCAGATCTCCCCGACGTCCTTTCCCACCTTCGCCGGGTTGCTGACGCCGACGCCGACGAGCTCGAACGCCGGGTGCCGGAGGATCTCGGGGATCACCATCCTGCCGACGAAGCCCGTGCCCCAGACCACGACACGCTTGGCCATCTGTCTCCTCCCTCTTCTCTCATCTCTTCTCTCAGGTCGAAGCCCAATTCCAGAGCGTCCGGCTCGGGAATGAAAGGCCGATCCGGCGCGTTTTGTACTCGTAATCCTGTAATTCGAGGCCCTGGAAGCCCAGGGAGGCCCCCGTGAACGAGACCGCCGAGCGCTTGACTCTGCCCCTGCTCCCACTGAGCACCGGTGTCGTGCTCCCGCAGATGGTCGTCACCCTCGCGCTGGAGACCGACGAGGCAAAGGCGGCCACCGACGCCATTGGTGACGACGGCCAGCTGCTTCTCGTGCCGCGGGTGGACGGGCGCTACGCCCGGGTCGGAACGATCGCCCGGGTCGAGAGCGCGGGCGAGCTGCCGAACGGCGTGCGCGCCCTCGTGCTGCGTGGCGTCCAGCGTGCGGTCGTCGGTGTCGGCGTGGCCGGCACCAGCTCCGGGCTGTGGGTCGAGGCTGAGCCGGTCGACGACTCCGGCGAGCCAACCGAACACGTGCGCGAGCTGGCGCGCGACTACCGGGCCATCGTGGGCGCGATCGCCGAGCGCCTCGGCGCCGGCCGTCTGCGCGAAGCGCTGCGCGGCGTCACCGATCCGGGCGCGCTCGCCGACACGGCCGGGTGGTGGCCCGAGCTGGAAGCCGAGCGGAAGCTCGAGCTGCTCGAGACGCTCGACGTCGAGGAGCGGCTGGAGAAAGTCGTGGCCTGGGCGCGCGACGCGCTCGCCGAGCTCGACGTCGCAGAGAAGATTCGCTCCGAGGTCACGGACGGCATGGAGCGTCAACAGCGCGAGTTCCTGCTCCGCCAGCAGCTCAGCGCAATCAAGAAGGAGTTGGGCGAGGAGGGCGACGACGACGTCATCGAGGAGTACCGCCGTCGCGTCGCCGAGGGCCGCCTACCCGAGAGCGTGCGCGAGTCCGCGACCCGAGAGGTCGACCGGCTCGAACGCACCAGTGAGCAGAGTCCGGAGCACGGATGGATCCGTTCCTGGCTCGACTCGCTGCTCGACGTGCCTTGGAGCGAGCGTTCCGACGACAACCTTGACGTCAACGAGGCCCGCCGCGTCCTCGACGACGACCACACCGGCCTGTCCGATGTGAAGGATCGCATCGTCGAAATGCTCGCAGTGCGCAAGCTGCGCGCCGAGCGTGGCTTCGAGGAGACGGACGGTCGTCGGGGCGCGGGCGCGATCCTCGCGCTCGTCGGCCCGCCCGGCGTCGGCAAGACGTCGCTCGGCGAGTCGGTGGCCCGCGCGCTGGGACGGAAGTTCACCCGGGTCGCGTTGGGCGGCATCCACGACGAGGCCGAGATCCGCGGCCACCGTCGCACCTACGTCGGGGCTCGCCCCGGGCGGGTGGTCCGCGCGCTCACCGAGGCCGGCACGATGAATCCTGTCGTGCTGCTCGACGAGATCGACAAGGTCGGCGCCGACTGGCGCGGCGACCCGTCGAGCGCGCTGCTCGAGGTGCTCGACCCGGCGCAGAATCACACGTTCCGTGACCACTACCTGGAGATCGACCTCGACCTGTCCGATGTGCTGTTCCTCGCGACTGCCAACGTCGCAGAGACGATCCCCGGGCCGCTCCTCGACCGTCTCGAGGTGATCCGCCTCGATGGCTACACAGAGGACGAGAAGGTCGCGATCGCGCGTGATCACCTGCTCACGCGTCAGCGCGACCGCAGTGGCCTGCGTGACGACGACGTCACCGTGGACGATGACGCGCTCCGGCTCGTCGTCACCGATTACACGCGTGAAGCCGGCGTGCGGAACCTCGAGCGCGAGATCGGCAAGTTGCTGCGCAAGGTCGCAGCTGGGATCGTGGGCGGCGAGGCGCACGCGCCCGTCGACGTCGATGAGGCGGTCGTGCGGGACGCGCTGGGTCGTGCGAAGTTCTTCAACGAGGTCGCCGATCGGGTCAACGGGCCCGGCGTGGCAACAGGCCTCGCCGTCACCGGCAGCGGTGGCGACGTGCTGTTCATCGAGGCCTCGGTCATGGACGGCGAGCCCGGGCTCACCTTGACCGGGCAGCTCGGCGACGTCATGAAGGAGTCGGCGCAGATCGCGTTGTCGTACGTGCAGGCGCATGCCGAAGAGCTCGGCATCGCACCCGCCGCGCTCAACCGCCGCTTCCACCTGCATGTCCCCGCGGGGGCGGTGCCGAAGGACGGTCCGTCGGCCGGCGTCACGATGACGAGCGCGCTGGCGAGCCTGCTCAGCGGCCGGGCGGTGCGCAACAACGTCGGGATGACGGGCGAGGTCACGCTCCAGGGTCGGGTCCTGCCCATCGGCGGGGTGAAGCAGAAGGTGCTCGCGGCCCAACGGGCCGGGCTCACCGAGGTGATCCTGCCCGCTCGCAACGGCCCCGACCTCGACGACGTGCCCGAAGCGACACGCGACGCCATGTCGTTCCACCTGGCCGACGACGTACGTGACGTGCTCACGGTCGCGCTCGAGCCCGAGGCGCTGCCGAGCGCGGCCTGAGCGGCCCGACGCCGACGGCGGCGTGACGTAAGACACCCGCAGGGGCGCCCGATGCGGGTCTACTTTTGCGGGATGGCAGGGGACTCGAAGCTCGAGACCGACTATCTCGTCGTCGGTGCCGGCGCGCTCGGGATGGCGTTCGTCGACTCGTTGATCGAGCACGGCGACGCCGATGTCGTGATGGTCGAGCGCCGTCATCGGCCCGGCGGGCATTGGCTGGACTCGTATCCGTTCGTGCAGCTCCATCAGCCCTCGCGGTTCTACGGGGTCAACTCGACCCCACTCGGGCTGGATCGGACGGAGACCGACGATGTGGAAACAGGCTCCTACGAGCGAGCCAGCGGCGCCGAGATCTGCGGCTACTTCGACGAGATCATGCGTCACCGCCTGTTGGCATCGGAGCGGGTCCGCTTCTTCCCGATGTGCGACTACCTGGGCGACCGCCGCTTTCGCTCCCGGGTGACCGATCAGGTGACGGACGTGACGGTTCGCAGCCGCGTCGTCGACGCGACCTATATGGCGTCGCGTGTGCCGGAGACCGATCCTCCGCCGTTCGACGTGGCCGACGGGGTCCGCTGCGTTCCGGTCGGCGAACTGACCACCCTCGACAACCCGGCCGCCGGGTACGTGATCGTCGGTGGGGGCAAGACCGCGTTGGATGCCATTTGCTGGTTGCTCGATCGGGGTACGGATCCTGACGACATCACCTGGATCCGTCCGCGTGACTCATGGATCCTGAACCGGGCGTTCTTCCAGCCCGGGCAGACGCGCACCTTTGCGGGGATCGTCCTGCAGCTCGAGGCGATGGTCGCGTCGGATTCGGTGGAGGACGTCTACGAAAGCCTCGAACAGGAGCAGGTGATGCTCCGAACCGACCGAACCGTCGTGCCTGCCATGATGAAGGGCGGGACGGTGAGCATCCGGGAGCTCGAGCAACTCCGTCGCATCGGGAACGTCGTGCGGCTCGGACGCGTCGAGCGCATCGAGCCCGACCAGATCGTCCTCGAGCAGGGGTCGATCCCGACGACTCCTGAGCATCTCCACGTGCACTGCGCCGCGTCCGGACTGAGCGACAACCCTCCACGACCGATCTTCACCGACGACACGATCACCCTCCAACTCGTGACGCGGGTCGGCCTGACGTTGTCGGGTGCGTTGCAGGGCTTCCTCGAATCCACGGGAAGGACGACGGAGGAGAAGAACGCGCTCTGCCCACCGACGGTCATGCCGCACACGCCGTTCGACTACCTGCGCGTCGTCCTGGCCGGCATCGCCACGGAGATGGGGTGGCAAGAAGCGCCGGATCTGCAGGCGTGGGTGGATGGCTCGCGCCTCAACCTGATGAACGGCTTGGAGGAGAGCGAAGACCGCGCGACCGTCAAAGAGCTGCAGGGGCGCTTCTTCGCCGCGCTGTTTCCAGCACTCGAGAAGCTGCAGGTGTTCGCGGCCCAAGCCACGCCACGAGAGCGAGCGCGGATGTTCGAGCCGGCCGCGAATGTCGGCGCCTGAGGTTCGCCAAGCCGCGAGCGGCTACGCCGTCTGCACGTCGGTGCGCAAGCGCGTGAGCGTCGTCGACGCGATCAGCCACCGGCCTTCCTGCTTCTCATAGGTCTCGTGGTAGTGGCCGTGCCCGTGCATCGTCGCGATGGGGGAGCCCTCGGGCCACCAGAGGTGGTCCTCCATCGCCCAGGTGCCGGTTGCGTTGGTCGGCGACGTGACGTCGATCTCGGGTGTGTGGCCGTGGTGCACAGTCGTCACGTCATCGATCGCTCCCCGCACGAACGCGGCGATCTCACGGTTCCCGGTGGTAACGCCGCGGCCGTCCGACACGTCGGCCGACAGTTCGCCCGAGACGTCCATGTGAGCATCGGGCGCGAACACCGCCGTGAAGCCGTCCCAATCCTTCGTGTCCATGCAACGGAAGTAGCGCGCCTTGAGCTGCTTGATCTCCTCGATGGCTTCGAGGCGCTCAACGGTGTCCACAACGAGTCCGCGGTGCTACGCCGCGTCGCGCCACGACACGCGATACACGGCGGTGGGCTCGGGAAGGCCCTTGAGCTGAACGGGCCCACGATCCTCGAAGACGAACTGCTTGCCGACGCACAGCTCTCGCACCGCAATCGACACGGCGATTTCGCCTCCCGACGCCGAATCACAGAGACGGGCAGCGAGTTGCACCGCCGCGCCGAACAGGTCGTCGTTGTCGTCCGTGACCGGCTCTCCGGCGCTGATCCCGATCTTCACGTCGAGGGGAATTGCACTGCCCTCGTTGTGATCACGGAAAGCTCGCTGCGCTGCAATCGCGAAGGCCACCGCCGAAGCGACCGAGTTGAACGCCGCCATGATTCCGTCACCCGTGTGCTTGACCTCGCGCCCGTCATGGGAATCGAGCTCCGTGCGAACGATCGTGTTGTGAACACGCAGCACCGCGAGATGCCCTTCATCTCCGAGCTGGGATGTCTGCTCGACCGATCCGCAGAGGTCCGTGAACAGGATCGCCCGCATGGCCGGGGCTGCGTACGGCGTCCCCGGTGGGTAGTCCGGCCGCGCGCCCATGATCGTGTTCAGGGGGACGTTCGGGTCGAGCTCGACGATCGTCGAGGCGAGCTGACCGTGGGCTTCCTGATGAACGGCTTCTATCGCCTGCTGCGTTGGCCCTTCGGCGAGGCAGAACACCGAGCCGTTCGCCGGATCGAACCAATAGGTGTGATAACGAACACGATGTCGCTCTTGGACAGCGATATCCCGTGTATGCAGCTCGGCGAGCTCCTCCGGACTGATGCCGGGGGCGTCGTGGCGGTCCATGTACATGGGCATGACGGCAGCATACGTAAGCGTTTGAGCCGATGGCGGCCACACGAGGCCAACCCTGGGGGGTCGCACAACCAGCGACGCCGGCGAATCGCGCGACCGTGCCTCTTTGCGCGCAGTGGGCCCGTGCTCACCGTGTGGATCGCGTTGCTCAGCCGTCGCCGACGGTGACGACGACCTTGCCCTTCGCCTTTCGGTCGGCGAGCTCCCGGATCGCTTCGGCGGCTCGGTCGAGCGAATACGTCGACGACACGTGCGGGCGCAGCTTGCCCGCGCGCCACCAGCCGATCAGCTCCTCGACGTTCCGGAGATGATGCTCGGGCTCCCGCCCGACGAACGCGCCCCAGAAGACTCCGACGATGTCGCAGCCCTTGAGCAGAGTGAGATTCAGCGGGATGGCAGGAATCTCCCCGGCGGCGAAGCCGATGACGAGGAAGCGACCTCCCCACGCGGTCGCGCGCAGAGCCGGCTCGCTGTACTGACCACCGACCGGGTCGTACACGACGTCGGCCCCTTGGCCCCCAGTGAGCTCGCGGATCCGTGCCTTCAGGTCCTCGGATGAGTAGTTGATGGTCATCGCCGCCCCGTACTCGCGGCAGAGCTCGAGCTTGTCGTCGCTGGAGGCAGCGGCAATGACCGTCGCGCCCATGAGAGCGCCCAGCTCGACCGCAGCGAGGCCGACACCGCCGGCGGCGCCCAGCACGAGCAGGGTTTCGCCGGGTTGCAGACGGCCGCGGTCCTTCAGCGCGTAGTGGGACGTGCCATAGGCATAGAGGAACGACGAAGCGGGGCCGAAGTCGATGCCGTCGGGGATGGGAATCAGGGAGCTGGCGCCAACCACGATCTTCTCGGCGAGTCCACCCCAGCCGGGAGACGCGAAGACCCGATCGCCGACCGTGACGCTGTCGACACCCGAGCCGACCGCGCTCACGACGCCGGCGATCTCGGCGCCGGGGGAGAAGGGAAGCGGCGGCTCGAACTGGTACAGGTTCTGGATGATGAGGACGTCGGGGAAGTTCACCGCGCACGCCTTGACGTCCACGACCACCTGACCGTCTCCTGCGGTCGGATCGTCGACGTCCTCCACGACGAGCGACTCCGGCGGTCCGTACTCCTTGCAGAGGACTGCGCGCATGGCGGCACCGTACCCACCGGGGTGCGCACGGCGTCGTAGGTGCCTGGAGACGATTCTCAGATGTCCTTCATGTCGCTTTCACGGCATTCACGGAGTGAGGCGCTAACAGTCGTGGGTGCCCCCGGCGGTCGCGCTTGCCGAGCCGGCAACGGCGCCCGCCAACCGGCGCGCTCCCGACCCGGCGCCCAAATTCGAGTACCAGCCCGCGCTGGACGGGCTCCGGGCGCTCGCCGTGCTCGGCGTCCTCCTCTACCACGCCGGCGTGAGCTGGGCGCCGGGAGGGTTCCTCGGCGTCGACGCGTTCTTCGTGCTGAGCGGCTTCCTCATCACGTCGCTCCTCGTCGATGAGTGGCAGAAGCGCGGCCGCATCGACTTCCGGGCGTTCTGGGCGCGCCGGGCGCGGCGGTTGCTTCCCGCGCTCGTCCTGGTCGTCATCGCCGTCGGCGCGTACGCGTTGTTCGTCGCCCGCCCGGACGAGCTCGAGCGGATCCGCGGCGACACGTTCGGCTCCCTGCTGTACGTCGCCAACTGGCGCCAGCTGTTCGAGTCGTCGTACTTCGCCCAGCTCTCGACGCCATCCCCGCTGCGACACACCTGGTCGCTCGGGATCGAGGAGCAGTGGTATCTCGTGTGGCCCGTCGCGCTCGTGCTCGTGCTGCGGGTGACCTCCGGTCGCCGGTGGGCGGTGATCGGCGTCACGACCGCGCTCGCGATCGCGTCGGCAGTGCTCATGGCGGCGCTCTTCGACCCCGGCGGCGACCCGTCACGCGTGTACTACGGGACCGACACGCGCGCCCAGGCCCTGCTCCTCGGTGCGGCGCTCGCGCTACTTCTGGCGCGTCCGCGGCAACGTTCGCGCCGGCGACGGCCACGACCCGCGAGCGACGCAGCGAGCGTGATCGGGCTCGAGTGCGCCGGGATCCTCGCCGTCGTGTACCTGGGCTGGCTCTGGACGCACGTCGCCGACACCTCGACGTGGCTGTACACGGGTGGCTTCCTGGTCGAGGGACTGGCGGTCGCAGCGCTCATCGCCGCCGCGACCCGGCCGTACTCGCCGATCCTCGGGCCGGTGCTCTCCATCGCACCCCTTCGCGCCGTCGGGTGGATCTCGTACGGGCTGTATCTGTGGCACTGGCCGGTCTACGTGTACGTGACCCCGGGGCGGACCGGCCTCGACGGCGCCCAGCTGCTCGTCGTCCGGCTTGCGATCACCTTCGCCCTCGCGCTGGCCTCGTACCGTCTGGTCGAGCAGCCCATCCGTCACCGCACCATGAGCCGGCCGCGCACGACCGCGCTCGCGTCGTGCCTCGGCGCCACAGCAGCCGTGGCAATCGTCGCGGTGGCCCTTTCGACGGGGCGGACCGTGTCCACGGTCAGCGATCTCGAACGTGCAGCGGGGCGGGCGTCGGCCCCGACCCCCGTCACCCGTCTCCATCAGGTTGCCGTGCCAAGAGTGCTGATCGCCGGCGACTCCGTCGCGCTCACGCTGGGCTACTGGCTCGATCCGAAGCGGGACGCGCGGGGGGTGCAGATCCGCACCGAGGCCACGCTCGGGTGCGGGCTCACCGGCGGGACGGTACACAGCGAAGGCAACGACCTCCCGACGAGCGACGAGTGCACCGGCTGGCCGCTGCGATGGCGCAAGACCGTCGACGAGTACCAACCATCGGTCGCGGTCGTGATGGTCGGCGCCTGGGACGTGGTGGACCACCGGATCGACGGCGACATCCTGCCGGTCGGCACCGACGCCTGGGTCGTGTACATGACGCATCAGCTCGATACCGCAACCGAGGTGTTGAGCGCGCGCGGGGGCCGGGTCGTCCTGATGACTGCACCGTGCTTCGCGCAGCCCGACAGCGGCCTCGGAGGCTTTCCAGAACGCTCGGACGCGGCTCGCGTCCACGACCTCAACGACGTGCTGCGCACCTATGCCAAGACCCACCCGGCCCGCGTCTCGCTCGTGGACCTCCACGGCTTTCTGTGTCCCAAGGGCGAGTACTCGCCAACCGTGGCCGGCGTGACGGCTCGGGACCCGGACGGCACGCACCTCTCGCCGGAGGGCTCCAAGGTGGTGTGGCGATGGCTCTCCGGGCAGCTCAGGAACGCGGGCCTGCTCCAGACCCGATGACCTGCCCACGCCTCGGGTCGAAGGGGCCGTAGTCGACGCCGGCGGTCGGGAGATGGATGCGCACGATCGTTCCGGCGCCGGGAGGGGACTCGACGACGATGCTGCCCCCGTGACCGTCGATCACCCGACGCACGATCGCGAGACCCAGCCCTGAACCCGGCATCGCCCGCGCTGCCGGCGCCCGGTAGAAGCGGTCGAAGACACGAGGGAGGTCCTCGGCGTCGATCCCGGGGCCATGATCCCGAACGGTGATCGTCCCGTCGTGCAGTCCGACTTGGACTCGCTCGCCGGGCGGGCTCCACTTGCACGCGTTGTCGAGCACGTTGACGATCGCACGCTCGAGTTGCTGTCGCCGGCCTTCCATGCGCGCGGGCTCCAGGTCGAGCTCGATGATCACATCCGGCGCCCGCAAGCGGGCCCGGTCGACGGCGGCGGTCACCAGTCGATCGAGGTCGATCTCGGTGGTCTCCTCGGTCGGTGTATCCGTGTCGCGGGCGAGCTCGACGAGGTTGTCCATCAAAGCGGTCAGCTCCGCCACCTGTTGGGAGACGTCGGCGAGCAACCGCCGACGCTCGCCTTCCGGCATGCTCGGACGGCCCGCCAGCACCTCGACGTTCGTGCGCAGACTCGTCAGGGGCGTCTGCAACTCGTGGCTCGCGTCTCGGATGAGCTCGCGTTGCTGCTCCCGCGACATGTCCAGCGCCGCCAGCATCGCGTTGAGGCTGGACGCGAGGCGACCGAGCTCGTCGCGACGGCGGACGTCGATCGACGCGGCGAGGTCCTGGGTCGTCGCCACGCGTTCCGCCGCCCGCGTCAGCCTCGCGACCGGTCGCAGACTGGCACGGGCGACGAAGAGCGCGAGCAGTGCGGCGAGGCAGATGCTCAACCCGCCGACGACCAGCAAGGTGGTTCGCAGGTCCGCGATCGTGTCGTCGACGTCGTCGACGTCCTGAGCGAACTGGACCGATCGTCCGTCCCGGGCGGCGGCGCTGGCGATGCGAAGGTGCCGACCGTTCACGTTGGCGTCCCGGAGCTCGAACTGACGGATGCCTTGCGCGATCGCAACGTCGTCGCGACTCAGGGGAATCGCGGTGGGCTGGTTCTGCGGGACCTGGCTGCGACCGTCGGCGAAGGTAACGCGCAAGTAATCGCGCGCGTTCGGCGTCGGCAGATCGAAGTAGGGCAGCGCGATCTCGGGGTTCTGGAGCTTGGCGAGCCTGGTGGCGTCGGCGCGCACGGAGTCGTCGACCTGGTCGTGCAGCCGGTTGCTGACGGCGAAGTACGAGACCACCGCGGCCAGGACGACGGTGACGGCCACTGCGAGCACACACAGCAGGGTGAGGCGGACGCGGAAGCTCATTGCTCGCGAAGCACGTAACCGACGCGGTGAACGGTGTGGACGAGGCGGGGTTCGTTGGCCTCTTCGGTTTTGCGCCGCAGGTAGCCCACGTATACCTCCAAGGAGTTCGATGTCGGCTTGGTTCCGTAGCCCCAGACGCGGTCGAAGATGAACTCGCGGGTTAAGACGCGACGCGGGTATCGGAGCAGGAGCTCCAGTAGGAAGAACTCGGTAGGCGTCAGCCTGATGAGACGGCCGCCCCGGTGCGCCTCCCGCGTGTCGACATCGAGGCTCAGATCGGCGAAGCGGAGGACCTCGCTCGTGCCTGACGCTCGCCGCAGGAGGGCGCGCATCCGGGCAAGAAGCTCTTCGAGGGAGAACGGCTTGGTGAGGTAGTCGTCGGCGCCGGCATCGAGACCGGCGACCCGGTCCGAGACGAGGTTTCGCACCGTGAGCATCAGGACGGGGGTCGGATCGCCGTCAGCGCGCAGCCGCCGGCACACCTCGAGCCCGTCGACCCCCGGCATCAGGAGGTCGAGCACGACGGCGTCGACGTGCTCGGACGCCAAGACGTCGAGCGCTTCGGCTCCCTCGCGCGCGAGTCGCACTTCGTAGCCCTCCAACGTGAGGGCGCTGCGCACCGACCGGCGAACGGCCGGCTCGTCGTCCACCACGAGGATTCGCATTTCGGCCAGTTTCGCCGCCAGTCCTGAGAATGTCCTGAACGAGCAGTTGACGCCCTGCGAGCGCAGGGCAACGATCCTCCCGGACCGGAGCACGGTGCACGATTGACGTCGCGGGGGGAACCATGACGACGAACGAGCGCACGGTCGGTCGCTACCTGCGTTGGCTCCTTGCAGCCTTGTCGCTCGGGGCGGGAGTGATCCACTTCGCGGTGAGCGGTGAGCACTACGACCTGTCGTGGGCCCACGGCACGTTCTTCGCCGTGGTCGCGTGGCTCCAGTTGTCGTGGGCCGTCGCGGTGGTGGTGAGGCCGACGCGGTGGCTACTGGCTGCCGGCGCGCTGCTGAACGCCGGCATCCTCGGGGTGTGGGCGGTGTCCCGGGTGTGGGGGGTGCCGATCGGCCCCGACGCCTGGACGCCCGAGGCCGTCGGTTGGTCAGACGCACTCTCCTCCGTGTGCGAGCTCGGAATCGTCGCGCTGGCGCTTGCAGTGCTCGTTCGGCCTGAGGTTGCGCAGCGCAAGCTGCGTCCCGCGGTCGCCGTCCCTGTCGTCGGAATCGCGGGGCTCGGTGTCGCGGTGATCTCGTCGCTCGCGTTCACTCCCGCGCTGGCCTCGTCGCACGACGATCACGCGGCCTCCGGGAGCGACACGCACAGCACGGCCGCATCAGGTCATCAGCACGGCGTGACCACGCTGAACGGCCAGGCGGTGAAGGGCGTCAAGGCGGAGGACGTGAAGGAGGAATCGCAACCCAACCAACCGCTCGATGCCACGACGCGCGCCACGCTGAAGACACAACTCTCGGAAGCCCGGGACTTCGCTCTTCGCTACCCGACGGTCGCGGACGCAACCGCGGCTGGCTACCGCATCGCCGGCGGCTTCGCCCCTGGGAGCGGGGCGCACTACATCACCTACGGGGGCATGACCGGCCAGGGGGCCTTCGACCCGACCAAGCCGATCTCGCTCATCTACGACGGCACGAGTCCGACGTCGCAGGTCATCGGCCTCATGTACTACGGCATGGGCCAGGCCCCGCCGGAGGGCTTCGCGGGGCCGAACGACCACTGGCACCGGCACAGCAACGTGTGCATCAAGAACGGTCCCGGCGGCCTCGAGGTGCCGTTCCCGGCGGATCAGGACGTGACGGCGGCGCAATGTGCGGGCGTCCAGGGCAACCTGTTGAAGACGACGGGGTACATGGTGCACGCCTGGGTCGTGCCGTCGTGGGAGAGCCCGCTGGGTGTGTTCTCGCACGACAACCCCGACGTGCGCTGCGCCGACGGGACCTACAAGACGGACAAAGTGGGGATGTGCACCGGCACCTGACACGCGGTCGTCGCGCGAGGTTGTCGGCCGACTGATTACGACTGGTCGAGGATGCCGGTGGACTGACCGACCTCGATGAGATGCCCGTCGGGGTCGCGCACGTACGCGCGGATCTCGCGCCCGTGATCCTTGGGCTCGGTGAGGAACTCGATACCCTTGCGGCGCCAGTCGTCGTAGACGGCTGCGATGGCGGCGACGCGGATGTTGAGGAACGCGCTGGTGCGGTTCGGATCGGGCGGCGTCTCGAGGATGACGTCGGGCTTGTCGTCGGTCGGCCCGCCCCCTTCGTTCAAGATCAGCCACGAGTTGGCGACCCGCATGATCACCGGGCTCCGTTCGTTGACCACCGTGCCCCCCAGCATGGACCGGTAGAACTCGCGCGACCGGTCCATGTCCGAGACCACGAGGAAGTGCGTGAGCAGGAAGTCGTGCTCGGGCGCGGGAAAGTCCTCTCGGGCCATGTTCCTCCTTGGAATACCTCGGCAGCGTGGTCGGTTCATTGTGCCGTGCCGGCCACCGACGACTTCAACGCGCAGATCATCCCGGTCATCACCTCGAGCGCGTCGGGGAGGAGCGCCGAAGCATGAAGATCGGGATCGTCGGCGCGGGACGGATCGGGGGCAATCTCGCCACCCAATGGGCTCGGCGGGGACACGACGTGCTCCTCAGCTTCAAGCGCGACCGCGCCGAGCTCGCCGCGATGGCCGACGCGATCGGCGCCCGGTCGGGCTCGGTGGGTGAGGCCGTCGACCACGGCGACGTGATCGTCGTCTCGGCTCCCTGGCCGACGCTGGACGCGGTCGCAGCCGACATGCACGCCGGCGACAAGCCGCTCATCGACACGACCAACCCGTACGGCGCCGACGGGTCCGTCGGCGCGCCCGGCGGCGTGTCTTCCAGCGAGTACAACGCGCAACGCTTCGCGACGCGCCGGCTGGTGAAGGCGTTCAACACCTACACCTCGGGTTTCCAGGCCGAGGTGGGCGACGGCCGCCACGCCAAGCCCGTCGCCATGTTCTTCGGCGGAGAGGACGAAGCCGCCAAGGAGGTCGCGGCGACGCTCGTCCGGGACGCCGGCTTCGAGCCGGTCGACCTCGGTGGCTGGGCGACGATCGCACTCCTCGAGGCGCCCTACCGGCCGGGCGCGGTCTACGGCGAGGAGTACGCACCCGAGGCCGCCCGGCGCATCGCGGCGGCCGCCGCCACGGATCTCGCCGAAGCCGGCCGCCTCGCCACCGAGCTCAAGGAGAGCGGCTGAGCGGTGCGCGCGACCGGTCATGCCGGGCCGTGGAGCGGACGTAGGCTGCCAGGCATGTGCCGAAACATCACCGAGCTGCGCGGGCTCGAGCCTCCCGCGACACGTGAAGAGATCGAAGCCGCCGCCAGGCAGTACATCCGCAAGGTCAGCGGTATCGCCAAGCCGAGCGCGGCGTTCGCCGGCCGGATGGAGGAAGCGGCGCTCGAGGTGGCATCGATCACCGAGGAGTTGCTTGCCGAGGTCCCGGCTCGGCGTCAACCGCCGAAGACGCTTCCCCCGTTGCGCCGTCCCGAGGTGCGTCAACGGCTGGGTCTCGAGCCGTTCCCGGCTTGAGCGCGTCGCGCCACTGACCCACCGCCGGCCCGGCCCGCCATTCGAGTGAGCGCGGACGACGACATACGCGTCTCGACGATCGAGCTCTTCTTCGACCTCGTCTTCGTCTTCACGATCACGCAGCTGACGAGCCTGCTCGTCGCAGAGCCCAATGGTGTCGGCGTCGTCCGGGTGGCGCTGATCTTCGGCAACGTCTGGTGGATGTACGGCGGGTACGCCTGGCTCACGAATGCAGTGCCGCCGCGCGAGTCCGTCCTGCGCTTGCTCATGCTCGTGGGAATGGCCGGGTTCCTGATCGTCGCTCTGGCCATCCCCGACGCGTTCGGGGACTCGGGCGTGGCGTTCGGGATCGGGTATCTGGTCGTGACCTTCGTGCACACGGGGCTGTTCCTGCGCTCGAGCGAGGAGAGCGCAGTCCGGGCGATGTTCCGGTTGGGCCCGTTCAACACGATCACCGCCGCGCTCCTCCTCGTCGCCGGCTTCACGAGCGGTGGCGTGCAATGGGCGCTGTGGTCGGCCGCGTTCGTGCTGCACTGGGCCTCGCCGGCCGTGACCGCGGTCGGAGGGTTTCGCCTCCGCGCCAAGCACTTCGTCGAGCGCCACGGTCTCATCGTCCTGATCGCGTTGGGGGAGTCCGTCGTCGCGGTCGGGATCGGCGTGCAAGGACACGACCTGTCAACGGGCCTGGCCGTGACCGCCGTCCTCGGGCTGGCACTGGCGGCGGCCCTGTGGTGGTTGTACTTCGACGGAGAAGATGAGCGGGCCGAGCGGGCGCTGGACGCCGCCCCTGAAGCGCGGAACCCGTGGCTGGGGTTGTTCGCGTTCGGGTACGCGTTCCTGCCGGTGCTCGGCGGGATCATCGTCTTCGCGGCCGGGATGAAGGAGGCAATCGTCAACTACGACGAGCCGGCGACCGCCGCGGCCGCCTGGTTCCTGGCCGCCGGTGTGGCCACGTACGTGCTCGGGCTGGTGGCGCTGCGTGCGGTGCTGCGCACGGGGCCGATCGGGCTTCGGCTTTCGGTCGCGGTCGCGGCCGTGCCCACCGTCGTCATCGGGCTCGAGATCTCATCCGAGTCGCAGATCGCGGTGCTCACTCTCGTCGTCGTGGCCGGCATCCTGGCCGAGGCGCGCCGCCGTCACCCGTTGCCGCGGATTTGACCCGCGTACGGGCCGCGGCCCGTCACGCATGCCGCGCCACACCGCGCTCCGATCGCGAGGGCTTCGTCGGGGGAGCGGCCCGCCGCGAGCCCGTACGTCAGGCCGGCGGCGAAAGAGTCGCCCGCGCCGTAGGCGTCGACCGGCTGCCCGGGGAGTGGGGCGGCGGTCCAGTCGGTCCTCGTGCCGTCGGGCGCCTCGACCCACCCGCCCCCGGCGCCGGCCGTGCGCGCGATCAGGCGTGGAGGGGGCTCGATGTCGCCGGGTGTGTAGCGCTCGCCGGCGTCCCGACTGCTCGACACGAGCATGTCGATCTGGACCCCGGATTCCGCCAGGGGAGGGATCGCGCGCGCCGTCGACACCAGCGTGCGCGCCGCCCTCGAGGCCCGCACGGCCTGCGCATCGCCGGCGGTGAAGTAGACGCCGTCCATGCCGTCGAGCTCTGACCACGGCAGCGGATCGTCGCCGTGCGGCCCGACGCGCTCGCCCATCACCGTGATGGTGCGCTCGGCGCTCGCGTCCGTGTAGACGAACGCACGCCGCTGCGGCTGCCGGCGCCACGCAACCTCGACCCGCACGCCCAGCGCCGTCAACTCGCGCTGGGCTCGATGCCCGAGTTCGTCGTCGCCGAGCGCGGTGAGGAACAGGCACTCGCCCGCGAGTCGGGCCAATTGGACCGCAACGACCGCGCCGCCGCCTCCCGGCTCCTCCCAGGTGTCGAGCGCGTGCACGATCTCGCCCGCGGCGGGCACGCGCTCGACCCGGGCGAACTCGATCCACTCGACGTGCCCGACGACCGCGACCCGTACCGCCTCGTTTCGGCTCACGCCGGCGCGGCCGCCCGCGGCTCCGATCGCTCGTCGGGCTCGTCCGCCTCCCCTGGTGACGAACCCGTCCGCCGGTACCACAGGAGCACGGCGACGCCGCCGATCGCGGCGAGCATCGCGAGCGTGTTGATCCAGTTCGCGAGCAGAACCTGGAAGGTGTGCTGTCGCAGGAACACCTGGGGGAAGACAGCGTTGCCGAACCGGTCGTCGATCATCACCACGGCGAAGAACGCCATCGCATACACGCCGATGCGCCATCGCCAGCGCAACGCGAGCAGCGGGAGCACCCACGCCGCGAACCACGGCGCGGTGTACACGGAAGCGAAGAGGTAGGCGAGCAATGCGCCCGCAGCCAGGAACAGGGGCGCGGGCTCCTTGATCCGGCTGAGGACGAAGACGGCGGCGACGGCGAGAACGGCGATCAGCGCGTACGTCGACAGATGGGCTTGCGATCCGAGCTCCTCGTAGCCGTATCCGAACGCCTTCCGGATCCCGCCTGGCGCGGCCATGTTCCAGGGCGAGTGCGGCAGGATTGTCTCGCGCGCCTCGAGCACCGGGTTGACGACGTCGCGGAAGCCGGCGAGCAGCAGCATCGGCACGGTCACGGCGACCGCCACGCCCACGGGGCGTACGAGGGCTCGGGGCCCGCGCCGGTAGGCGAGCCACGCGAGGTACGCGAGCAGCGCGAGGCCGGCCGTCGCCTTGACCAGCGCGGCGGCGGTGAACGCGAGCGTCGCCGTCGTATGTTTCTCGCGGCTCGCGAGGAGTACGCCGACGAGGACGCCGAGCCCGACGAGGGCGTCGTTGTGCCCGGCGTTCACGACCATGTAGGCGGTCACCGGATTGAGCCCGACGATCGCGACCGCGGCCGCGTTGCGCACGCGCCGTGCGATCAGCACGAGCGCGATGAACACGGCGAGCGCCGCGATCATCTGGTATGCGATGCGCGTCGGCAGAGGATGGTCGCCCGCGACGGCTGCCACCCCGGCGGTGATGCCGATGAACACGGGACCGTAGCGGGCGGTCGTCTTCGCCCAGTACGGGTTCACGTGCTCGAACAGCGGGTCGTCCGGGTAGTCGGACGGGGGATGCACGTACGGGTTGTCGTGGTGGTCGACGATGATGCGCCCGTACATCCCGTATGCCCATACGTCGTCGCTGGAGTGCGCGGGGGCGAGCGCGGATCCGAGCAGCAGACCGCCGCTGAGCGCGAGCACGGTGCCGACTCCGAGCCACCGGCGGAGCGAGCCCAGCGCCAGTACGAGCGCGAGCGCGCCGAACGCGACGACGAGCACCCCGAGGATCGCGTACGGCCCCAACGACGGTTCGGCCAGCACGATCACCGAGGTCGCAGCGATGGACGCGGCGACGAGTCCGAAGGCGGCGAGCCGGCTCATGGGCACCCGCACGGCTCGCACCGGCGCAACGCTAACGCCTCGCCTCGAGCCTGCATGGTTGCGCTCGGTTGCGCTTATCGTGTCGGCTGTGCCCAACAGCGAGCAACGCGGTCTCCTGACCAGCGTGCGCGTCCTCGATCTCAGCATCTGGCGACCGGGGCCGTACGCGACCCAGCTCCTCGTTGAGCTGGGTGCAGATGTCGTGAAGATCGAGCCGCCCGGCGGTGACCCGATGCGCGTTTTCCCGACGCTCTTCGCGGTCCTCAACGCGGGGAAGCGCAGTGCGGCCGTGGACCTGAAGGACACCGCGGGGAAGACGGCGGTGCTCGAGGCAGCGGCGGAGGCCGACGTCGTCGTCGAAGGGTTCCGGCCCGGTGTGGTGCGCGGTCTCGGTGTGGACGACGAGGGTGTGCGGCGAATGAACCCGAACGTCGTGTACTGCTCGATCTCCGGGTACGGACAGCACGGACCACTCGCCGAGCATCCCGGGCACGACATCAACTACCAGTCGTGGGCGGCGACGCTGGAGCCGCGCAGTCCCGACGAGGAGCCGGTCGTGCCCCGACCACCGATCGCCGATCTCGCCGGCGGCGCGTACGCGGCGTTCGCCGTGTGCGCGGCGCTCGTGCAGCGGTCGCGCACCGGCGAAGGGGAGTCGATCGACGTGTCGATGACGGACGTGCTTGCCAGCTGGACCGGAGCGGTCCCGCCCCTCACGCTGCCCGATGGGCAGGCGGTCGGTGGTCAGGTCGCAGGTTACGGAACGTTCCAGACGGCCGACGGCGGCTGGGTCGCGCTCGGAGTGATCAGCGAGGACCACTTCTGGACCGGCCTCACGCGTACGCTCGGTCTCGACGACGCGGCGGCGTTGACCTTCCCGGAGCGTCTCGCGCTCGGCAACTCGCTCACCGAACGCATCGCGAAGGCGATCGCCGAGCGAGACCGGGACGACGTCGTGCGCGAGCTCGCGTCTGCCGGCGTGCCCGCCTCACCGATCCTGTCGCAACACGAGATGGTGCGTGCCGACGTCTTCCGTGCACGCGGCACCGTCGCCGACGGTCCGGGCGGTGAGGCGGTGATGCAACACCCGCTGCAGTACCGCGAACATCCCGCGCGCACCCCCCACGAGGTCCCGCCGCTGGTCGAGGGGCCGGAGCACATCCCCTCCTGGCAGAGCGAGTAGCGCGCCGGCGGTCAACCTTCCTTGCGTGTCCGCGCGGCGAGCTCGTCGTCGGAGGGGACGATGCCGAGCTGCTGGAGGAACTGGAAACGGTCCGCCATGCCCCAGCTCTCGGCGAGGCGCCCGTCGGCGATCCGCCAGAGGAAGAACGCACGCATCGTTCCCTTCTTGTGCGTCGCACCGCCGCGGCGATAGTCGCCGGTGTTGGTGCCGCTCATCAGCAGGAGCGATGCGACCCGATCGCCCTCGGCGAGCTGGTCGAGCACCTCGACGTGGAAGTCGGGGAACGCCTTGCGGATCATCTCGATGCCGCCGCGGATCGAGTCGGGCCCGGTCGGCGCGTCGAGGATGATCGGGTCGTGGGTGACGACGTCGGG
>DASYQJ010000005.1:0-1562 GCA_036005605.1 Acidimicrobiia bacterium
TGCAGGCCGATCGAGACCGCGATCGAGAACGCGTCGGTGATCCCCGCCAGCGTCGAGCCCTGCTTGGAGGACTTCAGGAAGATCTCGCCGATCCCGTCGTCGGGGTACGAGCTGGCCGTGATGTAGCCCTCGGCGTCGCCGACCTCGAACTTCGTCGTGATCGACGGGCGGCTCTGCGGCAGGCGCTTGCGCACCGGGGTCGCGAGCTCGCCCGGCTCGGGGGCCACGGCGCTCTTCTTCTTGTCCGCCGACAGCGGCTGCGCGACCTTGCAGTTGTCCCGGTAGATCGCGACGGCCTTCAGGCCGAGCTTCCAGGACTCGACGAACAGCTGCTCGACCTCCTCGACGGTGACGTGCTCGGGCATGTTGACCGTCTTGCTGATCGCGCCCGAGATGAACGGCTGGGCCGCCGCCATCATCCGCACGTGGCCCATGTAGTGGATCGGCTGGGCGCCCATCGCCGTGTCGAACACCGCCGCGTGCTCCTGGCGCAGATGCGGCGCGTCCTCCACCGAGTTGTGCTCGGCGATGTAGGCGACGATGTCATCGACCTGCGCCGGGTCGTACCCGAGCCGCCCGAGCGCACGCGGCACGGTCTGGTTCACGAACTGCATCGTCCCGCCGCCAACGAGCTTCTTCGTCTTGACCAGCGCGAGCTCGGGCTCGATCCCGGTGGTGTCGCAGTCCATCATCAGCCCGATCGTGCCGGTCGGGGCGAGCACCGTCGCCTGCGAGTTGCGGTACCCGTGCTTGGCCCCGAACGCGATCGCGTCGTCCCACGACTGCTTCGCGGCCGAGAGCACGGCCTCCGGGACGACGTCGCCGTCGATCTGGTCGGCGGCGGCGCGGTGCTTGCGCATCACCCGAAGCATCGCGTCGGCGTTCGGCTCGTAACCCTCGAAGGGCCCCATCGCCTCGGCGATCCGCGCGCTGGTCCGGTACGCCTGCCCGGTCATCAGGGCGGTGAGCGCGCCGGCCCACGCCCGCCCGCCGTCGGAGTCGTACGGGAGCCCGCGCGCCATCAGCAGCGCGCCGAGGTTCGCGTACCCGAGCCCCAGCTGGCGGAACGCCCGCGCGTTCTCGCCGATCCTCTCGGTCGGGTAGTCGGCCGGGCCCACGATGATCTCCTGGGCCGTGAACACGACCTCGACGGCCTTGCGGAACGCCTTCACGTCGAACGTACCCTCGTCGTCGAGGAACTTCATCAGGTTCAGCGACGCCAGGTTGCACGCGCTGTTGTCCAGGTGCATGTACTCGGAGCACGGGTTGGACGCGTTGATGCGACCCGTGGCGGGGCACGTGTGCCACTCGTTGATCGTGGTGTCGTACTGCATGCCCGGGTCGGCGCACTCCCACGCGGCCTGGGCGATCTCGCGCATCAGCTCTCGGGCCCGGACCGTCTCGACGGTCTCGTCGGTGATCACCGCCTTCAGCTTCCAGTCCTGGTCCTGCTCGAAGGCCTTCATGAACTCGTCGGTCACGCGGACCGAGTTGTTCGCGTTCTGGTACTGGATCGAGTAGGCGTCGCGGCCGTCCAGGTCCATGTCGAAGCCGGCGTCGCG
>DASYQJ010000006.1:0-2032 GCA_036005605.1 Acidimicrobiia bacterium
GCTCCTCGTGCAGGCCGAGCACATCCCGGTGCACCTCGGATCCATGCCGGCGTCGGTGCGCGCCGCCATCGATGCGTTGGGTGACAGCATCGAGCCGGGCGACCAGGTGGTGCTGAACGACCCGTACGCCGGCGGTACGCATCTGAACGACGTGACGCTCGTGGCGCCGTGCTTCGCGGACGGCGAGATCGTCGGCTGGGCCGCGAACCGAGCCCACCACGCCGACCTCGGCGGCATGGCACCGGGCTCGATGCCGCCGGAAGCGGTCGACATCCAGCAGGAGGGCCTGCGCATCCCGCCCGTCCTGCTCACCCCGGACGTCGCCGAGGTCGTCGTCACCAGCTCGCGCACGCCCGACGAGCGGCGCGGCGACCTCGACGCGCAACGCGGCGCGAACCGACTCGGCGTCGCCCGCCTCGCCGAGCTCGCAGCCCCACTCGCCTCGACCGCACCGCTCGCCGAGGTCGTCGACTACGGCGAGCGACGCATGCGAACCGCGCTGGCGGCGTTGCCCGACGGGCAGTTCCACTTCGAGGACGTGCTCGACTCCGCCGGTCCGCGTCCAGAGCAGCAGTCACCGACACCGGTCGTCATGACGCTCACAGTCGACGGCGACAGCGCCACGTTCGACTTCAACGGCACCGGCGCCCAGCGACCCGGCAACGTCAACGCGGTCGAGGCGGTGACCGTCAGCGCGGTCGCGTTCGCCGTGCGCTCGGCCACCGACCCGTCGATCCCCGCCAACGGTGGTGCGATGCGGCCCGTCGAGGTGATCGCTCCGCCCGGCACCGTCGTCGCGGCGCGCCCACCGGCCGCGGTCGGCGCCGGCAACGTCGAGGTGAGCCAGCGGGTCGCCGATGTGTGCCTCGGTGCCCTCGCGCTCGCCGTCCCCGGCCGTCTCGGCGCGGCGGGACAGGGGACGATGAACAACGTGCTCGTCGGCGGCGACGGCTGGGTCTACTACGAGACCGTCGGCGGCGGGCAGGGCGGCCGTCCCGGGAAGGCGGGGATGAGTGGTGTCCACACCGCGATGACGAACACGCGCGACACGCCCGTCGAGGCGCTCGAGCGGGCGCTGCCGATCCGTGTCCGCCGTTACGGGTTGCGGCGCGGCAGCGGCGGCGCCGGCGCGTACCCAGGCGGCGACGGCATCGAGCGCGAGCTCGAGGTCTTGGAACCGGCCACGGTCTCGCTCGTCACCGAGCGGCGCGTCAGCCGGCCGTGGGGGGTCGACGGCGGGGAGCCGGGGTCGCCGGGCGAGAACTGGCTGCTCCCCGAGGGCGACGCGCACCGCGCCCGACGACTCCCGGACAAGTGCACCGTCGAGCTGGCCGCCGGTGACGTGATCCGCTTGCTCACGCCGGGCGGCGGCGGGTACGGCGTCAGCTAATAACGCGCTTCATCGCGTCGCGTGCCTTCGACTTCGACGGTGGCGCGGTGAACATGCTGTAGACGCGCCGGCCCTCGAGCACGGTCAGCTCGCCGAACGCGACCTGTTCGCCGAGCACGGTGCGCTCGAAGTTGTTCGTCTGCGGCAGCCAATGCGCGCGCTGCCCGACCCCGCGCACGTTCTCGACCTTCAGTCCGTCGAACTGAGCCTTGGCGCGAGCCCTCGCGTACGCGTTCGATGCTTCGTCTTTGGAGGAGAACTCGCCGAGTGCGAGGCGGACGATGCGCTTCGCGTCCTTCTCGGCCGCGTAGATGCACTCCGAGCCCTGGACGCTGCGGATCTTCGCCTCGCGATGCGGCGTCTTGCCGAGGACTCGTTTCGCCTCCTCCGGTGTGAGCACCTTGCACGCATCGGGCTGCAGCTGCGCAGCAACGGCGGCGGGCGGAGTCAAGAACGCGATGCCGCTCAAGCTGATTGCCGTGACGATCGCGACGCGCGGCCGGTACCGACGGAGGCCGATCATCCGGCGGTCACATTTCCGGGCGCACGCTCACGACCTCGACCTGGAAGGCGCGGCGCGGTCCCTCGTACGTCACGACCTCCCCCGGGCCGTGGCCGAGCAGGGCCTGGCCGAGCGGCGAG
>DASYQJ010000007.1:0-3318 GCA_036005605.1 Acidimicrobiia bacterium
TCAGCCGAGCAGGCGGCGACGATCATCCTCGACGGTGTCCGCGCCGGGAAGTGGCGCATCCTCGTCGGCGACGACGCCCATGCCCTCGACGAAGCGGTGCGTGCCGACCCCGAGAACGCCTACGGCGAGGACGGCCTGAACCTCGGCACGATCACCCTGAGCTGACGGCAACATCCACCGCTCGACGGGCGCGTTCGGCCAGGATTAAGCCGTGCCCGGGTATTGGTGGGTCGCAGGTTTGGCGTTCATCGCCGCTGCGGGCTGGGTCACGTCGGTATGCATCGCCTTGAGGCAGGTTCGCAACGACCGGCGCAGGCACACACCCGAGGAGCGCCGCGCCCAGGCCGAGCGGGTGTCGGTCTGGCCGGGACCGAAAGCGGATCCTCAACCGGTGGCGTTGCTCAACAGCTCGCACGAACCGGTCTATGAAGCGGTCGCGTCCTTCGTGTTCATCGACGGCTCCGGACCGATGCGCGGCGAGGATGCGTCACCGGAGCTGGCTGGACGCCGGGTGAGGATCGGAGTCATCCCGCCGGGTCGCTGGCGCGTGTGCGTCGACGGCGGATGGAACGGCATGTACTCGCGCCTCGGCGTCGAGGTCGCGTTCACGGATCATGCGGGCGAGCATTGGGTGCGGCGCGCCGACGGCCAGCTCGAGCAACTCCCCCGCGGCGCGTTCGACTACTTCGAGCTTCCCCGCCCGCTCGATCTGACCCCGCCCGAGCGTGACGAGGACCCCGTGCCAGGACCCGGACCCGACCATCGCGCCCGGGTCAGTTCGTTCCGCCTGGACGGCGCGCTCGGCCGGCGCTGGTCGGCGCGCTGTACATGCGGCTGGATCGCCACGACCGGCAGCCACCCGGAAGCCTGCGAGGAGTTCGCCCGCCACTACCGGGAAAGTCGTGAACCATTGGCATGGCGCGCGGACACCCAAGCTGATCGCGCTGCTGCTTAACGACCCGCCCCGGCGCCAGAGGCCCAATGGGAAGGCGGGAGGCCCGGTCTTGCTTGGCCTCCCGCCTTCGGTTTCTCCCGCTACCGCTCCATTGCGGGCGGTCTCAAGAGCTGAAATGCACCGCTGCGGTCGCACAGCCGACGCCCTGCACCCAGACGTTCTGGACGCCCGGGATGTCGTCATCGATGTCGCGCGTCGAGACGAACATGTTGGCGTTGAACGACTCGTCGATTCCGTCGCCGGCTCGGTAGAAGTCGGCGTGCAGCACGACGGTGTCGGCGCTCGTGCTCACGGGCTTGAGGGCCTCGTTCGCCACGCACTTGAAGTTCGTGCCGGTCAAGAGAGTCTCGCTGTCCCAGCGGACGCCCTCTCCCGTCTGACATCCGGCGAGCGGGCCACTGCTCACCGGTGAGGTGCAGCTGAAGCCCCCTCCCGAGTGGGCGGGCTGGGTGGATGAACCAAAGGTGCCGCCGCCCGTCAAGGCGACCGCACCTCCGACGCCGCGCGCGTTGAAAGCGAAGCTCGTGTTGGGACCGGCCGCGATCGCTGCCGACGCTCCGATCACGAGGATCAGGGCAGTCGCGGCGAGGGCGGCGGTCGCACCCACGAGCACGCGCGTGCGCAGTGAGATCGTTGTGAGCATTGATTGACTCCTGACTTGGGGGGATCGTTCATCGTCGGTACGCCGCGGACCCTCGATGCGGTTCGCGATGCCGTGTCGCGTCCTTCGGGTGCAGCAGCACAGCCGGTCGAAAAAGCGCGAACCGAATCGGACGTTGGCGGCGTACCGACAATGAGTCCCGATGCCTGAGATGTCGATCGAGTCGAGAAGCAGTCCATGCCCACCCAGTCGTTGGATGCCTGCGTGCTCACCCACAGAGCTGCCGGCAGCCGCCGAACCCACGCGGCGCGCCCGGCTGCCACGGCGTCCGTCGTAGCGTCTCCACGCGTGGATCAGGCCCAGCTCGCCGCGTTTCGGCGAGGTGAAGCCGGCGGCATACGAGCGCTGTATCGCGAGTACGGGCGCCTCGTGTACTCGGTGGCGCACCGTGTGCTCGGCCGCCACGAGCTCGCCGAAGAGGCCGCGCAACAGACCTTCGTACGCGCCTGGCAGGCGGCCGACCGGATCGACGTCGACCGCGACCCAGCGCCATGGCTGGCGACGATCGCGAAGCGCACTGCGATCGACGTCTACCGCCGCGAGGCACGCAGACCGGCGAGCGCGCTCAACGATGTCGCCGCGGACGACCCGGCACTGGTGAGCCTGCCTCCCGACATTGATGCGCTCGACGCCGTATGGCACGTGCGGCGTGCAATCGACACACTTCCACGCGACGAAGCAACGATCGTCCGCTTGCAACACCTCGACGGTCTGACGCACAACGAGATCTCCGAGGAGCTCGGCATCGCATTGGGAACGGTGAAGTCGAGATCACACCGGGCGCACCGAAAACTCGCTTCGCTGCTGGGCCACCTCCGGGAGGTGCCTCATGGCTGACCGGCCGACGAACGAGGAACGGGAGAAGCTGCTCGCCGATGCCCGCGTCGGCGCGCTCGAACCGCAGGAGGCCGCCGAGCTCTCGCTGCTGGCGGACGTCCTCGGCGACTCCTCGACGTGGGCCGAACCGCGCGCCGGCCTCGAGGACGCAGTCGTGCGCGCCGTCGCCGATGCCGAGCCGACCACGACAACCTCGCGGACGCCTCCCGCGCGTAGTGAGGCGAGGCGCCGGCGACGACGAGTGCTCGCTTCGGCATTGGCGGCCGCGGCAGTGATCGCAACCGTCGTCGCGACCGTGTTGGTGACACGAGGCGGTACGAGTCCCGACTACGAGGCGCAACTCCGTGCGACCGCATCGGCGCCGGGCGCCCAGGCCTCTGCCGACATCACACGTAACGACGCCGGCTTCCGGATCACACTCGACGCCAACGGTCTCCCCGACCTGCGGAGCGGCGAGTACTACCAGGCGTGGTTGAAGAACGCAGCGGGCGCACTCGTGCCGATCGGGACGTTCAGTTCCAGCGACGGGCGCGTCACGCTCTGGTCCGGCCTCTCCCCCAAGGACTTCCCGACCCTCACCGTGACGATCGAGGCCACGGACAACGATCAGACCTCGTCAGGTCGTCAAGTCCTCGTGGGCGAGGTGCGCGCCACGTAGGTCAGTCGGCGGTACGTGGACCGTTACTCGAGCATTCCGGTCTCGGTCCAGCGTTGGAACCGCTCTACCTGCTCCTCGGGCCACTCGCCGTCACACGGCATCGAACCCTCGCGCAGGCGCTCGAGGATCGCCGCGGCGTGGTCCTTCACCTCGTCGTAGGACGACAGATCAAATGCCCAGGCCATGGACTCAAGGTCCGTCGGGCGG
>DASYQJ010000008.1:0-8415 GCA_036005605.1 Acidimicrobiia bacterium
CGTCGGCCTCGTGCGGCACGTGCTCGTCGAGGAACGCGACGAGCTCGGCGCGGAACGCTTCTTCCTCGGGACCCCACGCGAGCTGCACGCCTATCGTCCCGTGAACCGCGGGTCGCGTCGTTCCTTGAACGCGGCCATGCCCTCGACGAGGTCGCCCGAGGTCGTCGCGAGCGACTGGTACGCGGCCTCGCGCTCGAGCGAGTCCGCGAGATCGGTCTCGAAGCTCTCGTTCAGCAGGCGCTTCGAGAGCCCCAGCGCGCGGGTGGGTCCGGCGGCGAGGCGCGCCGCCAGCGCCGACGCCTCGGCCGCGAGCTCGTCGGGCTCGAGGCATCGGTACGCAAGGCCGAGGTCGACCGCGTCAGGGCCGGTGCATCCTTCGCCGAGCATCACCATGGCCTTGGCGCGGGGGAGGCCGACGATGCGGGGGAGCAGGTACGCGCCGCCGGCGTCGACGACGAGGCCCCAGCGTTGGAACGACCACAGGAAGCGGGTGGCGTCGTGCACGAGCACGAAGTCGCACGCGAGGGCGAGGTGGGCGCCGGGGCCGACGGCCACGCCGTTGACCGCCGCCACCGTCGGTTTGTCGAGCTCCCACAGCTCGCGGATGAACGCCTGCACGCCGACGCGCAGCGCCTCGGCGGTAGCACGCGTGTCGAAGCCTTCGCGGCCGGCCTGGGCGACCGTCGATGCCCCGAGGTCCATGCCGGCGCAGAAGGCGTCACCCGTCCCGGTGATCAGGAGCGCGCGCACGTCGGCGTCGGCGCGGGCGGCCCGGACGGCCTCGACGAGCTGGTCGCGCATCTCGACGGTCAGTGCGTTCTTCGCCTCGGGGCGTTCGAGGGTGACGCGGCAGACGTGGTCGGCGCCGGTCTCGACGCGCAGCACCGGCCGCCTACCGGTTGGTCGTGAGGATGTTGACGACGGAGACGCCCGAGCCACGACCGCCGACGTTGTGCTGGAGCGCGTACCCGTTGCGCATCTCGACCTGCCGCTCGCCTGCCTCGCCCCGCAGCTGCCACCAGCACTCGGTGAGCTGGGCGACGCCGGTGGCGCCGATCGGGTGCCCCTTCGCCAGGAGACCACCCGAGGTGTTGATCGGGATGCGGCCGGTGAGCGAGGTCTCGCCCTCGAGCGAAGCCACGCCGCCCTTGCCCTTGTCGAAGAAGCCGAGATCTTCGACGTCGAGGATCTCGGTGATGGTGAAGCAGTCGTGCACCTCGGCCGAGTCGATCTGACTCGGGTCGACGCCCGCCATCCGGTACGCCCGCTCGCTCGCCATGGTCGTGGCCCTGAGGCCGGTGAAGCTCTGCTTCTCGTGCAGGTACGGATGGTCGGTGGCGACGCCGAAGCCGGCGACGTACACGGGCTTGTCGGTGAACTCGGCGGCACGATCGGCATTGACGAGGATGGTGGCCGCGGCGCCGTCGGTCTGCGGGCAGCAGTCGAGCAGGTGCAGCGGATGACACACGGGCGGCGAGTCGAGGACGTTCTCGACCGTGATCTCGTTCTGGAAGTGTGCGTACGGGTCGCGGGCGCCGTTGTGGTGGTTCTTCACCGCGACGGAGGCGAGCATCTCGCGCGTCGTTCCGTAGTCGTTCATGTGGCGGGTTGCGAACGGCGCGAACAGCACCGGTGCCGTCTCACCCCGGGTCAGGATCGGATGCCCGGCAGCCGCCCGTGACAGCAAGCCTTCCTCGGTCGACTTGTCGCGCATCTTCTCGACCCCGATGACGAGAACGACGTCGTGCACCCCGCTCGCTACGGCCATGGCGCCGACGCGGAACGCATCCGAGCCGGACGGGCAGGCGTTCTCGATGCGCGTGCACGGGACGCCGGCGAGGCCGATGGCGCTCGGCACCGTGTTCCCGCCGATCCCTTCCTGGCCCCAGAGCGTCCCTCGCTGGGTGGCGACGAACACAGCGTCGATCTGCTCGGGTTCGACGCCACGGTCGACGTTGGCAACCGCGGCCTGGAACGCCCCCGCCGCCATCTGCTCGTAGCTCTGCTCGAACAGCTCACCGAACTTGATGAGGCCGGCGCCGGCCACGGCTACGCGATTCCAACCCATGGCGTGCTCCGCTACTCCTCGCTCGATTCGGTTTCGCCGGTCGCGTCGACGACGCGCGCTTTGAACCCGTAGACGGGCACGCCCCGTTCGAAGGCGTACCGGCGCAGTACCAGCTCGACCTCGGCGCCGATCCGCATGTCGCTCCCGTCGCCGATCACCTGCAGCATCACGCGCGCGCCGTCCGCCAGGTCGATCACGGCCAGCGGCAACGGCGCCTCGAACGGAGGCGGCATCGTGTGGTTGACGACGAACGTGTGCACGACGCCCCGTCGGGCCAGCGAGACCAGCACGAACTTCGTGCTGCCGCAGCTGATGCAGTACGGATGGATCGTCGGTGGCGTGTTGATGGTGCCGCAGTCGACGCACCGGGCCCCAAGGAGCCCGAGCATCTCCTCTGCGCCCCGCACGAACAGCGCGCTCTCGGGTGGAACCCCCATCGGGATGGTCTCTCCGGTGGCCTGGAGCTGCCCGCGGGCGCGCAGCGCCTCGGCGTACGAGATCGACTGACCGCCGGCCCACGCGTCTCCGACGGTCGCCGCGCCGCGCACGGGGCCATCCGCGTTGATGACGATGCCGGTGGCGCGTCCCCCGCCGAAGCCGACGACGGCGACGGTGCGGGCGGCGTCGAGCGGGGAGAGCGCGCCCAGGAGCGGGGCGGCCGCGCCCGTGTCGCCGATGGCGGCATACACGATCGCCGAGGCGGGTGCGCCGCCTCCGAGCTTGCGCGCGGCCGTTGCGCCGAGCCGGCCGTCGGGGTCGGGGAGCGACCACTCGTCGATGTCGAGCGAGGCGAGCTGCTCGCCGACCTCCAGCACGACCGGAAGGAAGATCTCCTCGCGGAACAGGCGCGCGTCGTAGAGATCGCGCGTCCCGTCGTCGGCGTCGGAGCGGTAGCGGTCGAGGAAAGGATGTGTGCGGGTGACGCGGGCGGGCAGCGACGCGTGGCCGCCCTCGGAGACGAGCACGACGGCAGCCGCGCCCGCGCCCGCGCGCTCCTCGAACGTGGTGCCCGGCCCCGGCACGAGCGCGTCGGCCGCCACGACCAGCGCAACCCGTGCGCTCCCGGCGGCGATCGCGTCGTAGGCACCGAGCAGAGCGTCCATCCCGGCGTGCGGCGATCCCGAGCACAGGGCGCCGCCGGAGTGCGCCGACAGTCCCAGCGCCGACGCCAGGACGGCGTGGCTCGGCCCCTCGGAGAAGGGGGGACGCGTGCTGCCCCACCACAGGCCGTCGACGATGTCGTTCTCGAGCCCGGAGGCCACCATGGCGCGGGACGCGGCTTCCGCCGACAGCGTGAGCACGTCCTCGTCGGGGGCGCACACCCCGACCTGGCCTCGGCCGCCGCCACGACCCCAGGCGGCGGCGACGTCAGCGGCCGCCAGTCGCCGTGCGGGCGCGGCCGCGCCCACGGCCAGAACCCGAACCGGGGAAGTCACGTCCGAATCTTAGGCCGAGCCTGCTCACGCGGCCCCAAGGCGGCCGTCCCGTAGAGCCACAGCACGAACGCGGTGAGCACGTGCCAGAGCGCGTGCAGCTGCACGGGACTTTCCGGCTCACAGAGCGGCGCATCGGTACGACCGAGTGCGTTGAGGAACGCGCCGATCGCGACTACGCCGACGATCAGGAGCCAGAGCCGCCCGTCGGCCGTTGCGCGCCCCGCGGCCGAGCGGGAGGCGCCGATCTCCGCGACGACCGCACCGACGACGAGCACGGCGTCGAGCGCGTTGCCGGCGTCGGGCGAGACCGCGAGCACCGCCGCGCACGCGCCGGCCAGCACGCCGAACAACGCCAGGCCTGCGTTCGCCGAGGCGCCGCGTGCGAGCGCCACGTCGTAGCCGATGACGAACGCGAGCACCGCGGCAATCGAGAGGTCGTGCGCGAACCGGCCCCACGGTGGCATCGGGCCGTGGAACGCCGCGCTCCCGATCCCGACGCCGATCACCGTCACCGCATACACGGCCGGCGCCGTGCGGGCGCCCGGACGGCCGGCGAGCGTACGCCCGAGGAGCAGCACGCCCGCCAGCACGTACGCCAGGCTCGACAGGCTATTGGCCGGCTGCGCGAGCAGCCCCCGACCGATGTGCTCGCAGTCCGAGCCGCCCACGCCGCCTCAGGCGCTCACTTCTTCTTGGGCGCGTAGACGCCGATGCCGTCCGGGAACGCGAGGCCGCCGCCCATCGTCTCGGGCGGTTGCGGCTGGCCGTTGACGAAACGGATTCTGCGTACCGTGCCCTCAGGGCCCGGACCGATGCCCTCGCTCGTGATCGTGATCCCGATGTCGGCGTAGTAGAGGGTTCCGTCCGGCCCGACGCCGAGCCCGAGCGGCGTCCCCGTCGAGAACGTCGTCTCGCCAAGCGTCTCGCCCGCGGGCGGTTGCAGGATCGTCCGCATGTAGCCGCCGTTGGCGTCGTACTCGTTGATCACCCCGCTGATCACGCTCGACACGTAGAAGTTGTTCTTCGGCGCCCGCACGATCGCGATCGGGGCGGCGAGACCGTTCCCGAGCCCGATGAACTGCTCCTTCTTCACCGACGGCGCCATCGGGGCACCGGTCGCGTCCTTCCCGCCGCAACCGCCCTTCGCAGTATCGGAGGTCGGGAAGGGCCCGGTGTACCGCAACACCCCCGATGTCGGCGGGCGCGCCGATGGCACGTACACACGGTTCTTCGAGTCGACGTAGATGCCGCCCGCCGTCGCGATGCCGACATCGATCTTGCAATATCGCACCTTGGTGGTGTTGAACGGCGGGAACCACACGATGAGCTGTCCGTCCTCGGGACCCGACGCCTGGTTGCCGATGTCGGTCGTGAGCACTCGCCCGTCCGAGAGGAACCCGCACCCGTAGTTCTCGGCGTTGTCGTTGCTGGGCTGGTACGTCGGCGTGAGCTTGCCGACCTTCTTCGCCGAGAGCTTGCCGACCGTGCTGCCGCGCAGCTGGAAGATCCCCCAGCCCTGGGGCGGGTTCGGCTGGCCCGTGTCCTCGCCGGCGATGAAGCGCTTCGATCCGTCGGGGAAGAAGCAGATCTGGGCATTGATGTCGAGCCCGTTCGGGTCGTCGTCGTGGTTGCGGATCACGTTCTGCTTCGTGAACGGCGGATCGGCGGCATAGGCGTTGAGGTTGTTCCCCTCGCCGTTGAAGACGATGACCCCCTTCGACGACGTCTGTGCGGGCCGGGAGGTCCCGCCGGGCGAGGCCCACGCTGCCAGCAGCGCGACCGCGGCAACCGCTCCCACGAGCATCGGACGGAGTCGACGTCGTTGCGCCATCACTTCCTCGCCTTCGGTGTGATCGGGATGTCGATCGCGTTGGTCGTGACGAGCCGGTCGAAGCCCTCGGCGAGCGAGGGCAGCTTCTTCGGGTCCTTGACCGCGAGGATGCTGATCCGGTCGTACGTCGCGCCGCGGCGGCCCGGCAGCTTGGTCGCCGTGCAGTCGTCGTCGGCGTCCAGGGTGCAGACCAGCCCGCCGGTCGGGTTGTCGGTCCCTTGCGACAGGTAGACCGCGTACGTCGTCGCGCCCGCTTGTTGCGCCGCGCTGCCCGGCCGGAGCCAGCGGCTCGGATCGTCGAGCCCGTCGGCCTGGACGGCGACGCGGAACGGGTCGAGCGAGACCTGCACGGTGCCGGTGCCGGTCTCGTTCGCGACGCGGTCCTTGGTGAGGTCGAAGTTGAGGTTGCACGGGCCGGCGACACACGCTTGCGCCGCCGCTTGCGGGTTCGGCGGCGTCGGCGGCGGCGGCTTCGTCGTGGTGGGCGCCGACGCGACGGGCTTGCCGCGTAGCGAGAAGCGGTAGACGCCGCTGTTGCGATTCCGGTTGCCGACGCCCGGCTCGCGGATCCCGGCCACCGCGATCACGTCGTCGCCCACGATCGCGGCGCCGCCCGCAACGCCGCCGCGGAGGGTCTTCGACCAGAGGACGTCACCGGTCTGGAGGTCGAGGGCCCGGAACGTGAAGTCGGTCGTGCTGCCGAGGAACACGACACCGTTGGCGATGGCAGCCGACGCGTACGTGTCGGCGGCTTCAGCCTGCTGCCACTTGATCGCGCCGGTGGCGGCGTCGAGCGCGTGGAGGGCCGGCGTCCCGCCGACCGCGGTGCCGCCCACCACGACGCCGTCCGCGACGGCCGTCGCGCCGATGAAGCCGCCGGTCGAGTAGTTCGTGTTCGGCCTCGGGATGCCGGGCTCGGTGACCTGCGTGCGCCAGACGAGCTCGCCGGTGGCCCGGTCGACCGCGTAGTACGCGGCGTCCTTGTTGCCGAGACCGACGAGGGCCCGACCGCCGGCGTCGAACAGGTTCGGCGCGCCGGCGAAGTCGAGGTCGTCGCGGTTGGGCTGGTGAGGCTGGTACGTCCAGCGCACCGCGCCCGAGCCGAGGTCGAGTGCGACGATCGCCTCCGCGAATCGCCCGTAACCGTCGGGGCTGCTGGTGCAGTTCCCGGTCCCGACGAAGACGAGCTTCGCGGCCGGGTCGACGGTCGGGGAGCCCCACACGTCGGCACACCCGGGACCGGTCGCGCCCTCGCCTTCGGTCGGGGCGGTGACGGTGGTCCAGCGCGCTTTGCCGGTGGCGGCGTCGACGGCGATCACTGCGGCGGGCTCGCCCTTCCCGCTGTTGTGCACGTCCGTGCCGAATACGACCAGGCCGTCGGCGACGACGGGGGACGACTCGATCTCGCTGGGGTCGTTGTCGTCGCCGCGACGGCCCACCTCGTGCTTCCAGCGCTCACTGCCGTCGTCCGCCCGCAGCGCATACATCGTCTTGCCCCCGGCGAAGAACACGGTGCGCACGCCCTTCACGTCGGCGACCGCGGCCGAGGAGACGATCTGCCCCGCGTACACCTGGCCGTGCACGTGTGCCTGGTACGTCCAGCGCCGCTTCCCCGTCTCGAGGTCGATCGCGTAGAAGTTGCCCGACCAGTCGCCCACGTACGCGATGCCGTCGACCACTGCGGGCGTCGCGGTCACGGTGTCCTTGGCGTTGTAGAACCAGATCTGCTTCAGGTCCTTCGCCGTCTGGGGGCTGATCTCGGTCGGGCACGGAGACGCGAACGGCCGCTCGATGCGCTGGCCCCACATCGGCCAGTCGCAGCGGCTGATCGGCTTCGCCGGGGAGCGCGTCTTCGCCGCGGCCGAGATACCCGTCGCGACGAGCGCGCCCGCGGCAGCGAGACACACGACTGCGCGCCTCGCGGTCCGGCCCCCCACGGCCCCCCACTTCCTCGCCGCCTGACAGCGGCGTCATGCTAAGTTCCGCGACCCGCCAGTTCCAGGGGGTCTCGCGTGCTCGAGGATCTACTGCGCGAGGGCGCGGGCACGTTCATCGGTCGCTGGTACGTCACGCTCTTCGGGATCGTGTTCGCCTGGTGCGCCGTGCGCGACATCGGCTGGCGACGAACCGTCGTGTACACACTCGTCGCTCTCGTCGTGGGCGGCCTCGCCGAGAACGGCTCCGTGCACCTCGGCTTTCCGTACACCCGGTACGCGTTCAACGGCGACCTGCGCGGCGACGAACTGTTCCTCGGCGACGTGCCTCTCATGGTGCCGCTCAGCTACACGTTCATGGCGTATTTCGCGTTCTCGTCGGGCCGGCTGCTGGCGTCAGGACCGTGGCGCACGCGGGCGTCGCGTCCATGGCACGAGTGGCTGCTCGCGCTGATCCTCGCCGTGTGGGCATTGTGGGTCCTTGATCCCGTGAGCCGGCTCGGACACCGGTTCTACCTGGGCGAGCTGTTCCGCTACGACGGGCCGGGGTTCTGGTTCGGGCTGCCGCTCGGCAGCCAGCTCGGCTTCGCCGCCACCGCGGCGATCCTGCTCGCCACGCTCTTCACGATGGCCCGGGCCGAGCCGCCCCGGGCGGTCGACGGCATCGCGCATCACCCGCGGCTCCCCGCCCTGATCACTTACAACGCCCAGGTCGCGCACCTGGCGATCGTCGCCTTCGTCATCGGCGGCGTTCCTGCCGACACGATCGGGGGCTCGTTCTTCCTCATGTGGATCCCGGCCGCCGCCATCACGGCGGTGCACTGGAGCCACTTGCGCACCGAGCGCGTGCAGACGGGCTCGTCCCACCCGGTGGCGCGAGAACCGGCGCGCGGCTGAGGGAGACGGCGGTCAGCTGCTCGGGCTGCTCACTTCTTCGTCGTGCTCGTCGGAGCGCGGGCTGTCGCCGTGCTCTCGGGATGCTCCTCGAGCGAGGACGCGCCCGGGACATTGGCATCCGTGCGCAGCTTGTCGAGCGCGGCCTTGTCGTCCTTGAGGTAGCGGTTGAAGAAGTCGATCGACGACTGCTTCAGCGCCATAGCCGAGGCGTTGTCGCCGCCCAGGAACGGCGTGACGTGTCCGGCGCCG
>DASYQJ010000009.1:0-29797 GCA_036005605.1 Acidimicrobiia bacterium
CTCGTCCACGAGGATCGAGTCGACCTCGTCGACGATGGCGAAGAAGTGGCCCCGCTGGACCTGCTCCTCGTTCGACAGGGCCATGTTGTCGCGGAGGTAGTCGAACCCGAACTCGTTGTTGGTGCCGTAGGTGATGTCGGCTTGGTACGCGGCCCGCTTCGACTCCGGGTCGTCGACCTGGGGGACGACGACGCCGACCTCCATCCCGAGGAAGCGGTAGATCTGCCCCATCCATTCGGCGTCGCGCCGGGCGAGGTAGTCGTTCACGGTCACGAGGTGGCAGCCGTACCCGGCGAGCGCGTTCAGGTAGAGGGGCAGGGTGGCGACGAGGGTCTTGCCCTCACCCGTCTTCATCTCGGCGACCCAGCCGAAGTGGAGTGCGGCGCCGCCCATGATCTGGACGTCGAAGTGGCGCTGCCCGAGCGTGCGCTTGGCCGCCTCCCGCACCACCGCGAACGCCTCGGGGAGCATGTCGTCGAGCATCTCGACGCGCTCTTCCTTCGTCTCGCAGTGCGCGAGCCGGCCCCGGAACTCGTCGGTCATGGCCCGGAGCGCCTCGTCGGAGCGCGCCTGCATCTCGGGCTCGAAGGCGGCGACTTCGGGCACGATCGTCTCGACGAGCTTGAGCTTCCGGCCTTCGCCCGCGTGCAGGAGCTTGTTGAAGAGGCCCATGTGGTCTCCGAGTGTACCGACGGCCGTCGTCACGGCCCCTCGCGCTCTGCTCGGGCGGACCCCGAAGGATCGCCACCTCCTTCGCTTCTCAGAGGCGTCGTCGGCGACCGCCGGGGCCCGCCCCCAAGATGAGAATGTTGCGGCCGTGGCGACGGCCGTGCGGAGCCCGGAGCTCCAGACCCTCACGGAAACGCGAAAGAGATGGTGGGAGCGGATCTCGCCGACGGGCGTGGGGTGCGTCGTGGCCGTCGTGCTTGCCCTCTGGTCCACGGGCGGCGCCTGGGGCGGCCTGCCGCCGCACGGCGAGGACGTCATGTCGTATCTCGTGCGGGCGGACTTCGCGCTTCCCCACCTCGTGGCCCACGGACGGCTCGACGGGTGGTTCCCGCGCTTCTACCTCGGCTACCAGGAGTTCCTGTTCAACGGGCCCGGCGTGGCCTGGTCGATGGGCGCGGCGCGGGCGGTGACGCTCGGCGCGCTGTCGAACACCGGCGCGCTGAAGGTCGTCGGCGTGGTCTCGTTCGCGGCGCTGCCTGCTGCGATGGCGTTCCTCGCCCGGTCGCTCGGGCTCGGGCGGGTTGCGGCGGGGATCGCCGCGGTGCTGTCGCTCTTGGTCTCGAGCCAGTTCGGGCCCGGCCTCCAGGGCCTGTACGCCGTCGGCCTCGTCTCACATCAGCTTGGCGCGCCGCTCTTCTGTCTCGCGCTCGGGGCGCTGCTGCACGTCCCGCGCGACATCCGATGGCGCTGGGTGCTGCTCGCGGCGGTGTCGCTGGCGGGGCTGGCGATCACGCACCTCATCTCCGTGATGATCCTGGCCGCCGTGTTCCCGCTGCTCGCGTTCGGGCTCCGGCGGGACCACCTCGGACGCGCCGCGCTCTCCCGGTTCGCCGTGACCGGTGTGTTGGCGGCGGCGCTGACGGCGTGGTGGCTGATCCCGGTCCTCGCGCACCGCGACCTCCGAGGCGAGGTCGCCACATGGGCGACGCCTCCGTTCGGGGACCGCATCGATGCGATCGTGAACGGACGAATCCTGTTCCGCCCGTACACGGTGTGGATCGTCGTCGCCGGCTGGATCTACGGACTTGTGCGCGTGCGCCGTCGCCCGTTCGCCCTCGTGGTCGTGGTGACACCGCTCGTCTTTCTCGTCCTCGTGCACTGGGCCGCGTCACGCTGGCCCGACAACGAGATCGCCATGCAGCTGGCCAATCGGGGGCTTGGCTACGCCGGGCTGCTCGCGATCCTGCCGCTGTCGGCTGCGATCGCCGCCGGCGCGCGGTTCACCACGCGGCGACTGTCGAGATGGCGGTGGGCCGGCGCGGCCGCGGTGGCGGCGGCGATGTTGGTCGCGGTCGCCGTGGTCGTGTCGCCGCTCGGGCCCGACCGGGGATCGGCGAGTGAGTTCCATCCGCCCGTCCCACAACTGCAGCACGCGGCGGCCGAGCTCCGTCGTGAAGTCCCCGACGGCGCCCGGTTCGTCACCCAGCGCGACTATCCGGGGGAGGTCCTCCGTACTGGTGTGCTCCTCCCGCCGACGTGGCTCGCGCGGGCGTCGAGCCGCGACTCGCTGAACGGCTGGAACCTCGAGTCTTCGGGCACGCCCGAGCCCGACCTCGAGCCCGACCTGTACCTCGGAAAGCGCCCCGCCGACACGCAGGCGGACGTGCTGAGCCGGCTGGGCGTCTCGCATGTCGTCACGACCGGCGACCCGTTCGCCGACGCGCTCGCGGTGTCGGACCGGTTCGAGCTCGTTTGGCGGGAGCCGCCGATCGCGATCTTCGCGGTCCGCGCCCGCCCGGGGCAGCCCGACCCCGCCGCGCTCGTCGCCACCGGTGCCGCGGCGACGGCCCGACTCACACGCGCCGATCCGGAACAGCTCCGCATCCGCGTCGCCGCGTCGGCCACCACACCGGCGACCGTGGCAGTGGCCTGGTCGCCGAAATGGCACGGCCGCGTCGACGGACGACAGGTCGAGCTGAGGCACACGGCCGACGGCCTGATCGAGGTACGGCTCCCCGCGGGGCGGAGCACGCTGGAGCTCGACTACGGCCCCGACGGATGGGACCGCCTCGGCGTCGGAGTCAGCGCGCTGACGCTCGTGCTCCTCGCCGCGTTCGGCGTGCACGCGGCGCGCCGCCAGCGGCGGCGTTCGACCGAGCCGGCCTCGTCGACCTAGTCGACCGCAGCGGCGACGGCTTCGCCGATCGTCGCCGCACAGCCCGAGCTTGCGAGGGCGTCAATCAACGTCGAGGAGCTTCTCGCGCATGGCGTAGACGACGGCTTCCATGCGCGAGTGCAGATGGAGCTTCTCGAGGATGTTGCGGACGTGGTTCTTCACCGTGTTCTCCGAGATGTACAGCTCCTCCGAGATCTCGCGGTTGCTCAGACCTTTCGCCACGAGCTTCAGCACGTCGAGCTCGCGATCGGTGAGGCTGGGCAAGAGCGAGCGGTGGCGCTCTTCGGCCTGTTGCACGAGCGCGTTGAACTCGGTCAACAGCTTCGAGGCCATCGACGGCGAGATCAGGCTGTGCCCACGGGCGACCGCGCGCACCGCGTCTGCGAGCTCCTCGATCGAGATCTCCTTCAGGAGGTATCCGCTCGCGCCGGCCTTCACTGCGGCGTAGAGGTCCTCCTCGCTGTCGGAGACGGTGAGCATGATCACCTTGGTATCGGGGAGGCGCTCGCGAATGCGGCGGGCAGCCTCGATGCCCGTCGACCGCGGCATGCGGACGTCCATCACGACGACGTCCGGCGCCATCTCCTCCGCCCGGTGGACCGCCTCGATCCCGTCGGCGGCCTCGCCCACAACCTTGATGTCGGGCTCCTCGGAGAGCACGAGGTCCAGGCCGCGCCGGAACAGCGCATGGTCGTCGACGATGACGACGCGGATTGTCTCGCCCTCGTTCACCCCGAGGTCTCGATCAAGCCGAGGTTGCCGTCGCGCCGGCGGTACAGGACGGCCGCGTGACCGTTCTCGGCGTTGGTGAACAAGAAGAAATCGTGACCGAGCAGGTCCATCTGGAGCGCTGCCTCCTCGGGACCCATCGGCTTCATCGTCAACCGCTTCGTCTTTACTATGCGATTGACGATGCCGGCATCGTCGTCTTGTTCGTCGTCGACTTCGATGTTCCCGTCGGGAGCGGAGAGGACCTCGGCGCCACCGGATGCCGCTCGTTTCCGACGGGGGGCGTGGGTGCGGGTGACGCGCTTCTCCTTGATCCGGGCAACCTGGTGCTCGACCTTGTCGAGAACCAGGTCGAGCGCGGCGGCGGGTTCGGAGGCTGCGGCGTGCGCTTTCACGAAGTTCCGCTTCAGGTGCACGATTACATCGCAGACCTGGTTGTCGGAGACGCGGCGGTTGCGAAGCTCGGAGAAGTCGACTTCGACGCGGCCGGCGTCGTGGGTGAAGCGCGAGATCTTGCGGACCTTCTCGCGGGCGAGCTTGCGCAGCCGAGGCGGTACGTCGACGTTCTTCCCTCGCACCACGATGTCCATGAGTGGCCATTCATCATACGCGAGGGGCCGCCGGCTGACCTGGGGAGACGCGGCCGGGGCTGGGCGTGCGCGCGGCGGTCACGGCGACGACCGAGATCACGCCGGCGCGTCGGAGTGCGGCGCCCGCGGCCGCAATCGTGGCACCGGTTGTGGCGACATCGTCGACGAGCAGCACCCGAGCCGGGAGCGCGATCGGGCGGGCGTCGAACTGCGGCCCGGCGCGACGGGCGGCCGCCGGTCGTCCGGTCTGCGGGGGTCCCGCCCGGCGTCGCAGCGTCGGACGGACGCGGAGCCCGAGCTCTCGAGCGACCGCCCGCGCGAGAACCTCGGCGTGGTCGAAGCCGCGGGCGTGACGCCGCGAGGTCGTCGTCGGCGTCCACGTCGCGAAGTCGATGTCCGAGTCCGCGCCGGCGACGACCACCACCCGGGCCATGTGCTCCGCGAGCCACGGCACGGTCGCACGCGCGCGCCAGTACTTGACGCGGGCGACGAGCTCACGAGCGACACCCTCGTACGCGAACGGCGCCAGCCACCGGTCGACGCCGGTCGGCGGCGCCGCCGCCGGTGGTGCGCGCAGCGTGCGCGCGCAGGTGTCGCACACGGGCTCCGCCGCCAGGCCGCATCCCGGGCACGACACCGGAAAGGCCGCCTCGACCAGCACGCGCCACGGGTTCACAGTCGGACCGTACCGACGGGGTACGACACCTACGCCGACGCGGTGCGCAACCCGTCCTCGTACGGCGGGCGGAGGACCCCTCGCTCGGTGACGATGGCGGTGACGAGCCGGGCGGGCGTCACGTCGAAGGCGCGGTTCGCGGCGGCGACACCGGCGGGAGCTATGCGCTCGGCGCCGATGCGGACCACTTCGTCCTCCGGCCGTTCCTCGACCTTGATCGCCGCTCCCGTCGGGGTGGCAAGGTCGATCGTCGAGGTCGGCGCGGCAACGACGAAGGGGACGTCGTGCTCGCGAGCGAGCACCGCCAGTGGGTATGTCCCGATCTTGTTCGCGACGTCGCCGTTGGCGGCGATGCGGTCGGCGCCGACGACGACGAGGTCAACATCGCCTGTTGCCATGAGCGAGCCCGCCATGACGTCGGCGATCACGGTGACCGGTATTCCGAGGCGGTCGAGCTCCCACGCCGTCAAGCGCGCGCCCTGGAGCACGGGCCGGGTCTCCCCCGCCCACACCCGCGGTCGCTTGCCCGCGTCGTGGGCGGCGCGCACCACACCCAGGGCTGTGCCGTAGCCGACCGTCGCCAGCGATCCCGCGTTGCAGTGCGTGAGGACGCGTGCACCGTCCGGCACGAGCTCTACGCCGAACCCACCGAGGGCGCGGTTGGCGGCAACGTCGTCGGCGGCGACGCGCTCCGCCTCCGAGAGCGCGACGTCAGCACCGCCGCGGTCCCACGCGCCCAGCGCCCGCTCTACACCCCACGCCAGATTGACCGCGGTCGGGCGGGCGGCCGCGAGGCGGCGCGCCGCCGCCCGCACCGCGGACTCGTCGGTGATCGTGTGTGCGGCCAGCGCCACGCCGAACGCGCCGGCGGCGCCAAGCGCGGGCGCGCCCCGCACCGCCAGCAACCTGATCGCGTCGCAGAGCTCGTCGACCGACGCGCACTCGACGAACCGCAGCTCGCCCGGGAGCGCGCGCTGGTCGATCAGCCGCACCCTCCCCCGCCGCCACTCGATCGTCGGCGGGATCGGGTCCACTGGATCTCCCAGATCAGTACCGGTAGTGGTCGGGCTTGAACGGCCCTTCGACCGGGACGCCGAGGTACGCGGACTGCTCCTCGGTGAGCTGCGTGAGCTTTGCCCCCACCTTGTCGAGGTGCAGCCGTGCCACCTCCTCGTCGAGGTGTTTGGGCAGTGTGTACACGCGTCGCTCGTAGAAGTCCGTGTGGCCGTAGAGCTCCATCTGGGCGATCACCTGGTTCGTGAAGCTGTTGGACATCACGAAGCTCGGATGGCCGGTCGCGTTCCCCAGGTTCAGCAGTCGCCCCTCCGACAGGACGATGATCGAGTGCCCGTCGGGGAACACCCACTCGTCGACCTGCGGCTTGATGTTCACGCGCTTGACGCCCGGCAGGGCGGCGAGGCTCGCCATGTCGATTTCGTCGTCGAAGTGGCCGATGTTGCCGACGATCGCGTCGTGCTTCATCCGCCCCATGTGCTCGACGGTGATGATGTTCGTGTTCCCTGTCGCCGTGACGAAGATGTCGGCGGTCTCGACGACGTCCTCGAGCGTCACGACCTCGTGGCCCTCCATCGCCGCTTGCAGCGCACAGATGGGATCGATCTCGGTCACCACGACGCGCGCACCCTGGCCTCGCAGCGCCTGGGAGCAACCCTTGCCGACGTCGCCGTAGCCGCAGACCACGGCGAGCTTGCCCGCGAGCATGACGTCGGTCGCGCGGCAGATCCCGTCGACGAGCGAATGGCGAACGCCGTAGAGGTTGTCGAACTTCGACTTCGTCACCGAGTCGTTCACGTTGATGGCCGGGAAGAGCAGCGTTCCGCCCTCCATCATCTGGTAGAGACGGTGGACACCGGTGGTCGTCTCCTCGGTGACGCCCTTGACGGCCTCCGCGGTGCGGTGCCAGCGCCGCCCGTCTTCGTCTTGAATGCGCGCCAGCAGCCCGAGGACGACCTTCCACTCCTCCGAGTCGCCGTCGCCCGGCGCGGGAACGGCGCCCGCGCGCTCGTACTCGACGCCCTTGTGCACGAGCAGTGTCGCGTCACCGCCGTCGTCGAGGATCATGTTCGGAGCGTCACCGTCCGGCCAGCGGAGCGCCTGGTCGGTGCACCACCAGTACTCCTCGAGGGTCTCACCCTTCCACGCGAACACCGGCACCCCGCGGGCGGCGATGGCGGCGGCGGCGTGGTCCTGGGTCGAGAAGATGTTGCACGACGCCCAGCGCACGGTCGCGCCCAGCTCGAGCAGCGTCTCGATGAGCACCGCGGTCTGGATCGTCATGTGCAGCGAGCCGGTGATCTTGGCGCCGCGCAGCGGCTGCTCCGAGCCATAGCGCCGGCGCAGTGCCATGAGGCCGGGCATCTCGTGCTCGGCGAGCTCGATCTCCTTACGACCGAAGTCGGCCAGCGAGAGATCGGCGACCTTGAAGTCGGGAGCGCCGGCGCCGGCCGGCGTCGCGGAATCGGTGGTCGTGGTCATCGGGACTCCTTGTGTCGTCGGGCGCGCTCGGGCGCGCACGGGATTTCAGGGAGTCGGCCCAGATCACTGGATGACAGCCGCAGACGGCCCGACCGGTGGCCATAGTACCCCGACCCGGCCCCGCGATGTCCTCGAGCGGATGGGCTCCCACCGGCCGCGTCAGCCGACCTCGCCGAGCGCGTCCTTCAGCTGGAAGATCGTGTCAATCGGTCCGGGATCGACGTCGTGATCGAGCGCGAGGTAACAGCTCGCCCAGTCACCGACGTACATGAGATCGAGGAGCTGGGCGAGCCTCCCTTCGCCCTCGGCGCGCACCTCGAGCACCTGCGCGAGTGCCTCTTCGATCAGCGCGCGCGTGAGCGTGAACCGACGTCCGACCTGCTCGTGCTCGAACTCGTGGCGAAGCTCCACGAGCGTGAAGAGCTGACGCGTCACGTCACCGTGCTGGCCCCACCCGCAGATCTCGTTGTGGTCGAGCTCGGGGTACGCGTTCCAGAACGCCGGCGCCTTGGCGTTCTCGTTCACGTCGCACTTCCAGCGTTGGGCGGCGACGGCACCGAGGGCGCCGCCGCCGTAGAAGATCGGGATCGTCGTCCCGATCTTCCGCGCGATCTCGCGCGCCGGGTTGGCGGGGGCGTCGACGTCACGACCGCACTTCTCACGCCTCGCTGTGAGCTGGCGTCCCGCCGCGTCGAGCCACTTCCCCGCGTCGGGAAGGAAGCCCACCCGCTCGAGCACGACGAACAGGGGTGTCAGGAGCGCCCCGACCGCCGCACGCGGCAGGTAACCGGGAGGACACGCCACGTGCACCGCGCCGCGCTCCCGCGCCAAGGCTTCGAGTTCGCCGCCTCGACTCACGGCGACGAGGCGCGCGCCGGCGTCGAGCGCCCCGGCGGCCATTTGCAGGGTTTCGTCGGTGTCGCCCGAGTACGAGACTGCGAACGCGAGCGTGCGCGGCCCGACGAAACGCGGGGTGCGGATCTGCTTGAGTACGACCGCGGGAACCGGCAACGTCGCATTGGCGACGGCGGCGAGCACGTCGCCTGCGATCCCCGACCCGCCCATGCCGAGCACGACGACGTCGTCGATGTCGCCCGGCGACGGAAGGGCAACCGCGTCCAGTGCCTCTCGGGCGCTCCGATGAGCGGCGGCGAGCTGCTCGGGGAGTCCACCGACCGCGTCGAGAAACCCCATCGAGTCCGGCACGCGCTAGGCCTCGAACGTGGGCGTGATCCCCTCGGCCTCCGCTTTGCTCATCAGCCGGTCGTGCTCGGCGTCGTCGACGGCCTCCGCCTCGTCGATGAGCATGATCGGGATGTCGTCGCGCACGGCGTACCGCCGCTTGAGGCGCGGGTTGTACAGCGAGCTCTCGTCCTCGAAATAGAGGAGCGGGCCCTTGTCCTCGGGGCAGGCGAGGATCTCGAGCAGCTTGGCGTCCAGAGCCACTACATCTCCTTTTGGTCTCGCTCAGCAGCGGGCTCCGTGCGAGCCGGCGGCCGACGCTATTCCCCGCGCACGAGCGCGAGCACCTCGGCGGTGTGCGCCTCGCAGCTGGCGGCGTCGGGAGCCTCGAGGTTGAGCCGCAGCAACGGCTCCGTGTTGCTCGGCCGCAGGTTGAACCACCAGTCGCCCAGGTCGACGGTCAGGCCATCGAGCCGGTCCTGCTGCGCACCCCGATACGCCGCCGCGACGCGCTCGATGACCCCGGCGGGGTCGTCCACCCTCGTGTTGATCTCACCCGAGTCGACGTACCGGTCGAAAGGACGCCGGAGCTCGGACAGCGGATCGTCGGCGCGCGACAGCTGCTCGAGCACGACCATCGAGGCGATGAGGCCGGAGTCGGCGCGGAAGTTGTCCCGGAAGTAGTAGTGCGCCGAGTGCTCCCCGCCGAAGATGGCCCCGGTCTCGGCCATCACCTGCTTGATGAAGGAGTGGCCGACGCGGGTGCGGACGGGCGTCCCGCCCATTTCGCGCACGACCTCGGGCACGACCTTCGAGCAGATGAGGTTGTGCACGACCGTCTCGCCCGGGTGCCGTTGGAGGATCCCCTTGGCCAGGATGGCGGTAGTGATCGAGCCAGACAGCGGTTGGGCCTGGTCGTCGACGAGGAACACGCGGTCGGCGTCGCCGTCGAACGCCAGCCCGACGTCGGCGTTGGCGTCGAGCACCGCCCGCTGGAGGTCCTTGAGGTTCTCGGGCTGGATCGGGTCGGCGGGGTGGTTCGGGAACGTCCCGTCGAGCTCGGGATAGAGCACCGACAGGTCGAACGGCAGATCGGCGAACACGGCGGGGACCACGATGCCGCCCATGCCGTTGGCGGTATCCGCGACCACACGAAGCGGGCGCAGCGCGTCGACGTCGACGAACGAGTGGACGTGCTCGACGTACTCGGGGAGCAGATCGCGTTGCTCGACGCGGCCCCGATCGGCGGCCCGCTCGAGGAGCCCGCTCGCGACCGTCGCGCGGATCTCGGCCAGGCCCGTGTCCTGGCCGACGGGAGCGGCACCGGCCCGGCACAGCTTGATGCCGTTGTACTGGGCGGGGTTGTGGCTGGCCGTGAACATCGCCGCCGGCGCGTCGAGGTGACCGGACGCGAAGTACGCCAGGTCCGTCGAGATCAGCCCGAGGTCGATGACGTCGGCGCCGGCCAGAGTGGCGCCGTCGGCGAACGCGGCCGTGAGCGGCTCCGACGACGGCCGCATGTCGCGCCCCATGAGCACCAGCGCGGTGCCGGTGAACGCGACGAACGCGTTCCCGATCCGCCGGGCGACGTCGTCGTCGAGGTCGTCGGGGTACAGCCCACGGATGTCGTAGGCCTTGAAGATCGCGTCGAGTCTCTGGTCACTCACTCGGCCGCAGGGTACCCGGCGTCACCTGCCGGCCCGTTCTCCGCGGCGCTTTGCTGCTTCCTGCGCTTGCGCCACATCGGCCAGAGCGCCAGCCCCGCCACGCCGAACACGCCGGCGACGGTCCCGACCCGGCCCAGGTACTCGGCATTCGTGGTCGAGTAGTCGAGCCGAACCTCATGGCTCGTCGGCACCACCACCATGAAGTTGGGGGTCGCCCGCCACGGACCCTTCGCGCCGGTCGCGGTCCAGTTCGGGAAGTACGACGTCTTGACCATCACCGGGACCCCGGTGCGCGACACGCGGAACGACACCGAGTGATCAGTCGTGCGCACACGGCTCACCTCGACGGGCGGGAGCGCCTCGGCCGGCACCGCCCTGGCGGCCGCCAGCTTCGGGTCTGGCGCGTCGGCACGCGAGGCGCCCGGCGGGCGGGCGCGCGCCCAGCTCGACGGCCCGTCGGCGACGAGCGGCCGGTCGAGCAGCGACAGGTCGCGGGCGTCGGGGGGTGTCCGGGTGGGAGCGTCCCACCACGGCACTCCGACCTCGTCCTGCCAGTCCCTGTTCGACACGCCGGGGACGACGACGGGTTGCTCGCCCAGTGCTTCGACGACGGGGGCGTCCCGCACCTCGTAGATGGTCCAGCCACGGGGCGGTTGTCCGTCGGTATCGGGCGTGGTCGCCACCGGCACGAGCTGGGTCGACCGGTCCGCCAGCTCCTTGGCCTGGTCCGAGAACACCATGTAGTACCGCACGCCCATCGTCTGCATGTACTTCACGCCGACGTCGAACTCGGCGAGCGTTCGGTAGGGCAGGTTGCGCTGCGGGTTGCTCGCATTGCCGGGTGCGCTCAGCGCCGAGACCGCCAAGAAGTGGTACGGCGTCGTTGCCGACGACTCGTAGTACAGGCCTTCCATCGACGCGATGCGACCGTCGGTGAAGTACGGCAGGAGCATCAGCGCCAGCGGCGTGCCGTAGACGCCGAGCGACGAGCCTCCCTCCCAGAGCGCTCGACCCGGCGGCAGTTGATCGAGCGTGCTCACGAGGCTCTTGAACTCCGGGTACACCTTGGTGTCGGACTCGGCGCCGGTGTGCTCGTAGCCGCTGTAGTTCCACTTGGCCCAGAACGTGATGAAGTCGGTCGTCACGTAGACGCGCCAGATCGCGACGCTCGCCACGAGCACGGACAGGATCGCGATCGTCACGGCCAGGACGATGCTGCGATCGCGTTGCCGATCACCGTCCGAGGCCGCGCCGTCGTCGTGCTCGGTCGCCGTCGACGTCTCCGATGATGCACCGCTCGCAGCCGACACCGGCACCGGCTCCGGTGCCGGCAGCAACGGCTGCCAGAAGGGATTGGACGTCCGCCCGAGCAGGGTGCCCGCGCCCCGGATGAGCTCGGCGGCGCCGAGCATCGCGAGTAACAGGAGCCCGAGGTACCAGAACGGCAGGAGCCGCAGGTTCCAGACCGGGGTGCTGTGGAAGAGGTCGGTGAAGCCCTCCCAGAACCGGAACGCGAGCCCCATGACCGCGGTGAGCGCGGCGAGCTCGATCGTGACGCGCCGCCGGGCGAGGATCCCGCCGACGACGGCAGCGACGATGAACGGCACCATCCACAACACGTACGCCGGGTACCAGGGGAACATGTACAAGCCGAACTCACCGAAGAGGCCTCCGCCCGGGCCGTGGCCGATGGGCTCGTAGCCCATGTCCGACGTGTAGCCGAGCGTCGCCAACAGCGGGAGCGTCCAGATCGCCGTCAGGAGCGCGCCGACCCCTCCGATAGCGGCGACCATCGGGAACGTGCGGTTGGGGCGGCGGGCCAGCCACACGATGAGCGCGCCGACAACGGCGAACATGCCCACGACGAGGTGGCTCGTCACGACGGCGGCGAAGAGGACCGCCGGCAACCACATTCGTCGACGGTGCTCGAGCGAGTACGCGAGAGCGCCGAGGAAGAAGAGCGCCAGCGCGAGGGCCAAGGTGAACGAGAACTCACCGGCGAAGTTGCTCGCCAGGTTGCCGCCCATGATGTGCTGGTTCCCGGCGATACGCGTCGCCTCCGCGTCAGCGCCGGGCGCACCCTTGAAGAAGAGGAGAACCGTCGCGCCCACCGCGAACAGGGCCGGCGCCGGGCGAGGAGCGCGCAGGCCCCGCCCGAACACGTACGCGCCGGCCGGGAGCGCGATCGGGCCCAACGCGGTGACGAGCTTGAACGCGATGTTGTACGGGAGAATCGTGTCGAGGGCGACGATCACCAGGGCCGGGAACGGGAAGTAGAACTGCCCGGCCGGGAAGCCCGCGAACCAGTCGGGAGCCCATCCTGCGATCCGGCCCTGCGGCAGGAGATGGTCCCGGAGGAACGCGGGCCACCAGACGTGGGCACCCGTGTCGCCGCCCGCCGGTGTCGTGTTGCGGAGCAGCAGGTCCGGCTGGAGCTGGAACAGCACGAACACGCAGCACGCGACGACGATCGCCGCGCCCGTCCAGGTCTCGAGCCCCTCCCACCACGGCCGGCGGGAGCGCCCCGCCGGCGGCGCGGCCGCCTCGAGCTGGGTGCCGGGCGCGTCGGCGGGCGCCGGGCGCGTCGCGACCATCCAGTCAGCCTACGGGGACCAGGTCGCGGAGCCGAGTCAGCGCGCGGCGATGACGGACACCGCTGTGAGCAGATTGAACCCCGCGTGCAGCAGGATCGATACCGACAGGTTGCCCGTGCGGATCGCGAGCGCGGCAGAGAGCAACCCGAGCGCGAAGAGGCCCGGAACCGCGATCACCGACCCGATCGAGGGGCTCGACAGCGGGTGGACGGCCGCGAATGCGAGCGCGGAGACGAACGCGGCCCACGCCGGTGTCATACGTCGCTGCAGCGCGCGTAGCAGAGCCCCGCGGAACAGCAGCTCCTCGGCGACGGGCGCGACCGTGACGACGAGCACCGCGAACAGGACGAGGGTCGGTCCTCGGGCCTGCTCGAACTGCTTCACGACGTCCTGGGTCTCCGCCTTCCCGTGCACGTCTACGACGAGTTGCAGGAACGGCAGGATCGCGAGTTGGAGCGCCACGCCGGCGAGCAGCCAGAGCGCCGCCGTCGTCCACCTGCCGCCGGGCAGGCGGGCGACGAGCCCGAAGTCGGCTCGCAAGCTCCCCAGACCCTTGTGCCGGGCGACGAGCGCGAGTGTCCCGATCACGCCGATGGCCTGCCCGACGACGGACGCCAGGAGGACGCCGACATCGTCGCTGACGCGATCGGTGTCGACGCCGGCGGCTGCCGCGACGATCGAGCTCGCGACTACCGCGGCGACGATCCCGACCACCCACGCCACGCCGACGTCGGGAAGGCCCCAACGGATTCGCGGACGCGCCGGGACCGTCGGCGGGAACGCGGCGGGGTCGCCGGCCACTCGTGGTCGGCCGCGTCAGCGGGCGGCGGGAGCCGGGACCACGGGGGCGACGGCGGCGCGACGGTCGATCAGCTGCCAGCCGTGGGGTACGCGGAGTCGCTCGGCATGCCCAACGCACAGGTCATGGTGCGAGGGAGCGGGCGCCAGGCCGTCGTCGAGCCAGACCGTGCGGGTGCGGTAGTCGTAGCTGAACGATGCCGTCGCCGCGAGCGCGCAATCCGGGCGGGCGCAGCGACGGCGGACGACCGGCAGATCCATGGCGGCGCTCAACATACCGGAGCGCGAACGCAACGATGTGCACGAAAGCAAGGGTTTGTCCGGCGTCGGCAGCGCGCGCCGGACGCGAAATGCCCTCCGCAGTGACCGACCTGTACCGTGCCTTTCGGCTCGGTTCGACCCGCCTCTGCGAAGGGCAAGTGCAACGTACACCCCGGGCCTAGGGGGGTCAAGGGAGAGTTTCGCCGCCCCCGGGGCATGCCGACGGTCCGGCGGCCATACCATGGTGCGCACTGCGGACGCGACGCGTCCGCTCCGAACCGACGAAGGCACACCGCGCATGAGTCGCCGCCCCTCCGACCTGCCCCCCGGTCGGAACCCCCGTCAAGGCGGGCAGACAACCCCGCCGACCCCGACCCGGTGGCTGCCCTGGCTCATCATCGGCGCGCTCCTCGTCGGCGGCCTGTTCTTCTTCAACTTCGGGCGCACCACCGAGTCGAAGGCGGAGCTCACCTACTCCCAGTTCCAGAAGGCCGTGGACGACGGGAAGGTCAAGAGCGTCGAGTTCGATCCCGAGAACGGCACCATCACCGGCGAGTTCAGGACCGCGCAGGGCGGCAAGGCCAAGTTCACGAGCTCCGGGCCGAACAACGACTTCCAGGAGACCGAGATCGCCCGGCTCGAGGAGAAGGGCGTCAACTTCAAGTACGTCCGCGAGGGTTCCGACATCCTCGGCACGATCCTGATCTGGGTCATTCCGTTCGCCCTCATCATCGGGATCTTCATCTGGTTCAACCGCCGGGCGCAGGGCCAGATGGGCGCGGTGATGAACATCGGTCGCAGCCGGGCGAAGGTGTACTCCACCGAGAAGCCGAAGACCACGTTCAACGACGTCGCCGGGTACGGACCGGTGAAGCAGGAGATCGCCGAGGTCGTCGACTTCCTGAAGAACCCGGGGAAGTTCAAGCAGATCGGCGCCCGGATCCCCAAGGGCGTCCTGCTCGTCGGCCCACCGGGGACCGGCAAGACGCTCATCGCCCGGGCGGTGGCGGGCGAGGCCGGCGTGCCGTTCGTGTCCGTCACGGGCTCGGACTTCATGGAGATGTTCGTGGGGGTGGGAGCGGCGCGGGTACGCGACCTGTTCCAGACCGCCCGCAAGCAGGCGCCGGCGATCATCTTCGTCGACGAGCTCGACTCGATCGGCCGCAAGCGCGGCGCGGGCCTCGGCGGCGGGCACGACGAGCGTGAGCAGACGCTCAACCAGATGCTCGCCGAGATGGACGGCTTCGAGGCCACCGAGGGCATCGTGATGATGGCGGCAACCAACCGTCCCGACATCCTCGATGCGGCACTCCTCCGCCCCGGTCGCTTCGACCGACAGATCATCGTCCCGCTCCCGACCCAGGACGAGCGGGTCGAGATCCTCAAGGTGCACTTCAAGGACAAGAAGCTCGCGCCCGACGTCGACGTCAACATCATCGCCCGCGGCACGCCGGGCATGAGCGGCGCGGACCTCGCGAACCTCGTGAACGAGGCGGCGCTGTTCGCGGTGCGGCGCGGTCTGAACGAGATCCACGCCGAGGACTTCGAGGCCGCACGCGACCGCGTCCTCATGGGGCTGAAGCGCGAATCGATGGCGCTCACCGAGGAGGAGAAGGAGGTCGTCGCCTACCACGAAGGCGGCCACGCCGTGCTCGGCTACGTGCTCGAGCACGCCGACCCCGTGCACAAGGTGACGATCCTGCCGAGCGGCATGGCGCTGGGTGTCACCCAGCAGCTGCCCGTCGAGGAACGGCACATCTACAAGCGCGAGTACATCGCCGACTCGCTCGTCGTGCGCCTCGGCGGGCGCGTCGCCGAGGAGATCGTGTACGGGCACCTGTCGACCGGCGCACAGAACGACCTCGTCGGCATCACGGAGCTGGCGCGCAAGATGGTGCGCGAGTGGGGCATGTCCGACCGCATCGGTCCGATGGCGTGGGGATCGCAGGGCGCGGTCTTCCTCGGTGAGGACCTCGTCCACACCCGCGATTACTCGGACGACACGGCCCGCGTGATCGACGAGGAGGTCGAGCGCATCCTCCGAGAGGAGGAGGATCGCGCCCGCAAGGTGCTGTCCGAGCACCGCGCCGGGCTGGAAGCGGTCGCCCACGCGCTGCTCGTCGAGGAGACGCTCGACGGCAGCGAGGTGGAACGGCTCGTCGACGAGGCCATGGGCCACAAGGCCGGCGGGCCCCGCAAGGTCACGAAGGCGGACGGCACCGAGGTCGAGGCCGAAGAGCTGCCCGAGGGCGACTCCCTGAGCGAGAGCGACGACACCGTCGGCGCGCCCTCTCCCACCAACCGCTTCGAGGACTGACCGCCGCTACTGGAGTTGCCCGAGCCCGAGGTCCGGCTCGGGCGTCGAGCCGGGCGCGCGGGCCTCGGCGACCGCGGCCCACAGGTCGGTGGCCGTGAACGCGCCCACGAAGGCGGCCCGGACGACGCCGTCGCCGTCGGCGACCACCGTCGTGGGGATCCCTGCGATCTCGTAGCGGCCGTGCACGTCGGGCTGCGCGTGGTACTCGATCTCGCAGGTGGCGACGTCGGCCGACTCGAGGGCCGCGACCTTCGCCATCAGCCCGTCGCACGAGTCGCACGTCGTCGACGAGAACAATGCGACCAGCCACGGCGTCTCGGCACGCCGGAAGTCCTGCCGGTCGAGCTGACGCGGAACCGGGTACACGTCGCGCGGCGGGGCGACGGGCCGGCGCCGCTGCAGCACGAACGCGACGGCGATCGCCGCGACGATCAACACGACCGCGATCCCGATGCGGATCAGCACAGCACCGAATGTACCGACGGCCGTCGCGTCGCCCGCCATCCTGCAAGACTCCCGCCGTGGCCGACACGGCCGAGGACCCCATCGGGACCACCTCCGGCGTCAGCCCCACGACACCGGCGCCGGTGCGGGTGGGCGCGTGGCCCATGTTGGTGCTCGGGCTGGTGGTGCTCATCGACCAGGTCGACCAGAACCTCGTCCGCGGGGTCGTTCCTCAGCTGAAGAGCGACTTCGGCATCGACGACTTCGGCATCGGCGTGCTCATCTCGGCGTTCGTGCTCGTCAACGGGATCGTCACCGTTCCGGCGGGGTATCTCGCCGACCGGTGGAACCGGACGCGCACGATCGGTCACACCGTCGTGGCGTGGAGCGGCATCACGATGCTCACGGCGGCGTCGCAGAACTTCGGTCAGCTGATCGCCGGGCGCGCCCTCCTCGGGTTCGGGCAGGCGATCACGGAGCCGTCGGCGAACAGCTTGATCTCCGACTACTACCCCACCGAGCAACGCGGCACCGCCTTCTCGGTGCAGCAGATCATGGGCATCATCGGCTTCGGCGTCGGCATCGCGCTCGGTGGCGCGATCGGCTCGCAGTTCGGCTGGCACTGGGCGTTCATCGTGGTCGGCCCGCCCGGATTCCTGATCGCGGCGATCGCGTACCGCCTGCGCGAGCCAAGCCGCGGGCACGGCGATCGGCTCCACCTCGGGATCACCGACGACGAGCCGGACGACGAACACCAGCGACTCTTCGAGCACGGCATCCGCCGGTTCCTCGTCGACATGATGACCGGCCTGCGCGACGACCTGCGCGTCATCCTGTCGATCCCGACGCTCAAGTTCGCGCTGGTCGGCGTGGGCGCGTTCATGTTCACCATCACGGGCATCGGCGCGTGGCTGCCCGAGTTCCACCGGCGCTTCTCGGGGCTGACCCAGGAGCAAGCGACCGCAGCCGTCGGCCTGATCGTCCTGGCGGGCGGCATCCCGGGCCTGCTGTTGGGCGGATCAATCGCCGATCGCTACGCGCATCGGATCCGCGGCGCGCGCGTCGTGATTCCCTCGTACTGCATCGCGATCGGTACGGCCTTGTTCACGATCTCCTACCTGCCGATGCCGTTCGTCGTGTCGCTCGCGCTCGAGCTGGCGGGAATGTTCACAGTGTGGGTGGCTGTCCCGGCGCTCCGGGCCGGCCTCGCCGACGCCGTTCCGGCGCATCTCCGCGGCGCCGGCTTCGGTGCGTTCAATCTCGTCTCGATCGTGTTCGGCGCCGCGGCCGCGCCGATCATCGTCGGCGCCCTGGCGGATGTCTTCAATCTCCGCATCGCGTTCCTCCTCGTCTCACCGCCCGTCTTCCTCGGCGCGTACGTGCTGTACCGGGCGCGTGACCATCTCGACGCCGATGCCGCCAAGATCTTCGAGGCCGTGGTACGCGCGATGCAGCAGGATCAGGAGCGCAGCGGTCCGTAGCCCGCGTCGGGTTCGGCGACGCCGAGCGCGAGTGACACGCCGGTGGGGCCGACGATGCGACCCGCAGCGATCACCGGCGCATCGGCGCGCACGACGACGACCTGGTCGGGAGCGACGCCGAGCTCGACGAGGTCGAACCGCGCCTGGGCTCGCGCCGGTACCTGCAGCTCGCCCACACTGGTCGGCTCGTCTCCGCCGCCCGACTCGTATGCCAGCAGTCGCACGGTGGTGCTCTTGGGACCGGGGTTGAGCACGCTCACGCCGGCGTCACCGTCCGGCGTGAGCCGGCCCGCCGCGAACGCCCAGCCCGGCGCCTGCACGGGGCTCGCCAGGGTCGTCGCGGATCCGGCGGCGGCGGCCGGCGGCGCCCACGAGGCGAGCTCTTCGACCACGACCGGGGACGCTCTGGTCGTCCGCACGTCGAACGCCAGCGGCGCACCCGAACCGCCCAGCGATTCGAGGTCGACGACCGCCACCGACCGGCCCCCCACTGGCACAGGCTTCGGGCGCGTCGAGCTCGGCTCTTCGAAGCGCGGAGCGATCTCGACCTCGGTTGCAGAGGTGTCGAAGTTCGCCACGCGCACGGCGTGCGAAGTGCCGTCCTCGGGCACAACCCCCGGCAGGCTCCAGGACGACTCAGGGCTGGGCGCTCCGAGCGAGAGCGTGAGCCCCCGGCGCGTCTCGTTCTCCGCCGTGAACGTCAGTGACTGCTCGGCGACGATGCGTCCGGTCCGCACGTGCACGTGCAACGCGACCTGCGCCTGGCGGCGGACGAAGTTGCCGACCGGCACCGTGAGCCGGCTGCGCCTTGGCACGACGAGCGCCTGGAGGTCGGCCGGCGCGATGAAGCCGGCGTCGGTCGCGAAGGTCAGGTCCACGATCGCGTCGTCGGGAAACGGGTTGAACAGCGCGGCGTTGTCTTCGGCGCCGCGCTCGGTCGTTCCGGCGGCGAAGTACCAGTCGCGCCCGGCCTGGCGCGCGCACGGGCCCACGGCAAGGTCACTCTCCCCGACGATCTCGTGCTCGACGATCGACCCGCCGCCGAAGACCTCCACGACGACGCCCGGCCCGACCACCAGGCCTGCCTCGTCGGGATGCTCGGGCGTCTGGAGGACGCTCGACACGGGAACACGCACCTGGCCCCCTGGGGGCACGGCCACGCGCCGGGACTCCGGCTCGCCCCGTCCGCCCGCCATCACCGTGACGACGGCCCGCGCTTCGGTGTTGCCCTCGTTGGCGACGATGATCGTCTCGTCGGCCCGACCGCCGGGGGAGCCGGTTCCCTCGGCGCAGTACCAGGTCGAGGACACGGTGTCGGGCTCGGCGACGGTCGGCACGGCCGCTGCGATCGTGTTGCCGGCGCGCGCCGTCGTCGACGCGTCGGTGCCGCTGAGGCCCCACGCGGCCGCGATCACGATGCAAGCCGCCACGACGAGTAACACCGGGAGACGTCGCCGCTCGCGCCCGGGCGCGCGGTCGGGCGGGCCGCCACGCCGGGGCGATGGGCCGCGCGGCGCGAGTTGGGGCGCGGGGCCGGGAGCGGGGCGCGGATCGGTCACGGGTTCGGCCTCCGGGCTCGAGGAGGACGCGCGCGTCGCGTGACGCTGCTGCGCCACGCGACGAAGAGGAACGTCAGCACCAGAAGCACCTGGAGGGCGATCAGCCCGTAGCGACGAAGCTGACCGTCGTAGTTGATCGACACCGACCCGCGTTCGGACGCGGTGAAGCCGTTCGCCCATCCGAACGGCTTCACGTGGCGGAGCGTCTTGCCTCCGAGGGTCGCGCTCCAGTCGCCGTCGAACGCCTCGCTCCACAGCACCAGTCCGGGACCGGTCGCCGCGGAGTCGGAGGGCGACCCGCGCACCGAGGTGACACCGGTGACGTCGGCGCGGAGCGCGGCGCCGGTCGGGTTCTTCGATCCGAGCGGCACGCTGTCGGTGTCGGCCAGGCGCACGGTGCCCGGCGTCGGGATCCAGGCGGTGTTCTCGTAGAGGGCGAGGCCCGCCGGCGCCTCGAGCCGGGCGAGATCGAGTTGGCTCCCGAGTGCCGCCGGCAGCCCGGCCGGCGGCGCCTGCGGTGACGCCCCGGGCCCGGCCCGGGTCGGCATCGCGACGTAGCGGACAGCCATCGGCGCGACGAGGTGACCGAGACGGTCGGTGCGGCCTTCGGCGGCCAGCTCGACTGCATCGCCAACCAGGCCGTCGGCCCGGTCGGACGGGGCTCGCCACAGCTCCCGCGCGTCACCCGACCCGTTCCGGGTGAGCGTGTAGCCGGTCCCGTCGTTTGTGACGAACGGATCCAGCGGGAGCAGGGTCGGGTCTCCCACCCACAGCACCCGGAACCCGCCGCTGTCCCGCTCCGACTGCAGGAACGCGAGCGCTTCGGGCCAGTCGCCGTCCGGCGCGCCCCAGCGGCCGTCACCGGCGTCCGCCACGAACCCGAGCACCCCGAGCGCGAGCCCGGCGGCGGCGGCGACGGCAACCGCCTGGCGGAGGCCCAAGCGCCGCCCGCGGACGTCTTCGACGAAGACGCTCACCCCCAGCCCGGCGGCCACCGCTACGCCCAGGGCAGCGAGGGTGAGCGCCGCCTCCGGGGCCGGGACGGAGGCGTCGGGGACGAACCGCGCCGGCAGCCAGACCAGCGCCCAACCGATGAGCGCCATGATCCAAGCGCGCGTCGCCCACGTGAAGCGCGGTCCCCGACCGAGGAGGAGCGCCATCGAGGCCGCCGCAACGAGGCCCCACGCGGCCCATCCCCCGCCGGCGGGGCCACTCTGGAACCGCAACACGTCGGCGAGGTCGAGGCGGGGACGGAACGAGAAACCGAGCGCGGTCGGATCGTCACCTGCTCCGAGCAGCGCCACGGACCACGGCACCAACAACAAGAGAGCGATGACGATCCCGAGGGCGGACGCGACGAGCACGCGCAGGCCGAGGCGGATCCCACCGACGAGCGGTGCGGCGAGCATGATCGCCGCCGCGACCGCGAGCAGCAGGAGCGGGGCGAGCGGGTACCACGCCGTGGTGAATGCGAGCAGCGCGCCCAGACCGAGCAGGCCGGTGAGGGCGCGTCGACGCTGCTGCGCGCCGCGTACCCGCTCGGCGTGCCGCAACACGATCGAGATCAGGAACGGTCCCAGCGCGAACAGCGCAAGCGGCCCGAGACGTCCGGCGGCGATCGCGTTCCGCGGGACCGGATTGAGCGCGTACGCGAGCGCGGCAACGACCGCAGGAGCAAAGGCTTGCGTGATGCCGCGCGTCAACCGGTACGCGCCGTACCCGCCGACGGGGAACGCGAGCACGACGACGAGCGTGCGAGCGAGGCCGTCGGCGCCGAACAGTGTCGTGGTGATGCCGGCCATCGCCACGAGGCCCGGTGGGGCGGCGGTCGACGAGCCGAGACCCGTGTACCTCCAGCCCGATGCGTACGTCGACAGCATGTCGAGGATTCCCGTCCATCGAGCGAACGTGCCGACAGCCGGGACGCCGCCGGTGAGCAGGTGGCGCGAGCCGATGACCCAGACGAGGGCGAGCACCGCGGCCAGCGCGAACAGCGGCTGCCGGGTTCTCTCCGTCGCCGTGCTCACGGCGGAGCGGCCAATGTCGGCGAACGAGCGCACGCGATCGTCGCTCGCGACGTGCTCGGCGACGAACCCGCGCAGCCGCGCACCGCGCGCCCGAAGCTCCCGCAGATCGCGGTCGTCGATGCGCCGATCTCGGCGCGCCTGCCGGCGCGCCCGCCCTGTCTCGCGGAAGTGCCGGAGGTTCCACCACCAGGCGCCGAGAGCCGAACGCACGCGGCCGCGGCGCAGCGTGATCGTCAGTAGGAGCGCCTCGACGAACGCCGCGGCGACGCCGACGGGCACGACCCACAGCAGCGTCCTCGCCGACGACAGCGTGAGCACGGTGCGGATTCGGTTACGCGCCATGGCGGCGGCATCGGGCGCGGCGGCCTCGCCACGATCCCCCGCCGCCTGGTGGTGTTGCACACGCGCGTCCGGAGCGACCAACACGCGCGCGCCGGCCAGCCGGGCACGCCAGCACAGGTCGAGGTCCTCGGCGCCGGGGAACCGCGAGGCGTCGAAGCCGCCGAGCTCGTGGAACAGGTCGGTGCGCACGAGCATGGCGGTGTCCGACACGTAGAAGACGTCACGAACGCCGTCGTGCTGCTCCTGGTCGAGCTCGCCGGGCTCGATCCCGGTGTGTGGGTTCCCGAACCGGTCGATGCTGCGCCCGACCTCCAGCAGCACCTCGGGGTTGTCGGCGTCCACGATCTTCGGGCCGACGATGCCTGCGTTCGAGCGGAACGCCTCCTCGAGCATGAGGCGCACCGCCCCCGGATGGAGGACGATGTCGTCGTGGCAGATCAGCAGGAAGGTGGCATTCCGGACCGTGTACAGCGCCTCGTTGGCCGCCGCCGCGAACCCCGGGTGCGGGACCCGGTGGACGAACGCCTCCGGCAGGGCGCCGGTGATGCGGTCGCTGGGATCCTCGTCGGACGCCGCGTCGACCACGAGCACCGCCAGGCTCGGGTAGTCCTGGCTCCCGAGTGACCGCAGCGCTTGCTCCAGCCACGATCCGGGGTTCCGGGTGACCACGACCGCGGCCACGGTCGGGATCTCGATGCGGGGGTCCCGACCGCCCCCCTCGTCGCTGTCTCCCGGGAGCGGCTGCGTGCCGGGCGATTCCGCCGTCGCCATGACTGCGGCGGAGCTTACAGCTGGCCTCTGTGCTCGTGACCCTGGTCACGAGTGCTTGCAACTGTTTATCACTTGCGTTATTGTGGCAAGCGTCGAGGCCGGCACGGTGCCACGGGTGCCCCCGGGCGACCTCCGGAATCGACGGAAACCCCCCGAGGCCAGTCGTTGGCCAACGAAGGAGAGTCAGCACCATGGACATCGACCCCGGCAAGACACTCAAGGACGCCGCGTACATCACCGTCGGCGTCGGCGTCACCGCGTTCCAGCAGGGGCAGGTCCGCCGGCGTGAGGTACAGAAGAAGGTCACCGAGCAGGCGAAGGAGACCAGCACCTACCTCGCCACCCGCGCCCAGGACGGCCGGGTCAAGCTCGAGACCCTCGCCAACGACGTCCGCGCCAAGGCGAGCGCCGCACGCGACGACGTCAGCGGAAGGGTCGAGCCGCTCGTGGGCGACCTGGGTCAGCGGGTCCAGCCCATCGTCGAGCAGCTCCAGACCGTTCCCGCCCAGGTGAAGCAGGCCGCCGAGGCCGGCGTCAGCCGGGCCAAGGAGCTCGTGAACCGCGCCGCCTGACCGGCACGCAGCGTCCCCCCGTCGCCACGGCCCCCTTCGAGGGGCCGTGGCGCGCGTCCGGACCACTACATTCGCAAGCATGCTGGCGGCGCTCGCAGGCGGCGTGGGGGCCGCGCGGTTCCTTCGGGGGCTGGTGCAGGTCGTCCCGCCCGACGACATCACCGTGATCGTGAACACGGGCGACGACGACAGGTTCCACGGCCTCCTCGTGTGCCCCGATCTCGATACCGTCACGTACACGCTGGCAGGGGTCGAGAATCCCGACACCGGCTGGGGCCTCGCCGGGGAGACGTTCGCGGCGATCGACGCGCTCGAGCGCTACGCCCTGCCGACGTGGTTCCGGCTCGGCGACCGCGACCTCGCCACGCACCTGTACCGCAGCGACCGCCTGCGGGCGGGCGCTTCGCTGTCGACGATCGCCACCGAGGTCGCCGCAGCGTGGGACGTGCGGTCACGCCTCCTTCCGATGAGCGACGACCCTGTCTCGACCCGGATCGACGTGCGGAGCGGCGGGGGCTCGGTGTCGGAGCTGCACATGCAGGAGTGGTTCGTGCGCGAACGAGCCGAGCCGCCGGTCGTCGCAGTGCGTTTCGACGGTGTCGAACGTGCCGTCGCCGCCCCCGGCGTGCTCGAAGCATTGGAGCAGGCCGACACGATCATCGTGTGCCCGAGCAACCCGGTGATCTCGATCGGGCCGATCCTCGCCGTCCCCGGTGTGCGTGACGCGCTGCGGCGCCGGCGCGACCGGATCGTCGGCGTCAGCCCGATCATCGCCGGCGCGCCGGTGAAGGGTCCCGCCGACCGGCTCATGGGACCTCTCGGCATGGAGGTGTCGTGCGTCGGCGTCGCGCGCGCGTACCGAGACTTCTGCTCGGCGCTCGTCATCGACGGCGGTGATGCAGGTCGTGCGCCCGAGGTCGAGGCTCTGGGAGTCCACGCCGTTGTCACCGACACCCTCATGCGCGACGCGCGTGTCGCGGCCGCGCTGGCACGCAACACCCTCGACGCCGTCGCCTGAATGCCAGCGCTGACGATCTTCCCGATCGAGCGCGTGCCCGAGGTGCAAGCCGGCGATGTCCTCGCCGAGCTGCTGGTCGCGGCGGCACGCGCACAGGACACGCCGTTCGAGGCGCGCGACTGCGTCGTGGTCACGCAGAAGGTCGTGTCGAAGGCAGAAGGTCGGGTCGTGCCGCTCGATGCCTCGGATCCCGGGGCGCGCCGCGCGCTGATCGAATCCGAGTCGGCGCGCGTACTGCGGCGCCGGGACGAGCTCATCATCAGCGAGACCCGCCATGGGTTCGTATGTGCGAACGCCGGGGTCGACCTGTCGAACATCCCCGACGGGCAGGCCGCGTTGCTCCCCGTCGACCCCGACCGGTCGGCCCGGCGCATCCGGGACGGGATCCGGGCGCACGCCGGTGTCGACGTGGCCGTCATCGTGTCCGACACGTTCGGGCGCGCGTGGCGCATCGGGCTCACCGACGTCGCCATCGGCGTGTCCGGGCTCGCGGCCGTGGTCGACCTGCGGGGTCAGTCCGACGCCCACGGCCGGGAGCTCCAGGTCACCGAGATCGCGCTGGCCGACGAGATCGCCGGCGCCGCCGAGCTCGTGAAGGGCAAGGCGGCGCAAGTGCCGGCGGCGGTCGTGCGCGGCCTCGAGCCGGGATGGTTCCGAGAGGGGTCGGCGCGGGAGCTCGTCCGCCCGCCGGCGGAGGACCTGTTCCGCTGATGGCCGAGAGCGTTCCCGGGTTCGTCGAGGCGCGCCGGTCGATCCGGGCGTTCCTCCCCGATCCCATCCCCCGTTCCGAGCTCGACCGGCTCGTCGAGTCGGCGTGCCTCGCGCCTGCACCGCACCATTCGCGACCCTGGCGCTGGGTCGTCGTCGACGCGCCCGACCGCAAGGATGCGCTCGCCCGCGGCATGGGCGACCGATGGCGCCGCGACCTCGAGGGCGACGGCGTGCCACCGGAGCGGGTCGACGAGCTCGTCGCCGCGTCGCACGCCAAGTTGACCGGCGCGCCCGCGCTGGTGCTCGGCTGCCTCACGTGGGAGGGCCTCGACCGCTACCCGGACGAAGCCCGGCAGCTCGCCGAGTGGGGCATGGCGCTCCTGTCCCTCGGCGCCGCGGTGGAGAACCTCATGCTGGCGGCAGCCGCGGCCGACCTGGCGTCGTGCTGGGTCGCGGCGCCGATCTTCTGCCCCGCCGAGGCACGCGACGCGCTCTCACTCCCGGTGTATTGGTTGCCGCACGCGCTCGTGCTCGTGGGTCGACAAGACCCCGCGTACACGGCGCCCACGCGTCCTCCCGTCCCGCTCGACGAGCTCCGCGCGTTCAGCTGACGTTCGGCCGGGCGCTACCGGCGGGATCCGACGGGGACGCTCCGGAACCAGACAATCGTGCGGCGCAACCCGTCCTCGAGAGCCGTCCAGGGCTTCCATTCCAGATGGTTGGCGGCGCGCGCGGGGTCGAGCGCCGAGCGCTGCAGCTCGCCGGGGCGCGCCATCGCGTACCGGGCCGGCTCGTCGAAGCCGACCAGGCGCGCCATCGTGTCGAACAGGTCCTGCACCGCGGTCTCGACGCCGGTACCGATGTTCAGGAGGAGGCCGTCGCCGCGGTCGGCGGCACGCACGAACGCGTCGACGACGTCGTCGACGTACACGAAGTCGCGCGTCTGCTCGCCGTCGCCGAAGATCGTCGGGCGCATCGGCTCGAGCAGCTGCCCGGCGAAGATGGCGATCACACCGGCCTCGCCGTGCGGGTCCTGGCGCGGGCCGTACACGTTTGACAACGCGAGCACCGTGTACTCGATCCCGTGCACCGCCCGGTAGTAGTGGAGGTAGTCGCCCACCGCCTTCTTCGACACGCCGTACGGCGACCCGGGCGCCTGGCGGTGGTCCTCGCCGACGGGCACCTCGTCGGGCACGCCGTAGAGCGTCCCGCCCGAGCCGGCGAACACGATCTTGCGGGCGCCCGCCTCCACTGCGCCCTCGAAGACGTTGAGCGAGCCCTGGATGTTGATCTCGGCGTCGAGCGCGGGGTGCGCCACTGACTCGCGCACGGAAGCCTGCGCCGCGAGGTGGAAGATCGTGTCGGGCCGCCGGCGGATGATGAGGTCGCTGACGTCGGGTCGGCGGATGTCGAGACGGTGGAACGTGAACCGGTGGTTGCGACTGGCCCGCGCATCGGCCAGGTTCGCGAGCGTTCCGGTCGAGAGGTCGTCGACGGCGTCGACCTCCCAACCCTCTGCGAGCAGCCGGTCGACGAGGGTGGAGCCGATGAAGCCGGCACCGCCGGTGACCAGCGCTCTCACGGGGTCGTCGAGGCCTGGACCGGCACCCGGGCCCCGGAGAGCCTCGATCCTGCCGCGACCACGACGGACGCGCCGATGATCGTCCCGCCGGCGGCAACGGCCCCGGGTTCGAGGCTCGCCTCCCGGCCGATCACCGCATCGAGTACCGACGCCTCGTTCGCGACGTGCGCGCGTTCGAGCATGACCGACCGCACCACGCTCCCGCCCTTCCCAACCGAGCACGCGGGGCCGAGCACGGCCTGGCTCACCCGCGCGCCTGAAGCGACGCTGGCGCCGGGGCCGAGCAGCACCGGGGGCTCGACGCGCGCGTCGGCGGCGATCGAGACGCTTCCCTGCTGCCAGACGCCGGGCGCCACCTCGACCGCGCCGGGCACGGGCGGCGCGCCGAGCGCGCCGGCCAGCACGTCGGCGTGGGCCTCGAGGTACTTCTCGGGCGTTCCGATGTCGATCCAGTAGGCGTCGCTCTGCGACGCGAACAGGCGTCCGGGCCGGTCCAACATGCGGGGAAACGTCTCGCGTTCGACCGAGACGGTCAAGCGCGGCGGGATACGGTCGAGCACGGACGGCTCGAGCACGTACGTGCCGGCGTTGATCCAATGGCTCGGCACGCGGCCCGGCGGTGGCTTCTCCACGAACGCCATCACTTCGCCGTCCGATCGGGTCGGCACGACGCCGAACGCCGACGGGTCGTCGACACGACAGAGGTGGATGGTCGCCTCGCCGCCGTGCGCGTCGTGGAATCGCACCATCTCCGTGAGATCGAGCGTCGTCAGGACGTCGCCGTTGCACACGACGAATCGCTCGTCGATGCGGCCGACCTCGGCGGCGTAGCGGATCCCGCCCGCCGTCCCGAGCGGCTCGTCCTCGACTGCGTAGCGAAGGGTGAGGTTGCCGAAGCGGTCGCCCGGGAACCGCGCCGCGAACGCGTCGGGCAGGTACCCGAGCGAGAGCACCACCTCCTCGATGCCGTGACGGTCGAGCCATGTCAGCTGCCGCTCGAGGAACGGCTGGTTGGCGATCGGCAGGAGCGGCTTCGGCGTCGTGTACGTGAGGGGGCGGAGCCGGGTGCCCTCGCCACCCACGAGGACGATGGCTCTCACGAGGACGGTGGTGCGGAGGGCGCGGCGGGCGTCGTGGTGTACGGCGTCTCGTCGCTCGGGACCTGCTTCGAGTTGGGCGGCGGACCCACAGCGGGATCAGCCGACAGGGACTCGAGGGTGGTCCCGGCGGGACCGAAGATCAGGGAGATCTGGTCCTTGTCCTTGGGTTGGTAGTCGGCGGGGTTGCCCGACTGCTTCTTCCCGTTCACGTACCAGGTCAGCGTGCCCTTCTGCTTCGTGCCGTCGGCCTGCGTGCACTCGTCGCCGTTCTTCACCTGCACGCGCTTGCCGTCGGCGCCCGGCCACAGGTCGAGCGAGTCCGAGCTGGCGGACCACCCGCCGTAGTCGAAGAAGCGTCCGACCGTCGCGTTGCTCCCGCTCTCGGACGAGTTGAACGGGTGGATGTGGATGAGGCCGTCGCCGTGGGAGTGGATACCGACTCGGATCTGGCTGTTGTCGGCCTTGGTCTCGAACTCCGGCGCCGGTGGGAGCCACTGGCCGCAGACGTTCACGTCGAGGGTGGCGTGCCAGTGGTCGCCGGCTTCCCCGGTGGACGGGTTGCCGGCACGCGGTGCAGCCGATGCTTCCTCCCGGCGACTGGCAACGGTCCAGATGAGCAAGGCGATGCCGACGACGGCGACGAGCGCGATGCCCATGTTCCAGCCCATCGAACCCCCGCGGCGCTTGGGCTTACGGTAACGAGCCCGGGCCTGCGCCCGGGCGTAGCGGTTGCGGGACTTCGGCAAGTCTTCCCCTGTCGCAGTCGCAGGCTCCTGCACGGTACTTCTCGTCGCGGTCGCAAAGCTCCCGCTTTGCAACGACAGTCGGCAAAGCCGCTGCCGTTGCGCCGGCGGTCGGCAAAGCCGCCGCCGTCGCGAATCTGAGATTACCCGGTCACCTGTGGCGGTCTTGGTCGGCGCCGAAGGGCATGTTCGGCCATCGCGAGCGCGGCCCGCAGCGCGAGGAAGGCGGCCGCGACCGGCAACGCGAGGCGGCGCGCCCCGCGCCATCGCTTCGACGCGAACCGGTAGAGCGAGCGGTGGTGCTCGGTGATCATGCGGTACGGATGCTTCGCCGTCGTCGCTCCCTGCACGTGTGTCACGACCGCGCCCGGCTCGTACCCGACCCGCCAGCCCCGCTGACGGAGCTGCCAGCACACGTCGACGTCCTCGACGTACATGAAGTACCGCTCATCCCACCCGCCCACCGCCTTGAGTGCCTCGCGCCGCAACCAGACCGCCGCGCCCGAGACCCAGTCGACGTCACGGGGGCGGCTCGGGTCGGCATCCAGCTGCCGGTACCGCCGCGTGAAGGGATTGGTCCGCCAGACGAGCCCGAGCAGCCCGTGACCGACCGCGTCCCGCACCCTCGGATCGGAGCGGGCAGACGGGTAGACGGTGCCATCGGTGTTGCGGATGAGCGGGCCGACGGCTCCGAGGTCGGGTTCCGTCGCGATGCGGCGCACCAGGGCGCCGGCGGCGCCCTCCTTCACCTCGAGGTCGGGGTTGCACACGGCGACCACCGGCGCGTCGGTGGCGGCGATCCCGAGGTTGGCGGCGCGGGCGTAGCCGAGGTTCGCGCCCGGGTGCAGCATGGTCACGGCCGGGAACGATTGCGCGACCGCGGCCGCCGAGCCGTCGGACGACCCGTTGTCCACGACGACGACCTCCGGGGGGCGGCCCGCGCTCGTGTCGGCGAGCAGCGACCGGACGCAGTCGCGCAGTGCCTCGCCCGCTTCGTAGTTGATGACGACCGCGGCCCAACCGGTCTCGGTGTCGCTCGCCGGCACTAGTCGACGAACCGGTATTTCACGAGCGTCCAAAGGGCGGTAACGCCGTCCTGCCACGTGATCTTCTTGCCTTCGCTCAGCTCACGACCGGCGTACGAGATCGGCACCTCGTAGATGCGGATGCCGCGGCGGAGCACTTTGGCCGTGAACTCGGGCTCGAAGTCGAAACGGTCGGCCTGGAGTCGAACGCCATCGAGCACGCGTCGGTCGAACAGCTTGTAGCAGGTCTCCATGTCCGACAGCGTG
>DASYQJ010000010.1:0-3011 GCA_036005605.1 Acidimicrobiia bacterium
GTCGGCGAGCGAGTCGGCCAGGTCGTAGCCGTGGGTCTCGCCGCCCCGCAGCACCAGCAGGAGCGCGGGCTCGACGAAGCGCTCGACGCGGGCGTGGACCTCCCACGTGCCGGGCTGGGTGAGCCACCGGCACCGGGCTCCCCGCCCGCCGTGATGGTGCGTCCCGAATCGTCGTCCTCGACCCATGCCGGTTGGTGTACTTGACAACCACAGCTATGTCAAATACACAGTGTGAACCACACTCCATACGGGGAGGCGGCGGATGACCTCGACGGCCGGCATCAGCACGACGACCGCCCCTCTCGACCGCGCCCTGCTCGACGCCGCCGGGCTCGAGGCCGGAGGGCGCGTGCTCGTCGTCGGCTGCGGCATCGGCGACACGACATTGGACGCGGCGCGCCGGGTCGGGCCGTCCGGCCTCGCGCTCGGTGTCGACGACTCGCTGACGATGCTGGAGCAGGCGCGGCGGCGCGCGGTCGGCGCAGGTCTCGCTCACGTCGGCTTCGTACACGCCGACGCGCAGACGCAGCGGTTCGCCCCACTCCGGTTCGACGCGATCGTGAGCGCACGCGCGCAGGGCGTGTTCGCGGACCCGGAAGCCGGGTTCACGAACCTTGCCCGCGCGCTCCGGCCCGGCGGCCGCCTCGCGATCGTCAGCCGCGAGGAGCCAGTCCGCATCCACGCGGTGCTGACCCGAGCCGGGCTGGTCGACGTCTCGCACGTCGCGTTCGACGACGACTCGGCGCCGGTGTGGCTGGTGCGCGCCCGCGGGCGCGACTGAGCGTCAGCTGGCCAGGAGCCAGCGGATGCCGGTGTCGGCCGACGGGTGGCGGAGCCGCGACAGCGCCCGGGCCTCGATCTGGCGGACCCGCTCGCGGCTGAGATGCACGAGCTCGCCCACCTCGTCGGGTGTGCGGGGCTCGCCGCGGTCGAGTCCGAAGCGCAGGCTCAGGATCCGTCGCTCCCGCTCGTCGAGCACCGAGAGGAGCTTCTCGACTTCGGCCGGGAGCAGGGCGCGGGCGGCGGCGTCGAACGGCGACTCGGCGCTGCGGTCCTCGACCAGGTCGCCCAGCTCCGTCTCGCCGTCCTCGCTGACCGGCTCCGCCAACGACACGGGATCGGGCGCCACGAGCAGCAGCTCGGTCACCTTCTCCTCCGCGACGTCGAGCTCACGTGCGAGCTCGGCGACGGTCGGCTCGCGCTCCAGCTCCGCTTCGAGCTGGGCGCGGACCCGGTGCAGGCGTAGCAGGTTGTCGCCGGCGTGGGCCGGGAGTCGGATCGTGCGCCCGGTGTTGGCGATGCCACGCTGGATCGCCTGGCGGATCCACCACGTCGCGTACGTCGAGAACTTGAAGCCCTTGCGCCAGTCGAACTTCTCGACCGCGTGCATCAACCCGAGGTTCCCCTCCTGGACGAGGTCCAGGAGGGGAAGCCCCGACGCCTGGTACTTCTTGGCGATCGAGACCACCAGTCGCAGGTTGGACTGGATGAACTCGCGGCGGGCGGCCTCGCCCCGCAGGGCCGCCTCCTCGAGCTTGCGGCGGTCATTCCGCTTCATGCGGCCGGGCTCGTCGAGCTCTGCGCGCGCGTCTCGACCCGCGTCGATGTCCTGGGCGAGGCGGGCCTCGTCGTCCTTGGTGAGAAGCTCGTGTCGTCCGATCTCGTCGAGATAGACGCGGACGAGGTCCTCGTCGTGGCGCTCAGTGCGCTTTGTGACCTGGGTCACGTACCATCCTCATTCGTTGTGGTGCGGCGATTCTCTGAGGGTCTCCGGGCGGCTCGCCGGATATTCGCCTCGAAGCCCACGTACAACAGTCTCGGGTTCGAGCGTGTTCCGCCAATCGTTTACTGATTCGGCGCCGACCGCCCTACGGGGCCACCGAATACAGCTGCTCGGCGAGATCGGGTGAGAGATCGGAGGGCTCGCGGGCGGGTGCCGTCGAGGTTGCTCGCCGGCGCCCGATCGGACCGGCCACCGGGACGGCCGGAGCACCCCCGTCAACGACGCCGGTGGCGTCGAGCAGCCAGACCTTTCCGTCTCGCACGAACAGGAGATGGCGGGTGTCGGGGAGCCAGCGCGGCGCGGCCACGCCCTCCCCGGCGGCGGCGACCCGATGGGCGTTGGCACCGTCCCGGTTGGCTATCCAGAGCTCACGGCGATCGGTACGGACGTAGGCCATCGCACCGGAGCGCGACCACGCCGGGTCGGCGACGGCTTCATCGCCCCCAGCGATGGGGCGGCAGGCCGTCGCGTTCGTGCACAGCAGCAGGACCCGGGGCGCGCCGGCTTCTCGGGCCGTCCCTTCGACGACGAGCAGGCGGTCGCCGTTCCTCGACCACTGCACCCACGACCGCCGTACGAGCGTGCCCGCGATGGGCGTGATGCCGCCGCCGCGGGGTGAGACCACCCCGAGGGTGGCGCCGTTCCTGGGAGCGGTCCAGAGCGCGATGTTCTCGACGTTCGGCGACCAGCCCGCCAGCAGCGGCCCGGATGTCGCCTCGGGATGATCGACGGGGACGGACAGCGGGGTCTCGGGGCACAGGGCGGGACAGTCCTCGCCGTAGGGGCCGGGGACCTCGAGCATGTACAGCTGAGCCGGCGAGTTGGCGTCGTTCGTGTCGCCCACCGGGAGCGCGGAGACGGCGATGCGGCGGCCGAGCCCGGCCCACGCCATGTCGAGGACGCGGTGCTCGGGCAACTGAGTCTCCCGGATGCGGGGGTCGTCGGCACCGACGAACTCGATGCCGGTCGCGCCGCCCCCGTCGGAGGACGCCTTGCGGACGATCGCTAGGGCCTGACCGTCGGGCGCCCACTCCCAGCGCGTGACCGAGCGCGCGACGCGGTGCAGTTCGCTGCCGTCGTGCTCGACGACCCAGAGGTCACCGCGCCGCTCGAACGCGACGTAGTAGCCGTCGGGCGAGAAGCTGACGCAACACGCGTCAGTGACCCCACGCACGCGAACCGGCGGGTTGCCCTGGCCGTCGAGGACGAGCACCCGCCCCTCCGACAC
>DASYQJ010000011.1:0-32315 GCA_036005605.1 Acidimicrobiia bacterium
GAACGGCGAGCTCGTCGTCGAGGTCTTGGAAGGCGCGTTCTAGCAGTCGCGGGTGCGGCGCGCTTGCTGCGCCTGCTCGGCAATGCGCTGCACCTCGTCGACCACGCGACCAATCAACTCCGAGTCGAGCTGGGACACGAGATGACCGCCTTCGGCCTCGGTGAGCATCGCAGGAAGCCGGGTGCGTAGGCGCCCGATGGCCCAGGGCAGCATCTCGCCGTGCGCCGTCGTATCGAAGTCCATGACGTTGTTCACGACCTCGGCGCCGGCCGGCGTCCGGTGGATGTAGTGGTAATGCGGTTCGTCGTCGAAGACGTCGAAGCGGACGTATTCGTGCCCATCGTCGGTCCCGCACACGTGAATCGATACGCCTTCGTCGGAGAACCCGCCTTCGGGTGATATTTCCTCGAACTCGGCGAGCTGCGCAGGGTCTTTGGCGTACGTCGCCGTGAGCGACTCGGGATCGACGTCGCGGTACTCGATGCCGAACGTGATCGCGCCGGCCGGCAGGTACCGCGTGTTCGCCGGGGCAGGTGGCTGGGGCGGGATGTTGTAGACCTTGCCGATCATTGCGACGTTCCTCCTTCCCCTGACAGACGATTGAAGACGGACCGCGCCGTGTCACCCAGCAGTGCGCGCTCGACACTCGCGTCGAGCGAGAGGGGACGGAGCTGTTCGAGGGCGTGACGGTGCCCGACAGTTGGGAAGTTCGTGGCGAACAGCACCTTCCCGCGGCCGGGGCCGCGCAGAAAGTCGGTCACTACCGACGCCCAGTAGCGGGGCGGGTACGCACCGGTGCCGAGATAGACGTTGGGGAACTTGAGCGCCATGGCCACCGCCTCGTCGACCCACGGCCAGCCCAGGTGCGACAACACGAAACGAGTCTCCCGAAAGTAGAGCGCGGCGCGGTCGATCGTGATGGGCCGGCCACATTCGCTCGGGAGCAAGCCCCCCGACGTTCCCGCCTGCATTGCGACCGGCACGCCGGCCTCGCCGCACAATGCGTAGAAGGGGTAGAAGTCGGCGTGATCGAGGCGGCGATCCCAGCTGTGGGTGTGGAGGTAGCACCCGACGACCCAAGGGTCGGCCAGGCGGGCGCGCATCTCGCGGACGCTCGCCATTCCCTGGTCGGGATCGATGAGCGCCAGGGCCGCAAACCTGCCCGGCCATCGGCTCGCCAGCTTCTCGGTCTCCTCCCAGCGCGCGATGACGTGCTCGAAGTCGAACGGATCGAGCCGTCCGTGGTTCCCGACGTCGCCGGTGATGAGCAGGACGGTTGCTACGCCGAGCTCGTCCATCCGGTCGACCATCGCCTCGGGCTCGGCGAAGCTGTCGCCGTCGTCGCGCCGGATCTTGACCTGCACACCGCTCGCCGCCAACGCGCCGTCCCAGACTCTGCGCCGGTCGGGTGTGAACGCGTTGCAGAGGGTATCGACGACCCCGACTCGCTCTGGACTTTCAGCGCTCATCACGGAATCTCTTCAGCTTGGGGGTCACGTTCACCTCGGTCCATGCATCGAGCTCTCCGGGCCTGACCACATCGGAGGCGATGCGCACGCCGAGACGCTCCTTGAGCCGCTCCTCGACCGCGGCGGCGATGGCCGGGAACTCGTCCGGGTCGCGGTCGCTGACCACCGAGACAACGAGCTCGTCGTGGTTCTCGACGCGGACGGCCCGCACGAACCAGTCGGGAGCGACGCCGGGGACGGAGAGCGCGATCTCACCGACGGCTTCGGGCCACACGTTCACACCCCGAAGCTTCACCATGTTGTCGCCGCGACCCGCGAACTCGCCCATCCGCCGCAGCCAGCTCCCGCACGCGCACCGCTCGCGCGGGTACAGATAGGAGAGGTCCATGATGTTGTACCGGAACTGCGGGCTCCCGGTCTTGTAGAGCTCCGTGATGCAGATCGCGCCGGGCTCACCGTCCGGAACTTCCTCGCCCGTCTCGGGATCGACGATCTGCACGATGAACGCGTCCTCGAAGATGTGGAGCCCGTCGTGGGCCGGACACTCGACCGACACCCACTGCACCTCGTGGAACCCGTACGAGCTGAAGCACTCGGCTCCGAACGTCGACTCGAGCAGCGCACGGTCACCGATGTTCGGAAGGGCGGTGAGCTTGATATCGGTCGACGGGTCGTAACCCATTTCGCGCGCGACGTCCGCGAGCCGCAGCAAGTAGTCGCCGGTCGTGAGAATGGCGTTCGCCCCGTACTCGATGGCCAGCTCCACCTGGCGCTCGCTGCTGGTGACGTTCCCGGTGCCGGTGGTGAGCACGACGCAGTTCAGCCACCGATGGAGCGCCTCGTCGAAGGCGAATGCCCCGTTGTGCGTGCCGTATGCCCACGAGTTGAGGACCACGTCACCGGGGCGGATGCCTTGGGCGTAGAGGGCCCGGGCCGTGAGCACCGCGCCCACCTCGCGGTCCCATTGCGTGTAGAAGGTCGGCCGCGACTTCCCGGTGGTGCCACCCGACATGTAGACGCGCATCGGCTCACGCAAGGCATCGGCCGGCGTCACGCCCTGGTAGTCGCCCCACGGGGGGTGGGCGTCGATGCTCTTGCGGATGTCCTCGACGGTGTAGGCCGGGGCTCTCCAGAGATCGTCGAGCGTCCGGATCGACCCCGGGTCGAAGCCCGCCGCCTGCCAGCGCTGCTCGAAGAACGGGACCCGCCCGGCAGCCACCGCCCGCTGACGGAGCCGGGCCAGCTGCACCGCCTCGATCTCGTCGGCGGATGCGAACCAGGCGGCCTCGAAATACTCAGGGGGCGGGGGATACGCGCGGACGAGCTCCTCGTAGTCGACCGCGGCGAAGGGCCGGCGGATCATCGCTCACCGCTCACGCCGCCGGGACGTAGTCGGCGGGGAACCGGTACAAGTCGACGGCGTTGTCCCACAAGATCTTGCGCTTGCTCTCCTCGGACACGAGGTTCGGGTCCAGTGCGAGAAAATGCTCGGTGGCCTTCGGGTACTTGGAGTCCGGGTGTGGGTAGTCGGTCTCGAACACGATGTGGTCGTCGCCCATCCACCTGACGACGTCGGCGACGAAGCGGTCATCGCACTCGGTCGAGATCCAGCAGTTCCGGCGAAAGTATTCGGTAGCCGACGCGCTGAGCTCCGGAGCTTCCACCGCTCCGGCGAGCTCGAGGTGCTCGTCGATGCGGTGGAGCCACGACGGCAGCCAGCCACAGCCCGCCTCCATGTACGCCACGCGCAGACGCGGGAATCGCTCGAACACGCCGTGCACGATCATCGAAAGCAGCGCGCATTGCGCCTCGTGGGGATGCACGACGGTGTGCCACTCGGTGAAGGTGTCGAATCGGTCGGAGCCCGCGGTCGGCGCGTTCAGACCCATGTACTCGTGCGTTGCGAAGGCGCAGTCGAGGTCTTGGAGGAGCTCGTAGATCGGGTCGTAATAGCGGTCGCCGAGGTTGCGGTGGTTGAACTGGTCGGGCCGGGCCCAGAAGCACCGGATGCCGAGCTCGTCGTGGGCGAACTGGATCTCCTCGACCGCCCGGCTCGCGTCGTTGAGCGGCACCGGCCCCGAAGTGAGGACGCGGCCGCCCGAGGTCTCGCGCATCTCCTCGCCCCAGCGGTTGTACGCCCGGGCCATGGCGGCCTGCAGCTCGGGATCGATGCCTTCGAGCCACAGGTCGTACTCGGGGCCGTAGATCACCATCAGGTCGACCCCCTCGGCGGCGATCCCGCGGGCCACCCGGTCGCCGGTGAAGCCCTTGGTGACGATCTCCTCGCCGTACTTGGCGATCATGTCGTCGGCGGTCCAGTTGATGGCCTTCTGGAACTGGCCGTAGATCGAGGTGGGGTGTTGGGTCCAGCGGCCGTCGACGGTGACCGGGTTGTAGTGCCCCTCGAGGCCGGCCGGGCTCCGGCGCCCGACCCGGTCGCGGTGCTTCTTGTCGAGGAACCGCGACCAGAGGTCGGGGGGGTAGATGACGTGGGCGTCGGCGTCGAAGACCTTGAACCCGTCCCGCATCGCTCCCTCTCTTTCTTCTTTCTGGACGCTTCCTCAGTACAGCAGACCCAACCAAGCGCGCGCTAGGTTGGGTGGCTCAGCCGGTGGCCACGGCGGGCTCCTCGCCCAGGTACGAGGCCACGAGCGCCGAACGGTCGGCGAGCTCGGCCGCCGACCCCTCGAGGACGATCCGGCCCTCGACCATCACGGCCGCCCGGCTGCAGATCTTGAGCGCCATGACCGTGTTCTGCTCGACGAGGAGCAACGGCGTTCGCGTCGCGATCTGCGCCAGCGCGGCGAAGAGCGATCGTGCGATCTTCGGCGCGAGCCCGAGCGACGGCTCGTCGAGCAGCAACAGCCGCGGACCGGCTACCAGGGCACGGCCGATCGCGACCATCTGTTGCTCGCCCCCCGAGAGCGCGCCGCCGACCCGGCGCCGGATCGGGGCGAGCGCCGGGAAGAGGTCGTAGATCTCGTCGATGCCGTAGCCATCCGTGCGGCCGCGACGCGCGGTCGCGCCGACCAGCAGGTTCTCGTGCACGCTGAGCGTGGTGAACACGTGCCGCCCTTCCGGGACGTGAATGAGACCACGCCGTGCCCCACTCTGGACGCTGAGCCGGCGGCAGTCGAGGCCGTCGAAGCGGATCGAGCCCCGGAACGGCGCGAGGCCGGAGATGGCGCGCAGCGTCGATGATTTCCCGGCGCCGTTCGGGCCGATGACAGCCACCACCTCGCGCTCGCCGACGTGCAAGTCGATCCCGCGCACCGCCTGGACCGGGCCGTACGACACCTCGAGGCCCCGGAGCTCAAGCACTGGTCGTCGCCTCCTCGTCGACGCCGAGGTACGCGTCGACGACGCGTTGGTCCTCGAACACGGTGGCCGCCGGGCCGACGGCCACGAGCCGACCGAGCTCGAGCACCGCCACGCGGTCGCACAGCGACGTGATGAAGTCGAGCTTGTGGTCGACGAGCAGCATGGACACACCCTCACCCTGCAAACGCCGCAAATGTTCGACGAGCTGCTCCGTCTCGGCGGAGTCGAGCCCAGCCGACGGCTCGTCGAGCAGCAGGATCTCCGGCTGCGCGTTGATCGCGCGCGCGAGCTCGAGGAGTCGCCGCTGACCGTACGAAAGACGGGCGGCCGGCTCCTCGGCCAGCTCGATGAGCCCTACCCGATCGAGCGCCCGCGCCGCCGCGTCCCACCGGGCACGATCACGGCGCACGGCCGGCAATCGCGCGAGGCAGGCGGGCGTGATCCCGGTCAGCGATCGGTCGGCGGTCGACAGCAGCACGTCCTCGATGCACGTCAGGTGCTCGTAGGTCTGCGGTGTCTGGTAGGTGCGCACGACCGCCAGCGCGCGAACTCGGCCCGCTCGTCCGAGTCGCACCGGGATCCCGCGCACGCGCAGTGAACCCGAGGCCGGGACCACGCCCGTCAGCGCGTTGAGGAACGTGGTCTTGCCGCTGCCGTTGGGGCCGACGAGACCGAGGATCTCGCCCTCGAGCACCGACAGGCTCGCGCCATCGACGGCGCGCACGCCTCCGAACTGCACCTGGATGTCGTGGGCCTCGAGCACGGGCGCGCCCGAACCTGCCCCTGCGGCGCCATCGCCGGCTGCAGCCTCGACCGGGACCGCAGGCGTCACGGTGGTCGGCCCGACGCCGGCGCCCTCGGCCGCGGCGTGCTTCTTCGGCGTGAGCCCGAAGAGGTCGCTGAGCCAGGTTCGCTGCGCCGGGTGCGCGCGTCCGAGGACGAGCGAGCGCACCCGGCGGCCGATCCCGACCAGCCCCTCGGGGAAGACGATCATCACGATCACGAGCAACGAGCCGAAGAAGAGGTCCCGGAAGTCGCCCAGGCGATGCTCCTGGCCGAACACGTTCACCGTGAAGTCGACGCCCGGGATGCCGAGCACACCCCCCTGGAGCCACTGGGGCACGAAGACGTAGAACGCGGCGCCCACGATCGGCCCCCAGCGCGAGTCGAGGCCACCGAGAATGAGCATGACGAAGATGCCGAGCCCGAGGTCGATGGCGAAGGAATCGGGCGTCGCGAAGCCCTTGGAGTGGGCGAAGATCGCTCCGCCCAGGCCGGCGATCGCCGACCCGAGCACGAACATCGTGATACGGGAGCGGAGGATCGCCACGCCGAGCGTGGCGGCGACGACGTCCTGGTCGCGCATCGCGATCGCCTCGCGCTGGACGGGTGACCGAGCGAGGAAGATCGTCACCAGCATGACGAGGGCCAACGCGCCGAACCACACCCAGAAGATCCGGTAGGGGTTGTCCAGCGCGTATCCGAATACCGAGATGTGTCGAATGCCGGACGTGGTGTCGCCGCTCGCCCCCGAGAAATCGGTCCATTTCCGCAGCACCTCGAGGACGATCTCGCTGAGACCGAGTGTCGCGATCGCGAAGTAGAAGTGCGACGCGCGACGCATCAGGAACGCGAAGACGGCGGCGACGACGGCGGTGATGACGACCGCCACGACCACGCCCATCCAGAACGAATCGACGCCGAAGAGCGCGACGCGCGTCGCCCACGCCGACGTGTACGCGCCGACCGCGGCGAACACGGCCTGCGAGAACGCGAACTGCCCGGACACGCCGAAGACGAGATAGAACCCGACGACGATGACGCAGTAGAAGAGCCAGGTGTTCACCAAGTCGGTGTCGCCGAACCCGGACACGCCGAACTGACGGAACAGCGCGACGCCGAGCAGGAACAGCCCCAGCCACATGTACGGCTGGCCTCGCATGGCCGGTGGGCGTGCCCGCTTGCGGCCCGCATCGTCGGGCGACACCTCAGCCCGCGGCGCGACTCGCGGCTTCTCGAGCGTGCTCTGCGGTGGACTCGTCGGCTGCAGGCTCATGGCACTCGCCTCACAAGCGGCGCAGGGCTCCGCGGGCGAACAGGCCCTGCGGGCGGACGGCGATGACGAGGATCATCAGCACGAACGGATAGATCGCGTTGTAATCCCGCAGCACGTACCCGCCAAAGACGTACTGGACGAGCCCGATCGCGACGCCCCCGACCACGACGCCGCCGATGCTGCCGAACCCGCCCAGGACCGCCGCCGCGAACCCGAGGATCATGAAGTTGAATCCGAGCGTGAGGTCGACGCTCCCGAGCGGGGCGAGCAGGATCCCCGCCAGCCCGGCGAGCGCAGCCGAGAGCCCGAACGCCAGCATCGACAGCCAGTTGACGGGGACACCGCACAGCCTCGCGGTGTCGCGATCGGCGGCCGTCGCCCGCAGCTGGCGACCGAACTGTGTGAACTGGAACAGCAGGATCGTGGCGATCACCACGACGGCGCTCACGACGATGACCAGAACTCGCTGGTAGCTGATGTTGGCGCCCGCCACCTTCAACACCTCGCCGCGAACCGGGCTGTCGAGGAACTGGGGCGTCGTGCCCTGCCACAGGCCGATGAACGCACGCAGCACGAGCGCCGCACCAAGCGTCGTGATGACGATCACGTGGATCGAACGGCCCCGAAGCGGCGCGTACGCAACGCGCTCGAGGCCCATGCCGATCAAGAACATGATCACGATGGTGACGACGTAACCGGGCACGAGTCCGAGCGCTCCCAGCCCGAACGCCCCTTCCTTCTGGGTGAGCCAGATCGCGATGTAGGCACCGAGGGTGATGAGGTCGCCCTGGGCGAAGTTCACCACCCCGGTGGCCTTGTAGATCAGCAGGAATCCGACTGCGGTCAGCGCGGCGATCGCACCGACCGCCAGGCCGCTCGCGGAGAACGCGATGAAGTTGCTCATGCTGCCCCGCTCGCCAGGGCTCGCCGCACTCCGAGCTGCTCCTTATCCAGACGATGGCGGCGCAGGAGCAGCCGTCGTCGTCGTGGTCTCAGGCACGACTCCCGGAAGCGCTCCGGGAGCGAAGCTCAGAGGCTTGGCGATGCTCTCCTTGCCTTGAGCATTGAACTTCACGATGTTGGCCGTGTGCTGGAGCACGTTGAGGTCGTCGGCCTTGTAGTTGGCGCAGATGCCGTCGTACGAGATCGACGCGATCGCGGCCTGCAGCTTCGCCGGGCTGGTCGATCCCGCCTTCTTCGCCGCCGCCGCGATCAGCTTGACCATGTCGTACGCCTGCGCCGCCGAGTAGATGGGCGGATCTCCGTACTTCGACTGGTAGTCCGAGACCCACTTCTTGACCTTGGAGCTCTTGTCTGCAGTCGGGACGCAGTCGTCGGTGCCCTTGAGGTTCGTCGCCGCCTTGTCCTTCACGACGCCGCCCGCGGCGATGATCCCCGCGCTTGCGCCGTCGACGTGCGGGACGTTGATGTCGTTGTCGACGAGCTGGTTGGAGATCACCCCGAGCGGGTTCGGGAAGTTGAAGTCGAGGATGGCGTCGGACCCCTTCATCGCCGTGGCCTGCTCGGTGAGGTCCGTGGCCGTCGTGGAGTTCTGGCGCTCGGCGACGATTTGGACGCCTTTCTTCGCTTGGATCACCTTCTTCGCCGCGTTGCAGCCGTTGACGCCGGTCGCGTTGTCGACGCAGACGAGCCCGATCTTCTTCTTCTTGAGCGTGTCGACCGCGTACTGAGCCTGGGCGGTGAAGGTCAGCGTGTCGACGGGACGGATCAGGAACAGGTTCTTCGCGCCATTGGGGCCGTTCTTCACCAGCTGCTCGCCCGACGAGAGCGTGAGGAACGGGATGCCGGCGCTCTTGATGCTCTCCGAGACCGCGATGCCCTGCGAGCTGGCCGGGAAGCCGATGATCGCGTCGGGATTCTGGTCACGTGCCTGCTCGAAGGCGGTCTGGGCTCCGGCAGGCGCGACCGGCGCGGGAATGCGGCTGTACTCGACCTTGCTGCCGAGCTCCTCGGCGGCCATCTTTGCGCCGTTGTCGTAGTACGGCACGGCGGCCGAACTCTCGCCGGTGGTCTCGGCGAGCAGGACGATCTTCGCCGTCGGGGTCTTGCCACCCCCGGCGGCCGAGCCTGCCGTCGCAGCCATGACCGAGGCTGCGACACCCACGGCGAGCAGCGTGCTCAACGACCTTCGAAGTCTCACGAGTCTCCCCCCTGTCTCGGACGCCCCCACGTCCGGCCCGTGCTGCCCCGTGTCGCTCTGGGCCTAGTCAAGCAGACGCGACCAAGCGCGCGCTAGGTTGGGTCGGCGGCCGGGGGGCCCCAGCACGCAGAAGCAGGTCAGGCATGCCGAACGCGACGGCCGTCGACGACGCCATTACTGGTGAGGTCATCCGCAGCGGCCTGCTGGTGGCGGCCGAGGAAGCGAGCGTCGTCGTCGTGCGCTCGTCGCACAGCACCTTCATCCAGGAGGGTGCCGACGCGTGCGCGGCGATCCTCGACGCCGCGGGCCAGCTCGTCGCGCAGTCCACGGCCACGAGCCTCATGCACGGGGCGAGCCTCCGCAGCTCGTTGCCGGCACTGCTCGAGGAGAGCCCGCTCGATTCGATGGGCCCGGGCGACGTCTTCGCCCTGAACGATCCCTATCGCGGTGGCATCCACGCCAACGACATCCTGGTGTTCCGGCCCGTCTTCGGCGACGGCCGGGTCGTCTTCTTCGCCGGCACGCTCATCCACGTCGCCGATCTCGGCGGCAACGCGGTGGCCGGGCTTGCGGCGCTGGCCACCGACACGTTCGCCGAAGGATTGTTGCTGCCGCCGGTCCATCTGTATCGGAAGGGCGAGCCCGTGGACGACGTGTTGGGCATCATCGCCCGCAACAGCCGGGCACCCGACAAGGTGACCGGCGACGTCCGAGCCCTCGTCGCGGGCGTGAACGTCATCGCTCGGCGGCTAGAGGAGCTCGTCGAACGCTTTGGCACGACGACGGTCGAGCGTTTCGTCCGGGATTCGATCGACGATGCCGAACGGCGCGTGCGCGACGACCTGCGCCGGCTCCCCGCGGGCACGTACCACGGCGCGTTCGAGATCGACGGTGACGGCGTCGATCCCGATCGCGAGTTCGAGGTCAATGTCGCCGTGACCGCTCGGGACGGCAGCATCGACGTGGACTTCGGTGGCACGTCTCCCCAGGCGCGGGGGACCATCAACTCGTCGTTCTCGCAAACACTGTCGGGCGTGGTGTACGCGGTGCGGTGCTTCGTCGATCCGACGATCCCGATGAACGAAGGATGCTTCCGGCCCTTGCACACGCGCCTTCCGGGCGGCACGCTCGTGAACCCGAACCCTCCGGCCGCTTGCGGCGGGAGGATCATGACCGTTGCGGCGGCGGTCGAGGCGATCCTGCAGGCGCTCGCAGAGGCGCGCCCGGATCACGCCGTCGGCGCGAGCGCGCTGATCCATGTCTTCTCGCTCAGCGGCGTCGATGCGCGCGGGGCGCCCTGGCTGAACCTCTTCTACGAGTTCGGGGGCCTGGGCGCCCGCGCCGGGTCTGACGGCCCCGACGCCACCGGCGCATTCTTCCTCGGGGGCCGGTCGGTGCTCCCGCAGATCGAGCCGCTCGAGGCCCAGTACCCGTTGGTCGTGCGCTCGTCGCGCCTGTGGGTCGACTCCGGCGGAGCCGGGGAGTGGCGGGGCGGGCTCGGCGTCGAAACGGTGATCGAGCTGCTCACGCCGGCCGTCGTGACGGTGCGGGGCGCCCGTATGGACCTGCCACCGCCGGGCGCGCGCGGCGGCCGTCCCGGTCGCGCCGGCACGTTCGCTGTCGCGCGGCACGACGGGACGGCGGACGTACTGCCGGCCAAGGCGGCGAACGTCGAGATCGCGGCTGGCGAGCGGTTCGTGCTGCGCACCTCGGGCGGCGGTGGCCTGGGCCCACCGGAGCGCCGCGACCCGCATCGGGTGCTCGCCGACGTGCTTGCGGGCCGGGTCTCGGCGGAGGGCGCCGCGAGCGACTACGCAGTCGTGCTCGACGGCTCGGGGACGTCGATCGATCAACCTGCCACCGATCGTCTCCGTGACGAGCGGATCGCAGAGCACCCGTGACCGACCAACGCCCCCACTTCGTCGGCGTCGACGTGGGCGGAACGTTCACGGACGTCGTCCTGGCCGACAGCGCGGGTGGTGTCACCATCGGCAAGGTGCCGACGACTCCCGACGACCCGCGCCGTGGGGTTGTCGAGGGGATCCGTGACGCGCTTGGCCGCGCCGCCGTCGATCCCGGCGCGGTCTCGCGGGTCGTGCACGGGACGACGCTCGCAACCAACGTCGTCGTGCAGCGCACCGCCGCACCGATCGCGCTGGTGGCCACCGAGGGATTCGGCGATCTGCTCCGCCTCGGTCGGGAGGCGCGTGTCGAGGAAGACCGCTACGACCTGTTCTTCACGCCTGCCGATCCTCCCGTCGATGCGCGCCTTACGTTCGAGGTCGCAGAACGAGTAAGCGCCAAGGGTGAGGTCCTCGTGCCGCTGACCGACGAGGCGATCGCAGGCGTCGCCCGGAGGGTCGCAGCCGCGCAACCTGCCGGCGTGTCGGTGTGCCTCCTGCACGCGTATGCCCACCCGGCGCACGAGCAGGCCGTGGCCGAGGCGTGTCGCGCCGCCGTGCCGGCCGCGTACGTCGTGTCCTCGTCCGAGGTCTGGCCCGAGATGCGGGAGTACGAGCGGGCGATGACCACGGCGGTGTGCGCGCTCGTCGGTCCGGTCATGGCGGCGTACGTCGCCGGGCTCGAGTCGAGCCTGCACGACCTCGGGATCCGGTGCGGCGTCGAGATCATGGAATCGAGCGGGGGAGTGATGTCAGCCCAAGCCGCGGCTCGCCGCCCGGTCGCCACGGTCGAGTCGGGCGGCGCCGCCGGTGTCACCGCGGCCGGGATCGTCGGCCGAAGCGTCGGCCTCGCGGACGTGATCTCGTTCGACATGGGCGGGACAACGGCGAAGACGGGCATCGTCCGGGACGGCAGTCCCGCGATTACCCACGATTTCCAGATCGGCGGCAAGGGAAGCTTCGGCGGCACCCGCGCCGGCACGGGTGTCCCGGTGAAGATCCCGGTGGTCGACCTCGCTGAGGTCGGCGCCGGCGGAGGAAGCGTCGCCTGGGTCGACGCTGGTGCGCTCCACGTCGGGCCGCAGTCGGCGGGGGCCGTGCCCGGCCCCGCGTGCTACCGGCGCGGCGGCACCGAGCCGACCGTCACCGACGCCAATCTGCTCCTCGGCTATCTCGATGCGGGCGGTCTCGCCGGCGGGGTCACCCTCGACGCCGACCTCGCCGCGGCGGCAGTCGGCGAGTCGATCGCTAACCCCTTGGGTATCGACATCCCCGGGGCAGCGCACGCCATCCACGAGATCGTCAACGAGACCATGGCGTCGGCGATCCGAGTCGTGACGGTGCAACGCGGCATCGATCCGCGCGGCTTCACCCTCGTCGGATTCGGCGGCGCGGGGCCGATGCACGTTGCCCGGCTCGCCGCCGCCTTCGGCATCCAGTCGGTCGTCGTGCCGTGGGCGGCCGGTGTCGGATCTGCGATCGGGCTCGTGAGCTCGGATCTCACCGTCGACCTCGTCCAGACCCGCATCCTCGACCTCGAACATGCCGACGCCACCACGCTCACGCAGCTCTTCGACGAGTTGGAGGCGCGCGGGCGCAAGGAGCTCGATGACGCGGGCGCGACGTTCGTCATGACTCGGTCGGCCGACATGCGTTTCCACGGGCAGGCCCATCAATTGACAGTGTCCGTGCCGGATGGCCCGCTGGGTGACGAGGACTTGAGCGGGCTGGCAAAACGGTTCCACGAGGTCTACCGCCAGACCTACGGGATCGACGCAGACGCGCCTGCGCAGCTCGTGAACGCGCGTGTGCGCGTCGTGCGGGTGGTCGACAAGCTCTCTCCCCGATCTCACCAGGTCGCCGAGCGCGATCCCAACGTGGCGCTCGCCGGCGAACGAGCGGCGTCGTTCGTGGAGGTTGGGGGGTTCACGACCACGCCGGTGTTCGACTGGTCACGGCTGGAGCCGGGATCCCGTCTTGTGGGGCCCGCGATCGTCGAGGGCGCCGACGCGACGATTGTGGTCCCACCGGGCTACTCGGCGGCTGTCGACCGCTGGCGAAACGTCGTGCTCGCAAGTGGGGAAGCGTCATGAGTGCGGCGCGACAGCCGGGCAAGAGCGCGGCGCCGCTGGTGTCGGAGCGTCGGGACGAGATCCTCGCCCTCGCCTCGAAGATCTTCGCGGACAAGGGGTACGCGAGCACGACCGTGCGCGAGATCGCCGACGCCGCCGGGATCCTGTCGGGGAGCCTGTATCACCACTTCGCTTCGAAGGAGGCGATGCTCGACGAGATCATGCACGGTTTCCTCGACCACATCGTGGAGCAGTACCGAGGCACCGTGGCCGCGGGTGGCGACCCGATAGACGTCCTTCGTGCGCTCATCCGGGAGGCGTTCAGCTCGCTCGGCGGCAATCCGGCCGCGCTGGCCGTCATGATCAACGAGTTCAACTTCCTCGTGCAGTTCCCGCGCTTCGCGTACCTGCGAGACGGCGCGGAGGAGACCGAGCGGTTGTGGACCGGCGTCATCGAGGCGGGCATGCGCACGGGCGTCTTCCGGTCCGACATTGATGCACGCATGATCTACCGCTTCATGCGCGACACGATCTGGATCAGCGTGCGCTGGTACCGACCGGAGGGAAAGTACAGCCCGGAGGAGATCGCCGACTTCTACGTCGCGATGCTCCTCGACGGCCTGGCCACCGGCGGGTCGACCGACCAGGGGGTGCGACGTGAGCAGGAGTGAGCCCGAAGGTCCGAGCTTCTTCCTCGTTGACGAGCTGCCGTGGCCCGACGAGTCCCGCGGGAGCGCGCCACGTGAGCTCGTCGAAGAAGCGCGGCGCAAGGGCGCGAGGCGCAAGTTCCTTGCGCGAGGTCAGGGGGGTTTCCACTCGCAGTACTCGGACTTCCCGGCGGGCTACACGGTGCCGCCTCACAGCCACGACCACGACGAGATGATCGTGGTGCTCGAGGGGAGCTGCACGATGCTCGGCGGCGGCCCGACACTCAAGGCGTATGACTCGATGGTGCTCCTCGGCGGACACGAGTACGGCTTCACGGCCGGCGACGACGGCATGAAGTTCCTCACCATCCGGACCGGCGAGGCGCACACGCAGCTGGCCTAGGCGGCTAGCCGTCGAGGAGGCGGGCGCGGAGCTCGGGGTCCCGCACGAAGACGGGCAGATTGTCGTTGTCGAGGTACGACGGCCGCGCTGATGATCCGCCGTCGACCACGAGCACCTGGCCCGAGACGAAGCTGGAGAGTCCCGACAGCAGGTAGAGCACCGCGCCCGCGATGTCGTCCGGTTGTCCGCGTCGCCCGAGCGGGATGGCCGCCCGGTCTGCAGGCGCATCGTCGGACGAGGTCTGTGCGGTGTTGCGCGGCGTGTGCACAGAGCCGGCGGCGACGGCGTTGACCCGGATTCCGGCGCGCCCGAGCTCGAGCGCCGCCGTGCGGGTGAGGGCGATCATGCCCGCCTTGGCCGCGGCGTACGCGGCGCCGAACGGCATCGCCGAGAGTGCGGCGATCGACGTGAGGTGGACGATGCTGCCCCCCGTACCCTGCTCGACGAGCCGGTTGCCGACCGCCCGAGTGGTCAAAAAGGCCGAGCGCAGGTTGAGGTCGACGACCGCGTCGAACGTCTCCGGCGCCGTCTGACGGAGCGCAGACCACTGTTCGGGGAACAGGCCACCGGCGACGTGGACCAAGCCGGAGAGCGGGTTCGCTTCCGCTGACTCCGCGACCGCGGCCGCGACGTCGTCGGCGTCCCGCACGTCGACCACGAACGACTGGTAGCTCCCGCCCACCTCGTCCATGGCCCGTTCCGACAGCGCGAGCCGATTCGCGTCGTTGTCGAGCGCGACCACGACGGCGCCGGCTTCGACCAGGAGCCGGCAGACCGCAGTGCCGATGCCGCCGCCGCCGGCGCCGGCGATCACCACCCGGTGTCCGGTCAGGCCGAGACGTTCGTCGAGCATCGGGTCGACCCCTCCCATTGGCGCCGTCGCAAGCTCCGGCTCTGCTCCGGCGGTCGGCAAGGCCCCCGCCTTCGCGTCCCAAGCGCGCGCTTGGTCACCATCGTTACCATGCCTGCGGCGACGGCGGCTTCGCCGACCGTTGCCGCAAAGCCGGAGCTTGCGACGGCGATGGAGGAGAAGTGCTCACGGGCCGAGTAGTGCTCGTCACAGGAGGCGGAGCGGGCATCGGGCGAGCGATCGCGCTCGGCCTCGAAGATGCACACGCCATCGTCATCGCGGTGGACGGCGATCTGGCGTCCCGCGCCGCGGCCGAGGCGGCCTTCGCCGGAGCGCGCGACGCGGCAGGCCCGCCCGATGCGGTGGTCCACGCCTTCGTGGACCCCGCCGCGCTCGCCAGCGAGCCGCTGGCCGACACGGCCGAGACCGACTGGGACCGGCGGTGCGAGGCGATGCTCCGCGCCGCGCTGCACTGCTGCCAGGCCGCCGGTCAAGAGCTCTCGGCACGCGGAGGCAGGCTCGTGCTCGTGACGCCGACGATCGCGCTCACCGGCGCCGCCGGGCTCGTGCCGTACGCGACCGCCGTCGAAGGAATGCGCGCGATGGCGAAGTCGGCGGCGCGGCAGTGGGGCGAGCGAGGCATCACGGTCAACTGCGTCGCCCCGCCGGTCGAGCTGATGGCGCCGGCTCGAGGAGCTCCTGAGGGCCTGGCGCTCACCGAGCCTCCCCTGGGGCGGAAACCTGACGCTCGCGCGGATGTGGCGCCGGTCGTCGCGCTGCTCGCCGCCGCACCAGCGCACTTCGTGACCGGCGCCACGATCCCGGTCGACGGCGGACTTGTGATGGCGCCGTGACCGGCTCCCTGGCGGGTCGCGGCGTTCTCATCACGGGGGCCGGCCGCGGTCTGGGCCGAGGCGTCGCGCTGGCCTGCGCGGAAGCCGGAGCGGACATCCTCGTGGCGTCCCCGCGCGAGAACGGAACCGAGACCGTCGCCGAGATCGAGGCGCGGGGCGCGTCGGCGGCGTGGGCGCGTTGCGACGCCACCGTGGCCGCTGACGTCGAAGGAGCCGTCGCCGCCGCCGTCGACCGGTACGGCGGACTGGATGTCGTCATCCACAATGCGACGAGCCGCCGCTCGAGCGAGCCGGTACGGCTCGACGACGTCGACGAAGCGCTCTGGCACGAGCACGCGTCGGTGTCGCTGCGCGGCGCCTTCCACTGCGCGCAGGCCGCGCTCCCGCAGCTGCGGGCGCGTCGCGGCCGGTTCATCTTGATGACGTCACCGGCTGGCATCGAAGGGAGCGTCATGCTGCCCGTGTACAGCATCGTGAAAGGCGCGCTGCGAGGATTCGCCAAGAGCCTGGCGCGCGAGTGGGCGCCGTTCGGCGTGACCGTCAACGCCGTTTCCCCGCTCGCGGAGACACCGGCGATGACGAGCGCGTACGAGAAGGATCCCACGCTCCAGGCGCGGCTCGAGCGCGTGGTGCCGATGGGCCACCTCGGCGACCCCGAGACGGAGATCGGCCCGGCCGTCGTGTTCCTGGCCGGCGACGGGGCCGGTTACATCACCGGGCAGACGTTGGCGGTCGACGGGGGCCGCTTCATGACGCTTTGATGGGGAGAGGAGGTCGTCGTGATCCCTGCCGAGTATCAGTCGTTCGAGTCGGTCGTGACGGTCGGGTGCGTGAACTTCTCGCCCGTCTGGGGCGACAAGAAGCAGACGATGGCCAAGATCGAGGGCAACATCGTCGAGGCGGGCGCACAGGGCATCGACATCGTCGTGTTTCCCGAGGGATCGCTCACGGGCGCGTCGGCGTGCGACGCATGCCGCGCCGAGGGGCACGCGTGCGACGCGCACGTCGAGCTTGCCGAGACCGTCCCGGGACCGGCCACGGACACGGTCGCCGACCTGGCGCGCGAACACGATCTGTACGTGGTCTTCGGATTGCCGGAGCGCGACCCGGACGAGCCGAGCGTCCTCTACAACGCGGCCGTGGTCATCGGGCCCGAGGGCGTTCTCGGCACGTACCGGAAGGTGCACCTCGGCACGCTCCCGTGGGTGACCGAGGGAATCGTGTTCCGGCCCGGGACCCAGCTCCCGGTCTTCTCGACGCGCTTCGGCCCGATCGGTGTGCAGATCTGTTACGACTTCTGGTTCAACCCCGAACTGAGCCGGATCCTCGCGCTCAAGGGCGCGCGGCTGATCCTGAATTCCTGCGGCACGTTCGCCGGACCCGGCAAGCGCGACTACATGGTCCAGACCACGAGCGTGCGAGCCCAGGAGAACCTCGTCTACGCGGCCAGCGCCAACCTCGTCGGCGGACCGGGTCAGGAGGATTACTCCGCCGAGGCGCTCGAGCAGGCGCGCCCCGCCGACTATCTGGGCCACAGCGTCATCGCCGGCCCGGCGTTCCCCCGGTTCAGCCACGTGTACGCGGAGGCCGGCGACCGCGAGGAGATCGTCAGCGCCACCCTGAGCTTCGAGCGTCTCCATCGTTGGCAGTCGGTCTTCCCGATGCGCGAATGGAGAGCGACGCGTCAACGCGACGCCTCCCGCTTGATCGCCGACGAGTTCCGGGCGCTCGCGGATCAGGACTGAGTCGACGCCGGAAGTGACCGTGAGTCGCGCTACGTGCGCGCCCGGACGTGGCCGTCTTCGCCGAGCACGCCGAGGAGGCGGTGGACTGCGCTGTCGAGTTGCTCGATCTCCTCGGCGGTCAGCGCGCTGAGGAGACGCTCCCGCGCGCGCCGGTAGCTGGCGTTGGCGCGCTCGGCGGTTCGCAGACCTTCCGATGTGAGCCCCACGACGACCTTGCGCCGGTCGGATGGATCGGCGGACCGCTCGACCAAACCCGCGCTCTCGAGCCGGTCGAGGATCTGCGTCATACCGCCACTCGACCGCAGGACGACCTCGCTCAGCTCGGTCGGGGACATCCGGTACGGCGCGCCGGCGAGCTGGAGCAGGCGGAGGACCGAGTAGTCGATGAAGAGCAGACCGAGAGGATCGAGGGAGCGGTGCTGGAAGGCGTCGACGAGCAGGCCGACGCGCGTGATGCGAGTGAACAGGCCGAGCGGCCCCGGCTCCGACAAGTAGCGCGCCTCGACGTCCACGGCTAGCAGACCGGCGGGCCGTCGACGGTGACGCGGTGCATGATTCGCCGCTCCGTGTAATCGGCGACGGCGTAGTGCTGCACGCACCGGTTGTCCCAGAACGCCATCGATCCGACGTCCCAGTGGAACCGGCATTGGAACTCGGGCGAGCGCACGTGGTCGAGCAGGAACGGCAAGAGCGTGTCGTTCTCGCGCTCGCTGAGCCCGACGATGTGAGTCGTCGAGTTCCGATTCACGAACAGCGCCCGGCGACCGGTTTCGGGATGGGTGACCACAACGGGATGCTCGATAGGCGGACAACGCTGCTGCATCTCGGACAAATCGAGTGTCGTGTGGCCGGCGGCGAGCGCTTTGCGCATCGGCTTCGTGATGTCGTGCACCGCGCGCAACCCGTCGACGAGTGACCGCATCGCCGGCGACAGCGCCTCGTACGCCGCGTACATGTTCGAGAAGCACGTGTCGCCGCCGACCGCGGGCAGTTGCACCGCCCGCAGGATCGACCCCATCGGGGGCTGGGGCATGAACGTGTTGTCGCTGTGCCACTCGTCGGCGCCTTCGCCCTTCGGGCTCACCTGATCGAGCACCGTCACCGTCGGCTGCTCCTGGTACTTCGTCGCCAGCGGCGAGACGCTGAGGGGGCCGAAGCGGAGTGCGAAGTCGAGGTGCTGGTCGTCGGTGATGTCCTGGCCGCGCAGGAAGATCACCAGGTGGTCGAGCAGCGCCTGCCGGACCTCGGCGATCGCCTCGTCGGCGAGCGGCTCGGTCAGGTCGATGCCCGACACCTCGGCGCCGATGGCGGGCGTGAGTGGTGTGATCTCGAGCGTCGGCATCGGGGTCCCCTTGTATGGACGCCCACCCGTCCGGGTAGTCTCTTACACCTAAGAATCTTAGGCGAGGGGGGAAATCATGGCGGGTGGACCCCGGATCCGGCATCTCGACGACTTCCCGTGGCAGGAGGTCCGTCGGCAGCAGCACGGGGACAGCACCACCTCCGTGCGGGAGAAGTGGCTCGACTTCTCACCCCGGTTCCTCTCGCTCTACGCGCGGTGGGACCCGGGGATGATCGTGCAACCTCACGGCCACAACAGCGACCACGTCGTGTTCGTCATCGACGGCGACATGACCTGCGGGGACGTGCACTGCCCCTCCGGCACGCACATCGCGCTGGACCAGGGCGACACCTTCGGCCCGTTCGTCGCCGGTCCAGAGGGCGTCGTCCTGTTCGAGGTGATGATGGGTGACCCACGATCATTTCCCGCCGACCTCGAAGGCTACGAGCGGTTCCTCGTCGAGAAAGGTGTGCAACAGCTCCCCAATCCTCCGATCGACATGCCCGACTGGCTCGAGGACACGCGGACTTGACCGGGATGGCGCAGCCTTTCGCCCCGGGTTCGGTGTCGCTGCGGCTGTACCCGCACAACGATCTTCCCGTGCCTGCGATCGTCGAGGAGCTGGGTGCACAGGCCGCGCTCGGCTCCGCGCATGGCTTCGACGGGGTGATGACGAGCGAGCACCACGGCGGGTTCGCCGGCTACCTGCCCAACCCGCTCCAAGTCGCGGGGTGGTGCCTCGAGGCGATGCCGAATGGCTGGGCAGCGCCCTGCCCGCTCCTTCTGACCCTGCGCCCGGCCGCGCTCGTCGCCGAAGAGACGGCATGGCTCGCGGCGCGCTTTCCCGGGCGAGTGGGCGTCGGCGTGGCCGCCGGGGCGCTGAAGGACGACTTTGAGATCATGGGGCTGTCGATGGACGATCGCGCGGCGCGTTTTGCGAACGGGCTCGAGGAGCTGGTCGGCGCGCTGAGCGGCAGCGACCCGCGCGGGCTTGCCGATGACCCGGCGATCAAGGCGTGTGCCGAGCATCCCGTACCGGTTGTGAGTGCGGCCATGAGCTTCGCGGCCGTGCAGCGCGCCGCGCGCCACGGTGTCGGCATCCTCTTCGACTCGCTGTCGACGCCGGAGCGCTGTCGCGAGCTGTCCGACGCGTACCGCTCCGCGGGAGGCAGCGGTCCGTGCATCCTGATCCGGCGCGCCTGGGTGGGGGACCCGCCGCGCGAAGGTGTCGCCCGCCAGCTCGACGTCTACCGGAGCTACGCGCCTGGCGCGACGCAAACGCACTGGCAAGGCGAGCAGCTCGTGGCCTCGACCGGGGCCGGCGATGTTGCCGATGGTCTGGCCGACGCCGCGCGCCGGGCCGGCGCCGACGCCGTGAACGTTCGCGTTCACGTGCCCGGCGTGACCCCCGACGCAGCGCGCGAGCAGATCGCCCGACTCGGCGACGAGGTGGTCACCGCGCTCCGGGAACGGCTCTCGTGACGTCACCCCACATCTATCGCTTCGACGATGCCGAGTGGCACGTGCCGGTGTCGCCCGGCACGGACCCCGATGAAGCGGCGGAGGCCGGGCGCAAAGGCGTGGCCCGCAAGCTCCTTGCCCAAGGGGATGGGGGCTTCTTCTCACAGGTGGTGCGGCTGCCACCCGGGTTCGAAGCGCCCGAGCACAGCCACGATCACGCCGAGATCTTCATGGTGCTCGAAGGGAGCTGCCGCTTCGACGGCGAGCCGATGGGCCGATTCGACATGGCCGTCGTGGCGGCCAATCAGCCCTACGGGTTCGTGGCCGGCTCCGAGGGGCTGTCCTTCCTCGTCGTGCGGCAAGGCGCGGCGAAGTTCGCCGCCGCGGGCGCATGAGCGCCATGAGCGATCGCGACTACGACCTCATCGTCCGAGGCGGCCTCGTCGTCGACGGCACGGGCCTGCCGCGCCGGCGCGTCGACGTCGGCGTGCGGGACGGTCGGGTTGCAACACTCGCCCGGCTCGCCGGCTGCAGCGCGGCGGAGGAGATCGACGCCGGTGACATGATCGTCGCGCCGGGGATCGTCGACGCGCACACGCACTACGACCCGCAGATCACGTTCGACCCCTATGCGACCGTCTCGTGCTTCCACGGCGTCACGACGGTTGTGGCCGGGAACTGTGGTTTCTCGGTGGCACCGTGCAAAGCGCCGGACCGTTCGTTCCTCGAGGGCATCTTCGCCCGCGTGGAGAACATGGACCCGATCGCGCTCAGCGCCATCGAATGGAAGGACTTCGAGACCTTCCCGGAGTTCCTGGACAGCCGGCGCGGCAAGCTCGGTATAAATCTCGGGTGCTACGTCGGCCACTCCAACCTGCGCCGCTGGGTCATGGGGCCCGACGCGTCGGAGCGCGAGGCAAGCGACTCCGAGGTGGACGCGATGTGCCGCCTCGTCGAGGAGGCGATGGCGGCCGGCGCGGCGGGGATCTCGTCGTCGGCGGCGCCGACGCACTTCGACATCGACGACCGGCCGGTCCCATCACGAGTCGCGGCCCGTGACGAGCTCGCCGCCCTCGCCGATCAAGCGGGCCGGGCCGGCGCGGGCTCGATCGCGTACCTGCCCGCCAGCGCCATCGGCGGGCTGGACGCCGAGGACGAGGAATACCTCATCCAGCTCGGGAAGCTGAGCGGCCTGCCGGTGATCATCCAGGGCCTCGGCGGCCGCAACAAGGTCGACGCGCCGACGGCCACATGGGACGCGGCCAGGGCGTTCCTCGACCGCGCCACGGAAGCGGGCGCGCCCGTCTTCTCCATGCTCATCGCGAGGCCGTTCGACCGGCCCGTGACCGTCGACGAGACGAACCTGCACTACCTCGCCGTGCCCGCCTGGGACCGCATGCTCAAGCTGCCGCACGCCGATCGGGTCGCGCTCCTGCGTGACCCGACGGCGCGCGCCGAGCTGCGCGACGCGGTGGAGAACTACAACCGTGATCCAGCCAAGGGCACCACCGTGCCGCCGCCGTTGTGGGACGCCGTGTTCGTCGACGAGGTCGCGAAGCCCGAGCACGAGAAGCTGCAGGCCCGCTCCGTCCGTGAGATCGCCGACGAGCAGGGCATCGCGCCCGCCGACGCGATGCTCGACCTCGCCCTCGCCGAAGACCTCGCGACGCGCTTTCGCTGGCGGACCGAGAGCCCGGAGTGGACTGCTGCCGTGCGCGAGGCACAGCTCGACGCCCGCATGGTCATCGGCGTCTCCGACGGCGGCGCCCATCTCGCCCGCGACGATGGCGCCGACTGGAGCTCCTACTTCCTCCGCTCGTGGGTGCTGGACAGGCGGGTGTGGACGCTCGAGGACGGCATCCGGCAGATCACGCAGCTTCCGGCCGCGCTCCTCGGGCTGACCGATCGCGGTGTGATCAAACCTGGCGCCCCGGCCGACCTCATGGTGTTCGACCCGGACACGATCGGCCCGTGGAAGAAGGAGTTCGTCCACGACCTGCCGGGCGGTGTCGGCCGGTTCAAGGCGTGGGGGCGAGGCGTGCACGCCACGATCGTCAACGGCGAGCCCATCGTGCTCGACGGCGAGCTGACCGGGCGGCTCCCCGGCCAGGTGCTGCGGCCGGGTTGACGATGGCCACTCGCGACGCGATCGCCGAGGACGTGGCCGCTCCCACCCGGCCCTGGGTGTTCGACGCCGACGGCCACGTCGTCGAACCGCCGCGCGTGTGGGACCAGCTCCTGCCGGCGCGCTATCGCGAGTACGCCCCACGAGTCCTGCAGTCCGACGGCTACTTCCGGTTCGCGTCCGGCGACCGCGTCGGCTTCCCGATCGGCGGGCGGAGCGAGTCCGTCGGCGCGCCGGGTCAGACGCCCAAGCAGTCGGATGCGCCGGTGTCGGCTCGCGGAGGATCGGAGCCGGCCCCCCGCTTGAGCGACATGGCCGTCGACCACATCGACGCCGCTGCGCTGTACCCGACGTACGGGCTGATGATCCAGGGCGTCACCGAGCGCGAGCCGGCGTCGGCGCTCTGCCAGGCCGTGAACGACTGGCTCGCGGAGTACTGCTCGCACGCGCCCGACCGGCTGATCGGTGTCGGCACGCTGCCGATGACAGACGCCGCCGACGCACTCGGCGAGGCGCGCCGGTGCGTCGAGGAGCTCGGCTTCCGCGGGGTGTGGCGCCGCCCCGAGCACTTCGGCGCGTTGCCGAGGCTCCAGGACGACGCTTACGAACCGCTGTGGTCGTACCTCGAGGACGCCGGCGTTCCCTTCGCTATCCACCCGGGCATGAGCGGTCTCGTGCCGTTCGACGAGCTGGAGCGTCGCTACGACGGGTACTTCAGTGCGCTCCACGCCACGCACTTCGTGGTGGAGCAGGTGATGGCGCTGACGACGTTCGTCGCCTACGGCATCCTCGAGCGCCATCCCAACCTGCGCGTCGCCTTCCTGGAGTCCGGCGCGGTGTGGGCGCTGTCGTACCTGCACCGGCTGGACGAGCACCTCGAGCTGTTCGGGTTCGACCGTGGGGCCCTCACAATGCGTCCCTCCGAGTACTTCCGACGCCAGTGCTTCGTGTCGGTCGAGGAGGTCGAGCCCGGGCTCGGCGTCATGCTGGACGCGTACCCCGAGTCGGTCGTGTTCGCGTCCGACTACCCGCACGCGGACGGGACGTTCCCCGGCTCGACCCGCGATCTGCTCGAGACCCACGACCTCGACGACGGCGCGATCCGTCGGGTTCTGCGCGACAACGCGCTCCGGCTGTACGGGCTCGACGAATGAGCGCCAACGGCGATTCCGACATGCCGATCTTCGACGCCATCTTCGGTCTCCGTGCAACACGCGTCTACGAGGACCGACCTCTGCCGCCCGAGATGTTGGCGCGAATCCTCGAGGCGGCGACGCGTGCCTGCAGTTCGGGCAACACGCAGCCGTGGGAGTTCGTCGTCGTCACCGATCGAGCCCTGAAGCGGGAACTGAAGGCCGTCATGGTCGAGGCGTTCGCGGACATCGACCGACAGCGGGCACAGAGCGCCGACGAGCTCGTCGACAGTTCGGGCCGACCGGTCACCGGCCACGCTGCGATCGAGAGCATCGACGTCGTCTCCGCGCTCGTGTTCGTGTTCTGGAACCCCGATCGGGGCATTCGCATGAAGGGGGAGTACGAGGAGAACCCCGACGGGACGCTGCATGCGACCCGCCACATCCCCGGTGGCCGAGGGTCGAGCGTGTACCCGGCGTGCCAGAACATGATGCTGGCGGCGCACGCGCTGGCCGTATCGTCGCTGTTCACGACGTTCTTCGGGCTGGCCGAGGCGCGGGTGCGAGAGCTCCTGCACGTGCCGCCACGGATGTTCCTCGAGGCCGCCGTGTTCCTCGGGTACGGCGCCGAGAAGCTCGGCCAACCGCGGCGCAAACCCCTCGACGAAGTCGCCCACCTGAACGACTGGGCGGTCAGGTACGAACCGGAGGTGCGGCTGCCATGAGCTTGACCGAGGTCCCGCGCATCGTCTCGGCCGACGATCACGTCGTCGAGCCTGCCGACGTCTGGACCAGCCGGCTTCCGGCCAAGTACCGCGACGTCGGCCCACGCGTACAGCGCGCTCCCGTCGCCGAGATGACGTTCCGCGGCGGGAAGTACGCGTACCGGATGGGCGACGACGGGCCGCTCGCCGACTGGTGGCTCTACGAGGATCGTGCCGTGCCGCACACGCGTCTCAGCGCCTGCGCCGGGTTCCCGCCCGAGGAGGTGCAGGTCGTGCCGATGACGTACGACGAGATGCGTCCGGGTTGTCACGAGCAAGCCGGTCGCCTCGACGACATGGATCTCAACTGGGTCCAGGCGTCGCTGTGCTTCCCGACGTTTCCACGCTTCTGCGGTCAGACGTTCCTCGAGGCAAACGACAAGGAGCTCGCGCTGCTGTGCGTGCAGGCGTACAACGACTGGATGGTCGACGAATGGTGCGCGGGCTCGGACGGGCGGCTCATCCCGTTGTGCCTGATCCCGTTGTGGGACGCCGATCTCGCCGCGGCGGAGGTGCGACGCAACGCGGCGCGTGGCGTCCGCGCCGTGTGCTTCTCGGAGCTGCCCACCAACCTCGGACTGCCGTCCGTGCACGACGCCGATCGCTTCTGGGACCCTTTCGTCGCCGCCTGTGACGAGACCGGCACGGTCATCTGCATGCACAGCGGGTCGGGCTCGAAGATGCCGTCGACCTCAGCGGACGCGCCGCCGGCGGTGTCGTCGACGTTGACCCACGAGCTCGCGGAAGGATCACTCGCCGACTGGCTCTTCTCGGGCCTGCTCGTGCGCTACCCGAACCTCAAGATCACCTATTCCGAAGGCCAGATCGGGTGGATCCCCTACATCCTCACCCGCGCCGACCGCGTCTGGGAGCACAACCGCGGGTGGAGCGACGCCACCGACGTCGTGCCCGAGCCGCCGAGCACCTACTACTGGGGCCGCGTGTATGGCTGCTTCTTCGACGACGCCGCCGGGCTCGCCTCCCTCGATGCCATCGGCGTCGACCAGGTGACGTTCGAGACCGACTACCCGCACGCCGACGGCACATGGCCCCACAGCAAGGCGGTGGCGGAGAAGCTCCTCGCGGGATTGAGCGACGATCTCGTGCGCAAGATCGTGCGAAACAACACGATCGAGCTCTTCCAGCTCAGTCTGGACTGACGCGCCGCCAGCCGCCGGCGGCCCAGTTCCCGCCGTCGACGTGGATCGTCGTGCCGGTGACGAACCGGGAGAGGTCGCTCGCAAGAAAGAGGACGACCGCGGCGGCGTCCTCGGCGGAACCCATGAACCCGAGGGGAGGGACGACGGCGGGCTCGTACTCGCCTCCGCCGCCCAGCATCTCGGCACGGACGTCGCGATCACCGCCGGTGGGGATCGCGTCCGGGGCGACGGCGTTCACGCGGATGCGCCGCGACGCGAGCTCGAGGGCGAGCGTGCGCGTCAGTTGGGCGAGAGCGGCCTTCATCGCGCCGTAGACGGCGAAGCCGGGCGCGGCCTGGTGCGCCTCGATCGACGTGAGGTTCACGATCGTTCCGCCGTCGGGCATGAGCGGGACGACACCGCGAATCAGCGACGTGACCTGCGCGAAGTTCTCGAGCATCAGCGTCTGTTCACCCTTGTCGCTCACGCCGAGGAACGGCGAGAAGAACGTGCCGCCGGCGTTGTTCACCAAGACGTCGATCCGCCCGTACTCGGCGGCGACATCGGCGAGAAACGAAGCCACCGCATCGCGGTCGCGGACGTCCAGCCGACGCGCCAGCACGGGCTGCCCCGTGGCAACCAGCTCCTCCTCGGTCGCGGCCAACGTCTCAGGGATTCGGTCGGCGACGGCGAGCCGGGCGCCGAAGCGCGCCATCAAGACGGCCGTCGCCTTCCCCAATCCCTGCCCGACCCCGGTCACGATCACCACGCGATCCGTGAGCAGCACCGACGAAGGGTCGTACGCCACGGGCGTTGCTATCCGCCGAGCTTGACGAGGCAGCGGGCGACCTTGCCGGTCTCGGTGTCGGCGAACGCGCGCGCGAAGTCGGTGAGCGGGAGGCGCTCTCCGACGAGCTCGTCGAGCTTGATGCGGCCGCCTCGATAGAGCTCCACGATTCTCGGGATGTCTCGGTGGGGCATGTTGCTCCCGCCGAGGCAGCCCACGAGTCGCCGCTCGCCGAACATCAGCGATGACGCCGGCACCGGAATGGTGCTACCGGGTGGCGGCGCGCCGACCATCACGCACGTGCCGCCGGCACGCGTCAGCTCGAACGCCTCGGCGACAAGGCTCGGGTTCCCCACGACCTCGAAGGCCACGTCGACGCCGCCGGGCACGATCGTGGGGACTGCGTCGGCGATCGCGGTCTCGGTCGGGTCGACGAGATGGGTGGCGCCGAAATCCGCCGCGAGATCCAGCCGGGCGCCGTTCGTGTCCGCCGCGACAACGGTCGCCGCGCCTGCCAACCGCGATCCCTGGATCACGTTGAGCCCCACGCCGCCACACCCGACGACCAGCACGCGATCACCGGGCGCGACCTTGGCGATGTTGAACACGGCGCCGAGGCCCGTCGTGACGCCGCATCCGGCGAGCGCCATGACGTCGAGCGGGACGTCGTCGGGGATCTTGACGACTTGTGCGTCGCGCAGCACGGCAAATTCGGCCAGGGAGCCGATGCCGACGAACGGGTGGACGGCGCCGCGATCCGAACGCACGCGTGTGGAGCCGTCTGGCATCAAGCCCCGGATGGCGTTCACGCGCGCCTCGCCCGTGCAGTGCACGAACCGGCCGTGCCGGCACGCGTCGCACTCGTAACACGGTCCGTAGGCGCCGAGCACCACGTGGTCGCCGGGCATGACGGATTCGACGCCCGGCCCGACCGCTTCGACGACGCCGGAGCCCTCGTGGCCGGCGATCATCGGCAGCACGCCCGCGTTGCTCTCACCGCGGGCGGCGTGGATGTCGGAGCCGCACACCCCGGAGGCGGCGAGCGCGACGAGCACCTCGCCCGCCCGGGGTTCGTCGATCGTCAGCGATTCGAGGGCCGGACCGTCGTCGTAGCTGCGGATCACCACTGCGTCCATGGCCCGTTTCCCGGCTCCGGGTGACGTCGACGCCGGGACTCTACCGACGTTGACCCGCCGCCGGGGACAGATTAAACAAATGTTTGACTGAGGGGCAGGGCCAGCCGAGCGCGCACGATCCGAGGATGTCCCATGACCCGAGTCATCTCGGCCGATTGCCACATCAACGAGCCGCCGCACGTCTTCGACCGCGTGCCCGTCGAGTACCGGGACCGGGCGCCCCGCATGATGCGGGGCGAGGACGGCGGCGACGGCTGGAGCTTCGACGGGAAGCCGCCGAAGCGCACCTTCGGGATCGAGGCGATGGCGGGGCGGGCGCGAAGCGACTTCCAGGTGTCGGGTCTCCGGTTCGACGAGATCCTGCCCGGCAACTGGGACGGCGCCGCGCACGTCGAGGACATGGCGCGCGACGGCATCGACGTGAGCGTCGTGTACCCGGCGAACGCGATCTTCGTGTACCTCGAACGCGACCGGGGTCTCGCCCTCGCCTGCATGCGTTCCTACAACGACTGGGTGCTCGACGACTTCCAGGGCGCGGCGCCCGACCGTCTCGTGGGCCTGCCGATGCTCCCGGTCGACGACGGCATGGACGTCTGCGTCGCCGAGCTCCGTCGGGTCGTCGGCGAAGGAGCGCGCGGTGGTTTCATCCCGGGGATGCCGCGCCGTCCGTACAACGACCCGTCTTACGAACCGCTGTGGGAAGCCGCGTCCGACAGCGGTGTCCCGCTGACCTTTCACCGGACGTTCGGCGGCGCGCCGCCCGACCAGGACTGGGACGAGCTCGTCGAACAGAACGTGAGCGTGCCCGGCATCGTCAACCGGTTCTTCAGCGCGGTGCGCCCACTCACGTACGTCATCTTCAACGGCGTGTTCGACAGGCATCCCGGACTCAAGATCGTCGCGGGCGAGGTGAACTGCGGATGGATCCCGTTCTGGTCCCAGACCATGGACCACACGCTCGAAACCGAGGGTTCCTGGGCCGGCGTGTCGCTGGCGCGGAAGCCGAGCGAGTACATCGGCGAGAACGTGATGGTGACCGTGCTCGACGACGACGTCGGATTCTCGCTCATGAGGGCGGGCTACCCCCGCCTCGCCGACGCGTGCATGTGGTCGACGGACTATCCGCACAGCGTCACGCTGTGGCCGAACTCGCGCGAGCACATCGCCCGGCTGACCGACGGTCTCAGTGAGGCCGACACCGCGAAGGTGCTCAGCGGCAACGCCGCCCGCGTGTACGGGATCTGAGGGGAACCGATGGTGCCGAGTCGGGAAGCGTTCCTGAACCTGGTCGGCGGGCGCCAGACACCGGCGCGCTCGGTCGCGACGCTCGAGAGCGTCGATCCGGCCACCGGCACGACCTGGGCGACGATCCCTCGCGGCGGCGCTGCCGACATCGACGACGCGGTGCACGCCGCGACGCAGGCGTTCGACGGATGGTGGGGCCTTCCCGCGTTCCAGCGCTCCGCGCACCTCCGTGCCCTCGCCGAGATCATGGCGCGCCACAGCCGCGAGCTGGCCGAGGTCGAGTCGCGCGACAACGGACGTCCCGTCGCCGAGACGATCGCGGGCGATCTGCCCGCCTGCGTGCAGATGTTCCACTTCCACGCCGGCGCGGCCGACAAGATCCACGGCGACACCGTGAACGTCGGCTCGACGAGCTTCAACTTCACGCGCCGGGAGCCGATCGGGGTGATCGGGATCATCATCCCGTGGAACTCGCCCCTGTCCCTCGTGAGCGCGAAGACGGGCGCCGCCCTCGCCGCCGGCAACACGGTGGTCGTCAAGCCCGCCGAGCAGGCGTCGTGCTCCGTGCTGCGCTGGGGCTCGCTGCTCGAGGAAGCAGGGCTACCTCCCGGAGTCGTCAACATCGTCGCCGGGCTGGGCGAGGAAGCCGGCGACGCCCTGGTGTGTCATCCCGGCGTCCCACGGGTCACCTTCACCGGCGCGACCGGTACTGGCCGGGTGATCACCGAGCGCGCGGCCGGCACGCTCACGCAGCTCCATCTGGAGCTCGGCGGCAAGTCGCCCAACATCGTCTTCGCCGACGCTGACCTCGACGCCGCCGCTGTCGGAACCAGCACCGCCGCCGTGTTCACCGGCGGCGCCGGCCAGAGCTGTGTCGCCGGCTCGCGCGTCTTGATCCAGTCGTCGGTGTTCGACGAGATGATCGAGCGCATCACCAAGGAGGCCGCCGGCGTCCGGCTCGGTGGGCAGCTGGACGAGGGCACGACCATGGGCCCGATCGTCTCGGCCGAGCAGTTCGAGCGCGTACGCGCCTACGTCGAGCTGGGCCGGCAGGAAGGCGAGCTCGTGTTCGGCGGTGGCAGCGGCGCCGAGTTGTTCCCGGCGGGGTCGCCGTACGCGGGCGGCTACTTCGTCGAGCCCACCGTCTTCGTCGTCGACGGCAACGACCACCGGATCTGCCGCGAGGAGATCTTCGGTCCCGTCGCCGTCGCCATGCCCTTCGATACCGACGCGGAGGCGTTGGCCCTTGCGAACGACTCGAGCTATGGGCTCGCGGCCGGGGTCTGGACGTCCGATCTCAAGCGCGCCCACCGCATGGTGCGCGACCTACGGGCCGGCTCGGTGTGGGTCAACGCGTACCGGCGCATCCACTGGGCGCTCCCGTTCGGCGGCGTGAAGAACAGCGGTTACGGCCGGGACTCAGGGATCGAGAGCGTGCTCGAGAACACGCAGCTGAAGACGGCGTGGATCGACCTCGCATGACTATCGACGCCCATCCGTTGCGGGATCGCGCCGCGATCGCCGGTGTCGGCTACACGGAGTTCTCGAAGAACTCGGGCGTGAGCACGCAGACCCTGGCATTGCGGGCCATCCGCGCCGCGCTCGACGACGCCGGGCTCACCATCGCCGACGTCGACGGCGTCGGCTGCCATCGGGTGGGTGACTCGGTGCAAGCGGCGCTCGTGGCCCAGGCACTCGGCGTCCGTGACCTCCGGTTCCACCTGGATCTGTTCGGGGGTGGTAGCGCGTCGGCGTCCGTCGTCGGCTCGGCGGCCATGGCGGTGGCCACGGGAGTCGCGGAGTGCGTGGTGTGCTGGCGAGCGATCAACGCGCGTTCCGAGTTCCGCATGGGTGGCACCGGCCGCGCCTCACCCGATACGCCCGAGTTCCAGTACCAGACCCCGTACGGCTACATGACCCCACCACAGCAGTTCGCGATGGTGGCGCGCGCCTACATGGATGCGTTCGGCGTGCGGGCCGAGGATCTCGGCCGGGTGGCGATCACGCAACGGCAGCACGCGGTCGCGAACGAGCGGGCGATGATGCGAACGCCGATCACGATGGACGATTACCTCGCGTCGCGCTGGATCGTGGAGCCGTTCCGGTTGCTCGACTGCTGCCTCGAGACCGACGCCGGCGTCGCGCTGGTCGTCACCCCCGTCGAGCGGGCGCGCGACCTTCGCCACGTCCCGGTCCGCGTCACCGGCGCCGTGTTCGGCGGCGGTCACACGCTGTACTCGAACGACCGCGGCGATCTCACCACGAGCGCGGCCGCCGACTCGTCGAAGCGGCTCTATGCGATGGCCGGCCTCGGTCCCGACGACATCGACGTCGCGGAGCTGTACGACGCGTTCACGCCCCTCGTGCTGATCCAGCTCGAAGACTACGGGTTCTGCAAGAAGGGTGACGCGCCCGCATTCGCCGCCGACGGGACGACCGCGCTCGGCGGACGCCTCCCGGTCAACACACACGGGGGTTTCCTGTCGGAGGGTTATGTGCACGGCCTCAATCACGTCGCTGAGGCGGTGGGGCAGCTCCGTGGCACGTGTGGGCCACGCCAGGTCGCGGGGGCGGAGGTCGCGCTGTCCACGGGTCAACCCGGCTACGTGGCCGGCACCACGTCGGCGCTCATCCTGACGAGGGACCCGTGACCTCCGGCGGCGGCGCGCCGCTTCCCGTCGCCGACCGCGACTCGACGCCGTGGTGGGCCGGTGTCGCGGAGCACGAGCTCCGGCTCCAGCGCTGCCGCGAATGCGGCACGCTTCGCTGGCCCGCCCGCGCCCTGTGCAACCGGTGCGGCTCGCTCGAGTTGTCCTGGGTGGCCGCAACGGGCCGGGCGACGGTCGCGAGCTGGATCGTCAACGAGCATCGGTTCAGCGACGCGTTCCCCGTGCCCTACGTGGTGGTGATGGCCCGGCTCGACGAGCAGGACGACATCCTGGTGCCGGGGGCCTACGGCGGCGAGTCCGACGGGCACGACTTGCGCGTCGGCCGGCGCCTCGTCGTGGCGTTCGACGACGTCGCCGCGCCTGAGGGCGGCGACCGAATATCGCTGCTGCGCTGGATGCCGGCGACCGACGAGGAGCGCTGAGCGCGGTGTCGGTCGATCTCGACGCGCTTCGGGCGCACGCCGTCGCCCTCGATGGTGAGCCCGATCGAGTGTTCGTTCCGGAGCCCTTCGTGAAGGACGCGCTGCGCGACCTTGGGACCACGGTGCCGCCGGGCGTGGCCGCGGCGGACGGCGCCGATGCCGCCTTGGCCGCCAAGCGCCTCGACGGCGCCGTCGTGCTCAAGGCCTTCGGTCGCGGCATCGTGCACAAGACCGACGTCGGCGCGGTCCGCGTGGGTTTGACTGCGGACGAGGTCGAGGACGCGGCTTCCGCGATGACGGTGCGACTCGCCGAGCACGGCATCACGCCCGCGGGCTTCCTGGTCGAGGAGCACCAGGCACCGGGTCTCGAGCTCATCGTCGGCGCCGTGCAACACAACACGTTCGGTCCTGTGGTGTTGCTCGGTGTGGGTGGGACCCTCACCGAGTTGGTCGACCGCACCGTGATGGGTCTCTCCCCGCTGGACGACGCGTCGGCGCGGGCGATGGTCGACGACTTCCCCCTGGCCGGACTGCTGGACGGCGCTCGGGGCGCCGCTCCCGTCGACCCTGACGCGCTCGCGTCGTTGCTCCTGACCGTCGCCGGGGCTGGCGG
>DASYQJ010000012.1:0-3392 GCA_036005605.1 Acidimicrobiia bacterium
GGGGCCACCGACCGACGTGACGTGGCGCAAGGTGGTCGTCCCCGAGAACTACGGATTCGACGAGGAGCTGTCGCGCCAGTTCGCGCCGGTCTGGTACCGGCGCACGTTCGCCGACCCGCGGCACGGCGGGCTGCCCGCGTCGCCCCCGCGTGTCCGACTCCGCTTCGCGGCCGTCGACTATCTCGCCGACGTGTGGCTGAACGGCGAGCACCTCGGTCATCACGAGGGCGCCTTCGCGCCGTTCAGTTTCGATGTGACCGACCGGCTGACGAAGAACAACACCCTCCTGGTCGCGGTGCAGGACCCGCTCGAGCCGCTGGACCCGTCGGCGCTGTTCTTCGACCACCGCAAGCGCGTCATCAAGGGCACGCTGAAGTACCACGACAGCCGCCCCGGCGGCCTGCCCGGCCGCATGGTCGGCCCGCTCGTCGAGGGCGGCGACCCGTGGGTGTGGACCCCCGAATGGGGCCAGTCGATGACGACGGCGGGCATCGTCGGGCCCGTCACGCTCGAGCGCACCGGCGACGCGTCGCTCGACGCGCTGTTTGTGACGCCACTCGGTGAACGGGCGGTGCAGGTGGCCGCGGTCGCGACCAACCACACCGACCACGACGTCGAGGCGCGCCTCGACCTCGAGGTGGCGGATGAGCGCGCCCGGCTCGAAGCGGTCCTGCCGCCCGGGCCCGGGCGTGTCGACGTGGTGATCGAGCTCGACGGCATGGAGCTCGCGCCGTGGGAGCCCTCCGGCTCAGGGTCGGGTGACCCGGCCGTGCACGAGCTCCGTGCCGCGCTGACCACGCCGGAGGGTCACGCGCTCGACCGGCGCCGGACGCGCTTCGGCCTGCGCACGGCCCGCATCGTGACCGACGACGCCGGACATGCTCGACACCTCGAAGTGAACGGCAGGCCCGTGTTCGTGAAGGCCGTGAACTACATCCCGTGGCAGCACGTCGCCGAGGTCGGTCGCAGCTTCTACGACCGCGACATGCGCATGCTGCTCGACGCACACGGCAACTCGGTCGGCGTGCACGCGCACGTCCAGTCGCCGCACTGCTACGACGCGGCCGACGACGCCGGCGTGCTCGTGTTCCAGGACTTCGGGTTGCAGTGGTGTTACGACTCGGGCACCGAGACCAACCCTGGTTTCGTCGACACCGCCCGCCACCAGATCGCGGAGATGGCGTACCTGCTGCACAACCATCCGAGCGTCGTCTACTACGCGTGCCACAACGAGCCCGCGCGCATGTTCGACCCTCGGCGCGGCGACAACGGGCCCGAGGCCGACCGAGGCGAGACGTACCTCGACGCCGCGCTCGACGCGACGCTGCGCGCCATCGACACCGGCCGTCACGTGCACCGGGCATCGGGGATCGGCGACGACGTCCACAACTACGCGGGGTCGCTCACCGGCGGGAGCCTGTACCGCGTCCGGGAGCGGCCGGCGTGGTTCGTCTCCGAGTACGGGTTCTGGACAGTCGGCCCGCAGGCCCACAGGTTCGGCGATCGGGGCTGGCCGCCCGACCCGGATCAGATGCGCGAGTGGGTCAGCCGCCTCTCGTTCATCGGCTCGACGTGCGCGTTCGCGGGACTGCCGTCACGGTACGAGTCACGGGACGAGTGGGCCGACGCCACCCAGGCGTACGGCGCGGCGCTGGCCAAGTACCAGACCGAATGGTTCCGGGCCCACCGCGGCGATCCGTTCATGGGGTACCGCTGGCACTTCTGGGCCGACTGGTGGGGCTACGCCGGCGGCGGCCTCGTCGACGTCGAGCGCGTCCCGAAGGCGACGCACGACGCGTTCCGGGACGCGAGCCGGCCCCGACTTCTGGTCGGCCTGCACGACGCGTCGGTCGTCCCGGCGGGGGCCCAGACCGTGCCCATCGTGGCGGTGAACGACGGGAGCGAGGCCTGGCGCGGCACGGCCTCGTGGGAAGTCGTCGAAGCCACGTCGGGCGTGTTCGCACCCGACTTCGACGGTGCCCGCATCGGCCTCCCGATGCCTCCCGACGCCGACGCCCGCGTCGCAGTACCACGTTCGCGCGGCGCCGGCGTCGCGCACGGCGAGCTCACGTTCGACGCCGCGCCATCCGCTGCCACCCCGGTCGGCGAAGTGACCGTGGCGATGGAGCCGGGCCAGGCGCGGACGCTGCTCGTGCGGTGGGCCGACCCCGAGCTCGACGCGTCGCGCGAGCAGGAGAACTTCGTGCACTTCCACTGCCCGGCCGCCGATGAGGTGCACGGCCCGGGGCTCACGAACGTCTGAGCGCCTCGCAGAGCCGCGCCAGCGCGTCAGGCGTGCGGATGCCCCACCAGAAGAGGTCGCGGCCGTCGACGAGCCGCACGTCGGCGCCACGGACGACCGCCTCGACCTCCCCAACATGGCGGTCCTTGAATGGGTACGGCTCGTCCGGGAGCACCACGAGGTCGGCGTGGTGCTCGGCGATCTCCTCCAGCGTCGTCTCGGGATATCGCTCACCGACGCCGGCGAACACATTCTCGATGCCGAGCAGCTCCAGCAGCGACGAGCCGTAGGTGTCCGCGTTCATGGTCATCCACGGCCGGCGCCAGACGAGCACCGCCGAGCGCCGTGCCACACCCGGCGCCACCGCGCGCTGCTCGTCGAGCCACCGTTCCCACTCGTGCGGCGCAAAGGGCGTGGGCGCGTCCACACCGACCGCGTCGCTCAGCGCGACGACGGCGGGGCCGACGTCGGCGACCGAGCGCGGCGACATCGAGTGCACGCGCAGCCCGGCGGCGGCGAGCGCCTCGGCGTCCTCGATGCGGTTCTCCTCGTCGTTCACGACCACGAGATCGGGTGCGAGGCCGACGATCGCCTCGACGTCGGGGTTCTTTGTCCCGCCGACGGCGGGCAGATCGGGTTGCTCGCAGAACCGGGTGCACGCCACTGGATCCACGCCGATGGCGCGCAGCGTCTCGGTGGCGGACGGGACGAGCGAGACGACGCGCAGAGCCGTGGCTACATCCGCTCGAGGAGCGCGGCCTTCTTGGTCTCGAACTCCTCGGCGGTGATGTGCCCCTTGTCGCGGAGGGCGGCCAACTGCTCGATCTGCTCGGGGATGTTGGCGCCACCACCGGGCGAGGAATGCGGGGCGGACCAGCTGGCCGTCTCCTTGGCGTTGACTTCCATCTGGCGGTAGATCTCCTGCTGCACGCCGTCGGGATGGCGGACGTCCTCGAAGTGCGACTGGCCCTCGCGGCCCGCCGACTCGATGTCGAGGTCGCCGGCGCCGATCAGCCGCTCGAAGATCCGCTGGTCGAAGTTGATGTTGTTGATCCGCTCGAGCGGGATCTCGACGCCGTGCTTCGAGAGCATGCCGGTGCGGAAGATCACGCGGTCGTCGGTCACCACGAAGTGGGTGTACTGCCACTGG
>DASYQJ010000013.1:0-23487 GCA_036005605.1 Acidimicrobiia bacterium
GCGTGTCGGTCTGCAGCCGGTAGCGGAGCGCGATCCGCGGGACAGAGAGGCCGTTGCGCGCATCGGCGAGGAGCCGCGGGACGAGCTCGAGCTGCTCCTCGTCGAGCTCGGGTGCGAACTCCGAGACCACCGCGCCGAGCAGCACCGCCCCGTAGGCCGGGCCGCTCGTCGGGAGGTAGGTGTCGCCGAGCGCGACCCGCCGCGTCGGCATGTGCCGCCGCGTGTGCCGCACGTTCAGCTCAGCGAGGACCATCTTCTCTCTCTTGTTCGCGCCAGCGCCATCGTACGGATCAGAGCAACGTCGGGCGGGACCGGAGGGTCGCCGACGACGCGTTGCGGAGGGGCTGGGAGGGTCGGCGACGACGACCTGGGCTTCTGTAGGAGGAGCCGAGCCCTCCCAGCCCCTCCCACCGGTTCACCGTCGCCCGCTCAGAGCCGGTCCACGATGGCACTCGCGAACTCGCTCGTCTTCACCTCCGTGGCGCCGTCCATGAGGCGGGCGAAGTCGTAGGTCACGATCTTGTCGGCGATCGTCGCCTCGAGTGCCTTCACGATGTCGTCGGCCGCGCTCTGCCAGCCGAGGTGCTCGAACATCAGCACTCCAGAGAGGAGCAGCGAGCCGGGGTTCACCTTGTCCTGGCCCGCGTACTTCGGGGCCGTGCCGTGGGTGGCCTCGAAGACGCCGTGGCCGGTCACGTAGTTGATGTTGCCGCCCGGCGCGATCCCGATGCCGCCGACCTGCGCGGCGAGCGCGTCCGAGAGGTAGTCGCCGTTGAGGTTCATCGTGGCGATCACGTCGAACTCGTCGGGGCGGGTGAGCACCTGCTGCAGCGTGATGTCGGCGATGTTGTCCTTCACGAGGATCTTGTCGCCGGGGTCGCCGTTGCAGTCGTTCCAGCCGACGGCGACGTCGGAGAACTCGTCGCGGACGAGCTCGTAGCCCCAGTTGCGGAAGGCGCCCTCGGTGAACTTCATGATGTTGCCCTTGTGCACGAGGGTGACGCTCGTGCGGTCCTTGCGCACCGCGTACTGGAGCGCAGCCCGGATGAGCCGCTTCGACCCTGTCTCCGAGATGGGCTTGATGCCGATGCCCGAGTCGGGCCTGACCTCCCAGCCCATCGTGTCCTTCAACACGCCGATGAGCTTGCGCGCCTCGGGCGTGCCCGCCTCGACCTCGAGACCCGCGTAGATGTCCTCGGTGTTCTCCCGGAAGATCACCATGTCGACCTTCTCGGGACGCTTCACGGGTGACGGCACACCCGCGAACCAGCGCACCGGGCGGAGGCAGACGTAGAGGTCCATGATCTGGCGCAACGCGACGTTGAGGCTGCGGATGCCGCCGCCGACCGGCGTGGTGAGCGGCCCCTTGATGCCGATCAGGTGATCGAAGAAGGCCTGGACCGTCTCCTCGGGGAGCCAGTCGCCGGTGGCGTCGAACGCCGTCTGACCCGCAAGCACCTCTTTCCAGTGGATCGTCTTCCCGTGCTTGGACGCGGCGGCATCGAACACGGTCTGCGACGCCGGCCAGATGTCGACCCCGGTGCCGTCACCCTCGATGAACGGGATGATCGGCTCGTCCGGGACGCGGAGCACACCGTCGACGAGGGTGATCTTCTCGGGAGTCATGGAGCGGATCGTACGTCAGCGGGCGAGAGCGACCACCAGCAGCGTGAGGAGATACACCGCCAGCAGCCCCGCCGCCGACCACCACAACGCCCGCCGGTTGAACGGGCCCGGCCGGCCCGCCACGCCCGCAAGGTGGTAGCCGCAGTCGCCGCACCGCATCGCGTCGGCGGCGACGGACGCCCCGCACAACGGACACGCCGTGGGTGCGGGCGCGGGGGTGTCGAACTGTGCGCTCAGGTCGTGCTCCCTCGCCTCGCCCCGATCTCGCCGCAGTCAGCGGGATGTTCGCCGCTCGGCGGCATCCACCGCGTTGCGGAAGAGCATAGCGATGGTGGTCGGTCCGACGCCGCCGACGCGCGGCGTGATGCGACCCGCGACCTCGTTGCAGCGCTCGTCGACGTCGGGCAGGAGCTTCCGGCCCTCGTAGCGCACTCCGCCGCCCACGACGGTCGCGCCCGACGTGATGTGCTCGGGCTGGAGGATGCCGGGCACGCCGGCGGCGGCGACGACGATCTCGGCCCGTCGCGTGTACTCGGGCCAGTCGGCGACGCCGGTGTGCACCACGGTGACGGCGGCGTTCGCGGTGGGCCGCTTCTGCGACAAGAGGAGCGCAAGCGGGCGCCCGAGGGTGGTGCCACGCCCGAGGATGCACACCTCGTTCCCGGCCACCGGCACCTCGTAGTACGCGAGCAGCGCCTCGATGCCGGCGGGGGTGCACGGCACCGGGCCCGGCATCATCAACGCCAGGCGGCCCATGTTGACGGGGTGCAGGCCGTCGACGTCCTTGTCGGGGTCGATCTCGAGCAGCGCGGCCTCGTAGTCGATCTGCGGCGGCGTCGGGTGCTGCACGAGCATCCCGTCGACGGCGTCGTCCTCGTTGAACTCCCCGATCGCGGCGATGAGGTCGGCTTGCGTGGCGTCCTCGGGCAGGTGGATGTGGGGCGAGTTGAAATCGAGCTCGGCCGCCTTCTCCTGCTTGATGCGGATGTACCCGACGCTCGCGCTCTCGCCCCCCACGAGGATCGTGCCCAACCCGGGCCGGTGTCCGTTCTCGACGAGCTTGGCGATCCTCGGAGCCAGATCGGCGAACGTGGCCTCGGCAACGGGTGCGCCCGGCATCATCGTCGCGCCCATCAGTGCAGGAACTGCCTTTCACCGGTCAGCACCATGGCGAGGCCGAGCTCATCGGCGCGGGCGATGTTCTCGTCGTCGCGCACCGAGCCGCCCGGTTGCACGACCACGGCGACGCCGGCGGCGGCCGCAGCCTCGATGCCGTCCGCGAAGGGATAGAAGCCGTCGGTGGCGCTCGCACCGCCCCGGGCGCGCCCTTCGGCCTTCTTCGCCGCGATCTCGGCCGCGCCCACACGGCTTTGCTGGCCGGCGCCGATGCCGACCGCCTGGAGGTCCTTCACCAGCACCACGCAGTTCGACTTCACGTGCCCGCACACCCTCCAGGCGAGCTCGGCGTCGAGCCACTGCTCGGTCGTGGGCGCGACCTTGGTCACCACCCGCCACGCGTCGCGGCCGGCGGCGAAGTGCGGCGCTTCCTGCACGAGGAAGCCGCCCGTGAGGGGACGGAAGTCGAGCTCGTCGCGGGTGGGCGCGGGCGCCTCGAGCAGTCGCGTGTTCTTTCGCTTCTGCACGAGCGCGTCGAGCGTGCCCCGTCCGTAGGCGGGGGCGACGATGACGTCGGCCTGCGGTCCGGCGACCATGCGCTCGGCGGTAGCGCCGTCGATCGGACGGTTGAGCGCGACGATCCCACCGAACGCGGACAGCTCGTCGGACTCGAGCGCGCGTTGATACGAGGTGGCGGTGTCGGCGGCGACGGCGACGCCGCACGGGTTGGCGTGCTTGATGATGGCGCACGCCGGCTGCTCACCGAGGTCGTGCGCGAGCTGCCAGGCGGCCTCGGTGTCGTAATAGTTGAGGTACGAGAGCGCGAGGCCGCTGTGCTGGGTGACGGCATCCCACCACGAGGTGCTCCCAGCACGGCGGTAGCGCGCCGCCTGCTGGTGTGGGTTCTCGCCGTACCGCAGCTCGTCGTCGGTTCGTTCGAGCGCGAGGACGAGATGGCGCGGCAGCAGCTCGTCGCGTTCGAGCCAGCGGACGATGGCGGCGTCGTACGCGGCGGTGTGCGCGAACGCCTCGAGGGCGAGACGCCGACGGGTCTCGTCGGAGAGCGCGCCGTCGTGGGCCCGCAGCTCGCCGAGCACGGCGTCGTACTGCTCCGGGCTCGTCACGACGCCGACCCAGGCGTGGTTCTTCGCGGCGGCGCGGACCATGGCCGGTCCGCCGATGTCGATCGTCTCGATGTCCGGGCGGTCGAGGAACGGATACAGGTTGCTCACGACCAGCTCGATGGGCGCGATGCCCAGGGCTTCGAGGTCGGCGCGGTGGCGGTCGTTCCCGAGATCGGCGAGGAGCCCGCCGTGGATGCGAGGGTGCAGCGTCTTCACGCGTCCGTCGAGCATCTCGGGAGCGCCGGTGACGTCCTCGACGGTCGTCACCGGGACGCCCCCCTCCGCGAGCGCGGCGGCCGTCTTCCCCGACGACACCAGTTCGAACCCGAGGTCGACGAGCCCGCGTGCGAGCTCGACGAGGCCGGTCTTGTCGTACACCGAGAGCAGGGCGCGCTTCACGTCGTCTCCTCGAGCATCTCGCGCAGCACCTGCGGGTACAGGCGTCGCTCGACTTCCTTGACGCGCTCGTGGAGCGTCTCGGGAGTGTCGCCGGGCCGGACCGGCACCGCCTCCTGGGCGAGGATCGGGCCATGATCGACTTCGATCGTGGCGACATGGACGGTGCAGCCGGTCACCTTGACACCCGCAGCGAGCGCATCCTCGACCGCGTGCGCACCTTTGAACGCGGGGAGCAGGGACGGATGCGTGTTCGTGATCCTGCCGCCGAACGCGTCGTGGATCGGGTGCTCGAGGATGGTCATGAAGCCGGCCATGGCGACGAGGTCGATCTCGTGGCGCTTCAGGGCGTCGACCAAGCGCTCGGTGTAGGCCAGCCGGTCGAAGTCGGGTCCGAAGGTCTCGCGCTCGACGAGCTCGACGGGGATCCCGGCGCCCTCGGCGACGTCGACCGCTCGGCACGGCCGGTCGACCACGACGACGCCGATCGGTAGGGCGGCGGCGATCAGCGACTCGAGAATCGTCCCGCTTCCCGACGCCAACACCCCGATCCGCCGCACATTGGCAAGTTACCCGAGGGCCGCGTGCCGGCACGCGACCTTGCAAGCGCGGGAGCGAGATGGTGAGCTTCCCCGCACCTGGTGCCCGTTGCGGCACCTTTCCTTGCGACGGAGGCCGATCACCGTGGAGAAGAATCCCACACCGGGCGAGATCGTCGTCATGGCGGGGGCCGGGCTGGCTCTCATCTTCTCGTTCCTGCCCTTCTACAAGATCGAGATTCTCAACACGAGCGACAGCACGAGTGCGTGGGGGTCAGGACTCTTCCCGGTGGCGACGCTCATCCCGATCTTCGCGGTCATCGCGGGCGTGCTCGTGGCGCTGGTGCGGTTCGGCAACGTGCAATACCCGCCCGGAGGCTTCCTCGGCTTCACCTGGAACACACTGCTTCTGGCATTGACGTTCTTCGCCGCGATCCTCGCGGTCGCGTATCTGATCGCCGACAAGGGGGTCGCAACCAGCCTCGGCTTCGGATACTGGTTCGTGTTGATCGGAGCCGTCGGCTCGCTCGTCGGAGCCGTCCTCATGATGAACGAGGCGCAAACCAGGGCGTGATCCGCCGTTCAAACGGCGATCCTCAGCCGTCTGTGGGGATCGACCCGTCCATGGGTAGCCTGGCACGTCATGAAACGAGCCGAACCGGGGTGGTTGGTCCTCTCGCTCGCCGGTCTGGCGGCGCTGCTCGGGTCGTTCCTCCCGTTCTACACGTTCAGCGGTGGTGTCGACGCCACGGTGTGGAGCCGCGGACTGTTCCCGACCGCGACGCTGATCCCGCTGCTCGGTTTCGCGATCGGTCTCGAGGCGCTGTTCGTGTTACTCAGGGGTCGCGAGCCGCGCTCGCCGTTCCTGAACTTCTCGTGGGAGCAGGTGCGGCTGGCGGCCGGCGCGGTCATGATCCTGCTCGCCCTCAGCTATCTGGTGCAGGACCGCGCGGGTGGCACCCTCGGTGTGGGTTACCTCGTCCTCTCTCTCTCGGCGCTGGCAACGTTCGGTGGCGGGGTGATGACGCGGCGCGTCCAGCTCGCGCGTGCGCCGGGTGAGGAAGCGCCGGTACGTGAGCCGCGGCCGCGTCTCAAGCCTGCCGTCGCGACCGTGAACCGCATGGGCAGCGAGCTCGGCAAGAGCGTCGCGGGCTTCCGCGACAACGTGAAGACGCGCCTCGCCTCGAGGAAAGAGGCCAGGGCGGAAGCGAAGGCCGCTGCCGCGGCGACGGCCGCCGCAGCAGCCGCAGCGAAAGCCGAGGCGGATGCGAAAGCCGAGGCCGCAGCGAAGGCCGAGGCCGCAGCAAAGGCCGAGGCCGCAGCAAAGGCCGAGGCCGCAGCAAAGGCCGACGCGGCAGCGAGGGCCGAGGCTGCAGAGAAAGCCGAGGCCGCGATCAAGGCCGAGGCCGCACCGGCCGCCGAAACCGCGCCGACAATGGAAGCGCCGGCCGAAGCGCCGGCGAAGCAACCGCCGCCACCGACGAAGACGTTCGACGTACCGCCGTCACAGCTGCCCGCGACGGCCCCCGCGCCCGAGAAGCTCGCCGAAGAGCCCGCGGCTGCGGACGACGCGCCCGACGTGCTCGTCGAGGAACCGACGGAGCCGATTCCCGAGATCGAGGAGCCCGACAAGACCGCAGAAGTGCCGGCGCCAGAACCGACCGCCGCCGTCGAGGAACCCCCCGCGGAGGACGTCGAGGAACCAGCTGCGAAGGAAGCAACGGAAGCGGAGAAGCCGGCACGTGTCGCCCCGCTCAGCGCGGTGCCACCGAAACCGGATCCCGACGCCACCGCGCCACTCGAGAGCGGGACGTCACCGTCGGACAGTGACAGCACGGACCCCGGCGACATGACCGTCGGAAGCAAGCCCCGGAGCACACGCAAGGCCTCGGGCAAGAGCGCCGCGCCGAAGGGGAACGAAGAAGGCGACCAGGAGACGGAGCGCGCCGAGACCGGCACGGAGAGCTGACCCGCTCGCTGGTGCCCGGTCAGCGAGCTCCGCTTCCACCGCCGAGGCCGGGGAGAACGACCGGCGCGTGCATCCTCAGATCGTCAGGACGGCCACGAACCACACCAGCACGAGCAGTCCGACGATCCCGATCCCGACCCAGCCGAGCACGATCCCGGCGATGGCCATCCCCCGACCGCGCTTGGCGCCGCCGGAGTTCTCGATGCTCTCGAGGGCGAGATGGCCGAGGACGATCGAGACAATCCCAGGGATCACCCAACACCAGAAGAACAGCCCGGTGACGAGCGACGCGATCGCGAGGCCGCTGGTCTGCGCGCCCGAGGCACCCGGGTACGCGAGTGCGCCGGCGCCCGGGTAGATCGTCCCGGGTGGGGGGCCGCCCCACCCGGCCGGCGGCGTCGGCGGGGGCTGACTCATCGGCGGGATGCTACGGCAATCGCTCCGATGTCCCGTCGTCGATGGAATCGACGGTGCTCAGACGCGTTCGTACGCGGCTCGTGTCGGCGGCATCAACGCGCCGATGAGCCAGAACAACGGGAAGAAGATCCCGATGACGAACATGAGCCAGTGGCCCTTCCTGATCGTCATGATCCCGAGGGTGATCAACAGGACGACGTACAAGATCCCGACGCCGAACCACAGCACGCGGTGACCTCCAATTTCGGGTTCGCGCCGAATCGACGCGCCTGCACCAACGCTCTGAATTCGAACACGGCGGCAGGCCGCCCGCATCGCCCACAAGGGGTGAATGCCGGTCCTGGCCGGCTCGTGCCGCCACGCCAGAGGTGTCTAGAGCTTGGCGACGACCTCGGCCATGATCGAGCCGATCTCGGTCGGGTTCTGGGCGATGAGGCATCCCGCGCGTTCCAGGGCCTCGATCTTCGCCGCCGCCGTCCCCTTGCTGCCGGAGATGATCGCCCCCGCGTGGCCCATCTTCTTGCCCGGCGGGGCGGTGAGGCCGGCGATGTACGCCACGACCGGCTTCTTCATCTGCTGCTTCATGAACTCGGCAGCTTCCTCCTCGGCCGAGCCGCCGATCTCGCCGATCATGATCACCGCGCCGGTCTCGGGATCGGCCTCGAAGGCCTCGAGCGCGTCGATGAAGCTCGTCCCCGGCACCGGGTCTCCACCGATGCCGACGCAGGTGGTCTGGCCGATCCCGCGCTGCGTCATCTCGTGCAGCGCCTGGTACGTCAACGTGCCGGACCGGCTCACGATCCCGACCGGGCCGCCGCCCTTGGCGATCTCGCCGGCCGTGATGCCGATGTTGCACTTCCCCGGCGAGATGATCCCCGGGCAGTTGGGGCCGAGCAGTCGCGTGCCCGGGTAATCACGCTTGAGGCGATTGAAGAAGTACGCCTCGTCGTGGGCGGGAACGCCTTCGGTGATCACGACGACGACCTCGATGCCGCCCTCGGCCGCCTCGAGGACCGCGTCCGAGACGCCCGGCGCCGGAATGAACACGCACGACGCGTTGGCTCCCGTCTCCGCCACCGCCTCCTTCACGGTCGCGAACACGGGGATCCCGTCGACGTCCGTGCCCGCCTTCTTCGGGTTCGTGCCCGCGACGACCTTCGTGCCGTACTCCCGGTTGCGCAGCCCGTAGAAGCGGCCCTGCGACCCCGTCAGCCCCTGGTACACGACCCGCGTGCTCTCGTCGACGAAGATGCTCACGAGGCGCCCGCCATCTCGACCGCTTTCCGGGCGGCGTCGATCATCGTCGGCTGCGACACGAGCCGGTCCGACTCGTGCTCGGCCAGGATCGCGCGCCCCTCGTCGGCGTTCGTCCCGTCGAGGCGGATCACGATCGGCGAGCGGATGTCGACCCGTCCGAGCGCCTGCACGATCCCGTTGGCGACCTCCTCGCCCTTGGTGATGCCGCCGAAGATGTTGATGAAGATGGACTTCACGTCGCCGTCGTTGTTGATGACCTCGAGCGCGCTCGCCATCACGTCCGCGTTGGCGCCGCCGCCGATGTCGAGGAAGTTCGCCGGCTCCCCGCCCACCTGGCTCACGATGTCGACCGTGCTCATCGCCAACCCCGCGCCGTTGGCGATGATCCCCACGTACCCGTCGAGCCCGACGTACTGGAGGCCCTTGGCGTGCGCGGCCGCCTCCCGCTCGTCGCGCTCCTGGGTCGCCTCGTACTCCGACCACTCGTGCCGGAAGGAGGCGTTGTCGTCGAGCGTCACCTTGGCGTCGAGAGCGTGCACACGTCCGTCGGTCGTCAGGATCAGCGGGTTGATCTCGACGAGGTCGGCGTCACCGTCGACGTACGCCCGGTACAGCTTCACGAGCACGTCGACCGTGCCGTCGGTGGCGGCGGGATTCAGCTTCGCCCGGCCGACCCACTCGCGGGCGACGGCCTCGCTCAGGCCGCCGCCCGGGTCCACGTGCAGGCGGGCGATCGCCTCGGGCGCCTCTTCCGCCACCTGCTCGATGTCGACGCCCCCGCGCGCGGACAACAATCCGAGGTGCAGCTTCGCCGATCGGTCGAGCGTGAACGACGCGTAGTACTCCTCGGCGATGTCGCTCGCCCGCTCGATCCACAGCGTCCCGACGACGTGTCCCCGGATGTCCATGCCGAGGATGTGCTCGGCGTGGGTGCGGACGGCGTCGGCGTCGGCCGCGAGCTGGATGCCGCCGGCCTTGCCGCGCCCGCCCACGTGCACCTGGGCCTTGACGACCACGGGGTAGCCGATGCGGTCGGCGGCTTCGACGGCCTCCTGGACGGTGAAGGCGGCGTGACCGGGCGACACCGGGATGCCGTACTCCGCGAACAGCTGCTTGCCCTGGTACTCCAGAAGGTCCATTACTTCTTGTCGCTCCGCTCCATTAACCGGCCAGCTGGGAGTCGCGGGCGTCGAGGGTCTCCTCGAGCCATCCGGTGATCTCGGCGAGCGGGGCGCCGGGCGTGAACACGGCGGCCACACCTGCCTCGCGCAGGCCCCCGATCTCGTCGGCGGGGATGATCCCGCCCCCGAACACGAGCACATCGCCCACGCCCTTCTCGCGCAGCAGCGAGATGATGCGCGGGAACAACGTGTTGTGCGCACCCGAGAGCACCGAGAGGCCGACGGCGTCGGCGTCCTCCTGCAGAGCGGTCTCCGCCACCTGCTCGGGCGTCTGGTGCAGGCCCGTGTAGATGACCTCGAACCCGGCATCACGGAGCGCCCGAGCGATGACCTTCGCGCCCCGATCGTGACCGTCGAGGCCGGGCTTGGCGATCACGACGCGGTAGCGCCGCTTCATGGCGTGAACCCCCGCATGGCGCCGGTCACGATAGCGGGGCGCCCGACTGGACTCCGATCCGACGGCCACGTTCACTTGGGGTCGTGCCCCCGGAACGGAGCGACACCCGCCTGCTCATCGGCGCCGGCGCGGCCGCGGTGCTGGCCGGCGTCTTCGTCGCCGTCGTGCTGTTGCTGGCCACCAGCCGGGCCGATTCGCCCAAGACGTACCGGCCGTTCCCCGCCGGCCCGGAGCGGCAGCTACAGGACAACCTGAAGAAGCAAGGGCCCTTCTACTACCCGGACGCATTCGGCGGGAAGCGCAGCATCCTGTTCGCGCTCGAGGGCGACCAGGTGGTGGCGCTCATGACGCACACTCCGGACAACACCGATTGCCGCGTGAATTGGCGAGGGCGGATCGACAGCTTCGTGGACTGCCACGGGAACCGGCTGCGCAGCGACCAGGTCGGGCGCTACCAGACGACCACCGAGAACCAGCGCGGCACGGGGAACGTCGTGGTCGTCGACCTGCGCAAGGAGCTCCCGCCGCCCGCGCCGGCCGGCACGCCCGGCAGCTGACTCGCGCTACCGCTCGTCGTACGACATCTCTGCTACGTCCTCGCGCGCCGCGATCTCGCCCAACAGTCGATCCAGCGGCACCTGGGCCTCGGTCTTGAGGCTCACGGCGATCTCCGTCGCCTCGCCGCTGCTGTCGACCTGCAGGTTGCGGACGTTGACGCCCGCCAGGTCGTTGAGTGCGGCGAGCACCGCCGACGGTTCGACGCCGGGCTGGAGCCGGAACGTGACGGTCTCGACTCGTCGGCCGAACCTCTGCCGCACCCACTCACGGAGGGGGCGGAACGCCGTGAGACTCACCAGAGCGGCGATCGTCACGGCCACAGCAGCCCAGTAGTAGCCGAGCCCGACAGCGAGGCCGACGGCAGCCGCCACCCACATCGACGCCGCCGTTGTGAGCCCGCGGATGGACGCGCCGTACTTGAGGATGGCGCCGCCGCCGAGGAAGCCCACCCCGACCACCACCTGCGACGCGACCCTGGTGATGTCGATCTGGACGTCCGTGCTGTTGCGCGTCGCCTCGAACGGCGCGAACGCATGCACCGAGATGAGCCCGAACAGCGCCGCGCCGAGGCAGACGAGGATGTGGGTGCGGAACCCGGCGGGCTGGTTGTCGATCTCCCGCTCGAGCCCGAGCGCGGCGCCCAGTCCCACCGCCAGCAGGACGCGCGCCACCATCACGCTGTTGTCGAGCTGGAGCAGCTCCGCCTTCATTGCCCCCCAGGGCTCCCTCAGGAGTCGAGCTTCTGGAGCGGCGCCCACGCCAACAGGAGCCGCTTCTCCCCTGCATCACGAAACCGGATGACGGCCTCGGCCTTCTCACCCTCCCCGATCACGTCGAGGACTACGCCCTCACCGAAGGTGTCGTGCCCGACGTCGTCGCCGACGCGCAGGCCGGGTAGCCGCGCTGCCCGCCCCGCGTTGCTCGCGAGCGCCGCCGACACCACCGCTTCGCGATGCGCGCCCCGCCCGCCTCCGACGGGTCGCTCCTCGCCGAGCACCTCGACCAGCTCCTCGGGGATCTCGGAGAGGAAGCGGCTGGGCGGGTAGAAGTCCGTGCGCCCGAACAGCATGCGGCTCCACGCGTGACAGAGATAGAGCCGCTCTCGCGCGCGCGTGATGCCCACGTAGCAGAGCCGGCGTTCCTCCTCGAGCTCGTCCGGCTCGCCCAGGCTACGCATGTGCGGGAAGACGCCGTCCTCCAGGCCGGTCAGGAACACGACCGGGAACTCGAGCCCCTTGGCGGAGTGGAGCGTCATCAGCGTGATGGTGCGCTTCTCGCCTTCGATGTCGTCGAGGTCGGTGACGAGCGACACCGCCTCGAGGAACGCCTGGACCCGGTCGAGACCGTCGGGGACCGCGGATGCCTCGCCGTCGGCGCTGCCGCTCGCGATGCCGGCCAGGCCGGCGACGTCACCGGACTCGAGGGCGTCGTCGAACTCGCGACAGACGCCCACCAACTCCTGGAGGTTCTCGAGGCGTGCCTCGGCCTCGATCGACCGCTCGGCCTCGAGCTCGGCGAGGTAGCCGGTGTCCTCGAGCACCGCCTGCACCACGGGCGCGACACCGACGCCGGCCGCGCCTTCGACCTCGGCGAGGATGTCGAGCAGGTCGCGGATGCCGCCCAACGCCTTCCCACTCACCCCGGCGGCGTCGGCCCGGTGCAGCGCGTCCCGGAACGTCATCCCGTGCTCCTGCGCGTACGCGCTCACCTTGCCCACCGACGTGTCGCCGACGCCACGCTTCGGCACGTTGACGATCCGCCGCCAGCTCACCTCGTCGTCGGGGTTCACCAGCGCCCGCAGGTACGCGAGCGTGTCCTTCACCTCGCGGCGGTCGTAGAAGCGCACGCCGCCGACCACGCGGTACGGGTGCCCGGCCCGCACGAGCGTCTCCTCGATGACGCGGCTCTGCGCGTTGGTCCGGTAGAAGACGGCGACGTCGGAGAAGCTGTACCCCTCGCTGTCGGTGAGGCGGGCGATCTCGTGGGCGAGGTACGCGGCCTCGTCGTGCTCGTCCTGGGCGTGATAGCGGGTGATGAGCTCGCCGCCGACCTGCTCGGTCCACAGATGCTTCGGGCGTCGTGCGGCGTTGTTGAGGATGACGGCGTTGGCGGCGTCGAGGATCCGCTGCGTCGACCGGTAGTTCTGCTCGAGGACGATGACGGTCGCGTCCGGGAACGCCTCCTCGAACCGCATGAGGTTGCGGAAATCGGCGCCCCGGAACTTGTAGACGCTCTGGTCCTGATCGCCGACGACCATGACGCTGCGGTGCTCCTCGGTCAGCAGCCGCACGATCTCCCACTGGGCGCCGTTCGTGTCCTGGAACTCGTCGACGAGCACCTGCCGGAAGCGCTTGCGCCACTGGTCGAGCACGTCCGGGTGCTCCCGGAACAGTCGCACGGTGAGGAGCAGAAGGTCGTCGAAGTCGGCCGCCGACCCCTCGAGCAGCCGCCGTTGGTACTCGCGGTACACCTCGGCGACACGCCGCTCGGCGGGACCGGCCGCTCGGTCCAGCGCCTGGTCGGCGGTCACCAGTTCGTTCTTCAGCGACGAGATCTGTGACGCCAGGCGCCGGGCCGGGAACCGCTTCGGGTCGAGGTTGAGGTCGCGGCGCACGTAGTCGACGAGCCGCACCGAGTCCGACTGGTCGTAGATCGAGAACGACGAGCGGATACCCAGGTGACTCGCCTCACGCCGCAGGATGCGCGCGCAGGCGGAGTGGAACGTCGACACCCACATGCGGTTGGCGACGGGGCCGACGAGCGTGCCGACGCGTTCTTTCATCTCACCCGCGGCCTTGTTGGTGAAGGTGATCGCGAGCAGCGCAAACGGCGGGACGCGCTGGTCACGGATCAGCCAGGCGACCCGGTTCGTGAGGACACGTGTCTTGCCTGATCCGGCCCCCGCCACGACGAGCAACGGCACCTCGGGTGGGGCTGTCACCGCCTCCCGCTGCACCGGGTTGAGCCCCGCGAGCAGTTCGGTGCCGGTGTCAGAAGAGTTGTCGGCGGCGGCGCCCATGACGCCAGCCAGCGTATCGGCGGCAGGTCAGATCTCGGTGCTGGGTTCGAGTCTGAGCTCGCCCGTCGTGCCGTCCGGGGCGGGGACGTTGTCGCGCCACGCACGCAGCAGCCGTGTGCGGTCCTCGTTCAACGCGACGGTGAACGCACCGGTCTCGTTGTCGACGTCGAGCGCGAAGTACGGCTCCCAGTCGCTGTCGAGCGACGGAGAGTCTGCGTCACTGCCCTTCGGGACGCGCCGAAAGCGCATCCGCTCGGCGTCGAAGAGCCAGATGCTGTGGGTCGATTCGATTCGTTCCATACGCGCAACCGCCCGTGGGGGGAAGGAAAGGGTACTGCGCATCGCAGGATCTTGCTTGAGTCAGCACGTCAGGTTGCCCTGTCCAACGTCAGGCAAAACCGAACATTCCGTCAGGTCGCGGAGGCGGCGGCTTTGCCGACCGCCGGAGCAGGAGCCCGAGCTTGCGAGGGTGACAGGTTAGGCCTCGATGAGGAGGGTGACGGGACCGTCGTTGACCAGCTCGACTTGCATTCGGGCTGCAAATTGCCCGGTGGCGACGGGTGCGCCGAGGTCGCGGAGTGCCTGCGCGAACGCGTCGACCAGACCCTCGGCCTGCTCGGGAGGCGCGGCGGTCGCCCACGACGGGCGCCGGCCACGCCGGGTGTCGCCGTAGAGGGTGAACTGACTGACGACCAGGGCGGAGCCACCGGCCGCGCTCAGTGGCAGATTCATCATGCCGTCGGCGTCGTCGAAGACGCGGAGGTGCCAGACCTTCTCGGCCAGCTTCCGCGCGGCGTCCTCGGTGTCGTCGTGCGTGACGCCGACGAGGACGCACAGGCCCGGTCCGATCTCGCCGATCACGTCGCCGTCGACGCGCACGCGGGCCTCGGTCACGCGTTGCACGAGCGCCCGCATCAGAACGTGTAGGTCAACCGCCCGACGCCGCCTTCGCCTCTTCGTACTCCTTCAACGCGCGCCGGTGTCCGTTGGCGCCCGACCCGACGACGCCGCCGTCGCGTACTTCCTTGACAACCTTCTCGAGCTCCTTCAGGCGGTCGTAGACGTCGTCCTCGGGCCCGGCCGAGACCACGCGATCGAAGGCGGTATGGATCCGATCGAACTTCCTGCGCACCTGCCCGTACTCGTCGTCGAGCTTCTTCTTCGCGTCGTCGAGGGTCTTCGCCATCAGGCTGCGCGCTCCAAGTCGGGCGAGTACTTGCCGAAGCGGGCGACGCTGTTCATCTTCGCCCGGTGGTAAAAGGCGCGCTGGGCGGCGTCGCGGTTGGATGGGTCGCCCTTCCACGCCTGCTGTGCCGCGGCTTGGAGTGCGCGGCCGTAGGAGAAGCTGAGCTCCCACGGGTGCGGGCCCATGCGGTTCATCCCGTCGAGCCGAGCGGTGGCCTGCTCGTCGGACTGGCCGCCGGACAGGAACACGATGCCCGGCACCGCCGCCGGCACGACCCACCGGTAGCACCGCACGCTCGCCGCGGCGATCTCATCGTCGGACACCTGCTCCAGCGACTCGTACCCGGGCAGCACCATGTTCGGCTTCAGCAGCAGTCCCTCGTACGAGCACCGCTGCTCGAACAGGGCGTGGAAGACGGCCACGAGCACCGCTGCGGTCACGTCGCTCGCCCGCTCGATCGTGTGTGTGCCGTCCATCAGCACCTCGGGCTCGACGATCGGCACGATGTCCGCCTCCTGGCACAGCGCGGCGTAGCGCGCCAGCGCGTCTGCGTTCACGTCGATCGTGTACTGCGACGGGAGCTCGTCGGTGATCGTGTAGGTGGCACGCCACTTGGCGAACCGCGCGCCGAGGTCCCGGTACTCGGCCAGCCGCTCCCGGAGCCCGTCGAGACCCTCGGTGACGGTCTCGCCCTCGGCGGCCAGCGCCAGCGGTTTGGCGCCCTTGTCGACCTTGATGCCGGGGATGATGCCCTTGTCGGCGAGCACCTTCGGGAACGGGACGCCGTCGCTCGTCGACTGGCGGATCGTCTCGTCGAACAGGATCACGCCGCTGATGAACTCCTCGACGCCCTCGGTGGTGAAGAGGAGGTCGCGGTAGGCGCGCCGGTTCTCCTCGGTGGACTCGACGCCGATCTTGTCGAACCGCTTCTTGATCGTGCCCGTGCTCTCGTCGGCGGCGAGGATGCCCTTGCCGGGGGCGACGATCGCCCGGGCGGTGGAGACGAGCTCGGACTCATTCATGGTCACTCCCACTCGATCGTTCCGGGTGGCTTGCTCGTGATGTCGTAGGCGACCCGGTTGACACCGGGGACCTCGTTGATGATCCGCGACGAGATCCTCTCCAGGACCTCGGCCGGCAGGCGAGCCCAGTCGGCGGTCATGGCGTCGTCGGAGGTTACCGCCCGCACCACGATCGGGTACTCGTAGGTCCGGCCGTCGCCCATCACCCCGACCGTCCGCACCACCGGGAGCACGGCGAAGCTCTGCCAGATCTGCCGGTACAGCCCGGCCCGTTTGATCTCCTCGGTCACGATGGCGTCGGCGCGCCGCAGCACGTCGAGGCGCTCGGTCGTGATCGTGCCCACGACCCGAACGGCGAGACCGGGCCCCGGGAACGGCTGGCGCCACACGATCTCCTCGGGCAGGCCCAGCTCCTCCCCGATCGCGCGCACCTCGTCCTTGAACAGGTTGCGCAACGGCTCGACCAGCTCGAACTGCATGTCGTCGGGGAGCCCGCCCACGTTGTGGTGCGACTTGATGGTCGCGTTCTCCGAGCCGCCCGACTCGACGATGTCCGGGTACAGCGTTCCCTGCACGAGGAAGCGCGCGTCCTCGACGTCGCGCGCCACCTCCTCGAAGACGCGGATGAACGTCTCGCCGATGATCTTGCGCTTCCGTTCGGGATCGGCGATGTCGTCGAGGGCGGCCAGGAACCGGTCGGCCGCCTTCACGTGGATCAGGTCGACGTGGAACTGACCTCGGAACGTCTCCGTGACCTGCTCGGCCTCGCCCTCCCGCATGAGACCGGTGTCGACGAACACGCACGTGAGCTGGTCCCCCACCGCCTTGTGCACGAGGGCGGCGGCAACCGCCGAATCGACCCCACCGGAGAGGCCGCACAGCACGCGCTCGCCGCCGACCTGCTCCCGGACCTCGGACACGGCCTGCTCGATGATCGACGTGTTGGTCCACGACGGCCGGCAGCCGCACACGTCGTACAGGAACGCCTTGAGCACCTCCTGGCCGCGTTCGGTGTGCGCCACCTCGGGATGGAACTGCACGCCGTACACGGCGCGGTCGCGATCCTCGAGGGCGGCGACCGGCGCGCCGGGGGTTGAAGCAGTGACGCGGAAGCCGTCGGGTGCGGTCGTGATCGCGTCGCCGTGGCTCATCCACACGACCTGCTCGTCGGACAACGCGCCGAACAGCGGCGACGCGTCCCCGGTGAGGCGGAGCTGCGTGGCGCCGTACTCGCCACCGCCCGTGTGCCGCACCTCGCCGCCCAGCTGCTGGGCGACGAGCTGTGCCCCGTAGCAGATGCCGAGCACCGGCACGCCGGCGTCGTACAGCGCGGCGTCGATCGACGGCGCCTGGTCGACGTGGACCGATGCCGGGCCGCCCGAGAGGATGATCCCTTTCGGCCGCCGGGCGAGCATCTCTTCCAAGGGCATCGTGCGGGGAACGATCTCCGAGTACACGTGCGCGTCGCGCACGCGTCGGGCGATCAGCTGCGCGTACTGCGCCCCGAAGTCGACGACGAGCACGGTGTCGAACTGGGGCGCGTCCACGCTGCCCCTATCGACCCATGCCGACGCCCTGGCTGCGCTGGAGGCTCTTGCCCTCGGTCTGCAACGCGGGCGCCACCATGACCTCGGCCTTCTGGAACTCCTTGACCGACTCGTAACCGGTGGTGGCCATCGACGTGCGCAGGGCGCCGAAGAGGTTGAGGGTGCCGTCGTTCTCGTGGGCCGGGCCGACGAGGATCTCGTCGAGCGTGCCCCGCTGACCGGCATGCACGCGCGTTCCCCGGGGCAGGTCGGGATGGAATGTCGACATCCCCCAGTTGAACCCGCGGCCCGGAGCTTCGTACGCGCCGGCGAGCGTCGTGCCGAGCATCACCGCGTCGGCCCCGCAGGCGATCGCCTTGGCGATGTCGCCACCGGTCCGCATGCCGCCGTCGGCGATCACGTGCACGTAGACGCCGGTCTCGTCGAGGTGACGGATGCGGGCGCCGGCGGCGTCGGCGATCGCGGTCGCCTGCGGCACGCCGACGCCGAGGACGCCGCGGGTGGTGCACTGATGCCCGGGCCCCACGCCGACGAGGATGCCGACCGCGCCCGTCCGCATGAGGTGCAGCGCGGTCGAGTACGACGCGCAGCCGCCGACGATGATCGGCAGGTCGAACTCGCGGATGAACTTCTTGAGGTTCAGCGGCTCGGTGGTCTTCGAGACGTGCTCGGCGGACACCACCGTCCCCTGGATGACCAGGACGTCGAGCTCGGCGTCGAGGACGAGCTTGGCGTAGCGCTCGACCCGCTGCGGCGTCAGCGACGCGCACGCGGTCACGCCGGCCGACTTGATCTCCTGGATGCGGGCGCCGATCAGCTCCTCTTTGATCGGCTCGGCGTAGATCTCCTGGAGGCGCCGGGTGGCCTTGTCGGGCTCCAGGGACGAGATGTCCTCGAAGAGCTGTTCCGGGTCCTCATAGCGGGTCCACAGGCCCTCGAGGTTGAGGCAGGACAGGCCCCCGAGCTCGCCCAGACGGATCGAGGTCGCCGGCGACGTGACGCCGTCCATCGCCGCCGCCATGAGGGGAAGCTCGAAGTGGAACGCGTCGAGCTCCCAGGTGATGTCGATGTCCTCGGGATCTCGCGTCCGGCGGCTTGGGACGATGGCGATGTCGTCGAACCCGTAGGCCCGGCGCCCCGACTTGCCGATCCCGATCTCGACCTCCACGCCTTGTCGCCTCCTGCTCGATTCACTCTGTCGCCGTCGCCAGCTCCGGCTTTGCGGCGACGGTCGGCAAAGCCGCCGTCGCCCCCCGGAAAGGGAAATGCTACCGCCCGCCTCCGGGCAGTCAGAGCGATGCAGTGAGATGGGCGAGGAACGCGACCAGGACGCGCGCCGTCGCGCCCCACACGGTCTCGCCCGGCAACTCGAAGAAGGAGATGGCGCGATCGGGCGACTCCCAGAACTCCTCGTGAAAGGCGTCGTCCTCGAGCAGCTCGGAGAGCGGCACCTCGAGGATCTTGACGACCTCACCGGGATGGGGAACGAGGCGCGGCAGCGGGTCGACCAGCCCGACGAAGGGCGTGATCGTGAAGCGCGACCCGACGGTGGCGAGCGTGTCGAGCTCGGCGACGACCTCGACCGCCGCCGGTGGGAGGCCGATCTCCTCCTCCGCCTCGCGCAGCGCCGCGTCCCGCGGGCTGGTGTCGCCGGGGTGCACGCCGCCACCGGGGAACGAGACCTCACCCTGGTGGGTGGGCATGGTGTCGGGCCGCTTCGTGAGGATGACGTGCGCCTCCCCTCCCGCCTCGAACAGGGGGACGAGCACCGCAGCCGGACGGCTGCCCGGCATCTCGAACGGCGGCGGCTGCGGTGCGGGGAGCGCGGCGCAGCGCTCGCGCACCTGGGCCAGCGAGAGCCGGCGCCGGTCGGCGGGGAGATGGCTCCAGGGGGCGGGGCCACCGGTCCGTGCGCCCGGGGGGCGGGGGATGCGCTGCTCCCCGCCCCGTGCACTCATGGGGCGAGCGTACGCTGCCGTCGTGAACTGGAACTTCGGGACGATCTTCGAGTCCGTCGCCGACGCGATTCCCGAGCACACCGCACTCGTGCAGGACGGGCGACGGCGCACCTGGCGCGAGTTCGACGAGCGGGCGGCGCGCCTGGCGGCGGCGCTGCGGGACCTGGGCCTCGGGCCCGACTCGAAGGTCGCGTTCTATCTCTACAACTGCAACGAGTACCTCGAGACGCTCCTCGCCACCTTCAAGCTGCGGGCCGTCCCGGCGAACGTGAACTACCGCTACACCGCCGACGAGCTCGCGTACCAGCTCGAGAACTCCGACGCCGAGGCCGTCGTGTTCCACGGTTCGCTCGGGGAGCGGGTGGACGCCATGCGAGGTCGGAACCTCAAGGTCCGCGCCGCCGTGCAGGTCGACGACGGGTCGCCGCTCGTCGACGGCGCGCTCCGCTACGAGGACCTCATCGAGGCGCACGAGCCGATCGAGCGGATCGAACGCTCGGGTGACGATCTCATCTTTCTCTACACGGGCGGCACCACCGGCATGCCCAAAGCAGTCATGTGGCGCCATGAAGACCTCTTCGCCGCGCTCGCCCCGTTGGCCTACTCGTTCTTCGGCCTCGCAATGCCCGAGGATTCGACGGAAGCGGGCGCGCTGGCGCGCAAGGTCCACGAGTCGGGACTGGTGCCCGTGCACCTGCCGGCGTCGCCGCTCATGCACGGGACCGGTCAGTTCTCGACGCTGCAAGCGCTGTTCCTCGGCGGGACGATCGTGACGCTCGAGCAGCGCCACTTCGACCCGCACGAGCTGTGGCAGACGGTCCAGCGCGAACGGGTCACCCAGATCGCGATTGTGGGGGACGCGTTCGCGAAACCGATGATGCGCGCGCTCGAAGAGGCCGAGGCGAACGGCGAGCCCTACGACTTGTCGTCACTCGTGTTGGTGATCAGCTCAGGCGTCATGTGGAGCGAATCCGTGAAACGTGCGCTGATCGAGCGCCAGCCGGTCATCGCCTACGACTCGTTGGGCTCGAGCGAGGGTGTGGGCTTCGCGAACGCGATCACCACCACCGACGCCAAGGGCGAGACCGCCAAGTTCGGCATCGGACCGAACACCAAGGTGTTCACCGACGACGGACGCGAGGTGAAGCCGGGCTCGGGCGAGGTCGGTTTCCTGGCCGTGGGCGGTCACATCCCCGTGGGTTACTACAAGGACCCGAAGAAGACGGCGGAGACATTCCGCGTCGTCGACAGCAAGCGGTACTCGATTCCCGGCGACTACGCGACGGTCGAGGAAGACGGGACGATCACGCTCCTGGGTCGGGGATCGGTGTCGATCAACTCGGGCGGCGAGAAGATCTTCCCCGAGGAGGTCGAGGAGGCGGTGAAGCAGCACCCCGCGGTCGCCGACGCCGTCGTCGTCGGCGTGCCCGACGAGCGCTTCGGCGAGGCGATCGCAGCCGTGGTCGCGCTCGCGCCCGGCCGCAGCGCCGACGAGGACGGGATCTCCGAGGCGGTCGAGCGCAGCGGCCTGGCCCGCTTCAAGCGCCCTCGCCACGTCGTCGTCGTCGACGCCGTTCCTCGGGGGCCGAACGGCAAGGCCGACTACGCCTGGGCCCGCGAGACGGCCAGGGCCCGCGTCGGTTCATAGCCGAGGATTTCTCCCCGAACGAACGAGCGTCGCCGTTCGGTTTTCTGGGTATGATTTCGGGCGAATGAGGACGATTGTCCGACTTCTGCCCCGTTTGGTCATGCTGGGGGTCGCAGGCGGGGCGCTCCTGGTGCTGGCCGAGCGCGCCCAGGACGCGCAGGCACAAACGTTGGATCCGCTGGCTGCGCCGACGATCCCCGCAGTGCCGCCGCTGGATCTGCCCCCCGTCACCGCGCTGCCCACTCCCGCGCCGCCTCCGGTCCCTGAGCCGGCGCTGCCGGCGGCGCCGAATGTGCCCCCGGCGCTCCCGCTTCCCGCGCCGACTCTTCCGACGGCCCCGGCGGTGGCGGTCCCCGAGGTGCCCGCACCCGTGCCGCCCGTCGTTCCCCCGGCGCCGGACGTCCCCGGCGCCCCCGCCGCGCCGGGCATCCCGGGAATCGACCCCGGCCGCGTCACCGGCACCATGGGCCCCCTGCCCGACGTGCCGGAGGTTCCGGCGCCCGAGGCGACGCTGCCGGACCTCCCGGAGCTCCCCGACCCGGCGGTGCCGCTCGACGGCCTGCTCGCTCTCAGTGCGGCGCCCCCATCCGCGGCTCCCGCGCCGGTCAACGCCCCGGACCTCGCGCCGTCGGTGACCGTCCCCGACGCGGCGCCGTCGCGCATCGCGTTGGTCGAGGCCGGCGGCCTGTTCGCAGACATCGACATCGGCTCTCCGCCCGCGCGGGGGCCCCCGACCGACGCGCCGGGATCGCCTCACCCGTGTCCGGGCGGAGGGTCGACGCACCCGAACCGCGCGGATCCGGCGGCGCTCCTGCCACCTGGCGCCGACGACGCGTCTCGCCGGGCCGGGCTGCTCGCCGAGGCGCGCGCCTACGCGTCCGCCTTGCTACGCGACCCGCTCCTTCGGCCTGACTAACGGCTCCTTCGTGCACCAGTCCCACGTCGCGCTCCGGCGCGAACTGCACGAAGGAGATCGAATGAGCGAGAACGGCAACGCCGAGGCCAATGGCAGAGCTCGAGAGGCGGCGCGGCTGCACGCCGAGGCATCCGACGACGACCTGCTCACGTCGGCGGAGGTGGCGACCCTGTTCGGGGTTGACCGCCGCACGGTGGTGTTGTGGGCGAAGCGGGGCCGGATTCCGGCGCTGCGTACCCCGGGTGGACAACACCGGTTCCGGGCCGAGGAGATCCGCGGCCTGCTCGAGGAGCACGAGGGCGGCAGCGACGCCGCCCGCAACGGATAGTGGGTCGGGCCGAAAGGCCCGACCCACATCATTTCTGGGCTACTTGGCGACCTTGGCCAGCACGTCGCGGCTGGTGAGGATGAGGAGATCCTCGCCGTCGACGGTGATCTCCGTGCCGCCGTACTTCGAGTAGACGACGACGTCGCCCACAGCGACGTCGACGGGGATGAGCTCGCCCGTCTGGTCCGAGCGGCGGCCCGGGCCGGCGGCGAGCACCTCACCCTGCTGGGGCTTCTCCTTGGCGGTGTCGGGGATGACGAGACCACTCGTGGTCGTCTCCTCGGCCTCCTGGGTCCGGACGACGATCCGGTCCTCCAGCGGCTGCAGGTTCATCGTGGCGCCTCCTGGCGGTGAACGAGACTCTCGACGGCGTTAGCACTCGAAGGGTGCGAGTGCCAGAGGGCCAAGGTAACAGCCCGCTCCCGCGCCCGGCAAGCTGTCGGCGGACGCCGACACGGTGATCGCGCGAGACGGCCGGGCCCGAAGGCCCGGCCGTCTTCCGGTCGTGGGTTGGTGTAGGTCAGCCGGTCAGGTTGGGAGTCGCCGTGACCGGGGTGGCGGGGCTCGCCTCCCCCGCACCCCCCGGGCCCTCCGGCCCGCCGGCACTGGAAGGACCGCCCAGGACGTCGGGGCCGGCAGCGCGGCACCGGGACTGGCTGATGATGACGTCCCCGCTGGCGACGCCGTCCAGGTTCAGCCGCACGTGCACGGCATTCACGGTGATGCTCGTCTCGCCGGGCGAGTCCGACACGATCTGCTCGTTGAGCGTCACGGTGATGGCGCCCAGCACGTCGATCGTCGTGTTCGGAGGCGGGCTCACCGCCACGGGATTGCCGGCGACCTCGAGGGCGACCAGGTTCGAGGCCCCCGACGATCCGTCGCCGTTGGACGTGCACTGCGAGGAGATGACGTCCGCCGTCAGCAGCGGGTTGCCGCCGAGCGAGGGTGCAAGCGCCTCGAGCAGGGTGGCCCCGGCGACCTGGGCCGAGCTGGTCGAGGTGCCGACGTGGCTGCCCACGTTCGTGCCCGCGGTGCTCACGTTGAGCAGGCCGGTCGTGAGCACGCCCGGCAAGTTCACGTTGGCGAGCGAATCGGTCACTGGACCGCCGCCGCCCGCGGGCAGCGTGACCGAGGGCGTGGGGCCGCTGGTCACCGACCCGGCGCCGAGGACCGTGACGTCGACACTCTCCCCGAATGCGCCGCTGCCGCTGACGTCGGTGACGTCGGCGGATGCGGGCGCAGCCAGCGCGATCCCTGCGCAGAGAACGGCGAGCAGGATGACA
>DASYQJ010000014.1:0-6279 GCA_036005605.1 Acidimicrobiia bacterium
CGGGGACACGCAGCTCGCGCCCGAGGGCCAGGCGGCCGTCGACCAGTACCGCGCCTACATCCAGGACCAGACGGCCCAGCTCGTCGCGACGACGAAGGTCTTCACCGACGCAGTGGCGAGCGGCGAGGTCGACGCTGCCAAGGCTGCGTACGCGCCGGCGCGCGTGCCCTACGAGCGGATCGAGCCGGTGGCGGAGACCTTCGGCGATCTCGACCCGCGCATCGACGCCCGCGCGGGCGACGTGCCCAAGAAGGACTGGGGTGGGTTCCACAAGATCGAGCAGTCCCTCTACGCCGACAACACGACGGAGAACATGGCGCGGGTCGCCGCGCAGCTGCAACGCGACGTCGAACAACTCCAGGGCCTCGTCAACGACACGCAGCTCGAGCCGGCCACGATCGCCAACGGCGCGGTCGAGCTGTTGAACGAGGTGTCGGCGTCGAAGATCACCGGTGAGGAAGAGCGGTACTCGCACACCGACCTCGTCGACTTCCTCGCCAACGTCGAGGGGTCTCAAGCCGCTTTCGACAGCGTGAAGCAGATCCTCGCCGCCAAGAACGCCAAGCTGGCGGGGGAGGTCGACCAGCGCTTCGCCGACGTGTACGAGGCGCTCGGACCGTACGGCAGCGCAACGCAATTCGTGCTCTACACGCAGCTCACCAAGGACGACTCGAAGACGCTCTCCGAAGCGATCGACGTGCTCGCCGAGCCTCTGTCCAAGGTCTCCAAGCAGGTGGTCGGCACCGACAGCCGATGAGCGCACCCAGCGGACCGCGGCTCAGCCGCCGGGGCTTCCTCGCCGCCACCGGCGCCTTGGGTGCGGCCGCGGCCGCCGGCCCGCACGTGCTGGCGGCTCCCGCCGCGGCCGCGGCTCTCGACGCTCGAGACCAGGTTGTCCCGTTCCACGGCCGCCACCAGGCGGGGATCGCGACACCTGTGCAGGACCGCCTCCTGTTCGCGGCCTACGACGTGAAGGGCGACGACCGCGACGAGCTGATCGGGCTCCTGCGCGAGTGGACCCGCGCCTCGGCTCACATGTCCGTCGGACGGCCGGTCGGGCGCGACAACAACGATGTCTCCACCCCGCAGGACGACACCGGCGAGACGCTCGGGCTGAAGCCGGCGCGACTCACGCTCACCTTCGGGTTCGGGTCCTCACTCTTCGAGCGCGCCGGTCAACCGCGCTTCGGCATCGCGGACCACCGGCCGCCGCCGTTGATCGACCTGCCCGAGTTCAACAGCGACGTGCTCGACCCCGCGCGCAGCGACGGCGACCTCGCAGTGCAAGCGTGCTCCGACGACCCGCAGGTCGCGTTCCACGCCATCCGCAACCTCAGTCGCATCGGCCGCGGCGTCGTCAGCGTCCGCTGGTCGCAGCAGGGCTTCGGCCGGACGTCGACGACGAGCCCGGACGGCGCGACGCCCCGGAACCTCATGGGCTTCAAGGACGGCACGAACAACATCAAGAGCGACCAGGCCGACCTCCTGAACAGCGACGTCTGGGTGGGGAACCGCGACGAGCCGGCGTGGATGGAGAACGGCTCGTACATGGTCGTGCGCCGGATCCGGATGCTGCTCGAGGTCTGGGACCGCTCGACGCTCGACGACCAGCAGCAGACGATCGGACGGGTGAAAGACAGCGGCGCGCCCCTCGGCCGTCGCGCCGAGCACGAGGCAGTCGACCTCGAGGCTCGCTCCGGCGGCGAGCCCGTGATCCCCGCCGACGCGCACATCCGCCTCGCCGCGCCGGGATCGAACGACGGCGCGCGCATGCTGCGCCGCGGCTTCTCCTTCACCGACGGCATCGATCCCGTGCGCAACCAGCTCGACGCGGGGCTGTTCTTCATCGCGTTCCAGCGCGACCCTCGGCGTCAGTTCGTTCCGATCCAGGAGCGGCTCGGGCAGGAGGATGCGCTGAACGAGTACATCCGCCACACCGGGAGCGGGCTCTTCGCCTGCCCGCCCGGGACGCGTCCCGGCGGCTACGTCGGCGAGAGCCTCTTCGCCTAGCAGCGCCGCCCGGGCGCGTCAGGCGGCCGGGGTGACGAACATCAGGTCGGCGAGCCGCATCGGGATGGTCTGCTCCCCGGACGCCGTCTTCACGATGACACCGTCGGGCGCCGGCCCGACGACGACCGCGTCCGAGCCCGGGGTGAGCTGCGCGCCCGCGAGCAACACCAGCGCGTCGTCGTCGAGCTCGACCTTCTCACTGATGCGCGACACCGTGACGGGACCGGGGTCGACCCGGCTCAGCGGGGTCGAACCCCGGACGTCGACCTTGTGCCCGGAGCCGGGGATCGGGTTGCCGTGGGGGCACGTCGCCGGATCGCCCAGCAGCTGCACGAGCTTCTCCTCCACGTCGGCGGAGATCGCGTGTTCCCACCGGTCGGCCTCGCGGTGCACCTTCTCCCACTCGAGCCCGATCACGTCGGTGAGGAGGCGCTCCGCCAGGCGGTGGCGGCGGACGATCGACACGGCGAGGGTGCGCCCCTTCGCGGTGAGGCGGAGGCTGCGATCGTCGAGCAGCTGGGCGTAGCCCTGCTCGACCAGCCGGTTGACGGTCTCGGAGACCGCCGGGGCCGAGATACCGAGGCGCTCGACGAGCCGGGCCCGGATGGGAGGGATTCCCTCCTCCTCGATCTCCAGGATCGTCTCGAGGTACTCCTCCGTAGCGTCGTGCAGCTCGGCCACGACCTAAGGATAGGGCCGCGGGCAGCCGATCAGGCGCAGGCACTTCGGGACGGCGGCCCGCCACCGACTTGCACTCCTACGGGGTGAGTGCCATATGCTGTTAGCACTCGAATCCGTTGAGTGCTAACCGACGCGCCCTCACCTGGAGGGCGCCGCCCCAGGGGGTAAGGACGTATGCCGAAGCAGATCGCCTACAGCGAGCAAGCCCGCCGGGCCCTCGAGGCAGGCATGAACAAGCTCGCCGACTCGGTACGGGTCACCATCGGCCCCAAGGGCCGCAACGTCGTGCTCGAGAAGAAGTGGGGCGCCCCCACGATCACGAACGACGGCGTCTCGATCGCCAAGGAGATCGAGCTCGAGGACCCGTACGAGAAGGTCGGCGCCGAGCTCGTCAAGGAAGTCGCCAAGAAGACCGACGACGTCGCCGGTGACGGCACGACCACCGCCACGGTGCTGGCGTGGGCGATGGTGCGCGAGGGCCTGCGCAACGTGGCCGCCGGCGCCAACCCGATGAGCCTGAAGAAGGGCATCGAGGCGGCCGTCGACACGGCCGTCGGAGAGATCCAGAAGGGCGCCATCGAGGTCAAGGCGGACCAGAAGCAGATCGCCAACGTGGCGGCGATCTCGGCCGCCGACCCGGACATCGGCGGGATGATCGCCGAGGCGCTCGACAAGGTCGGCACCGACGGCGTCATCACGGTCGAGGAGAGCCAGACCTTCGGGATGGAGCTCGACCTCGTCGAGGGCATGCGCTTCGACAAGGGCTACATCTCGCCGTACTTCGTCACCGATCCCGAGCGGATGGAGGGGGTGCTCGACGACGCGTACGTGCTGCTCGTCAGCACGAAGATCTCCGCCGTGAAGGACCTCCTGCCCGTGCTCGAGAAGGTGATGCAGGGCGGGAAGCCGCTGGTCATCATCGCCGAGGACGTCGAGGGTGAGGCGCTGGCGACGCTGGTCGTCAACAAGATCCGCGGCACGTTCAAGTCGGTGGCGGTGAAGGCCCCCGGCTTCGGCGAGCGCCGCAAGGCCATGCTCGAGGACATGGCGATCCTCACCGGCGGGACGGTGATCTCCGAGGAGGTCGGCCTCAAGCTCGAGAATGTCGGGCCCGACCTGCTCGGCACCGCCCGCAAGGTCGTCGTCACCAAGGACGAGACGACGGTCGTCGAGGGCGGCGGCAGCCAGTCCGACATCCAGGGCCGGATCAACCAGATCCGGGCGGAGATCGACAACACCGACTCGGACTACGACCGCGAGAAGCTCCAGGAGCGCCTCGCCAAGCTCTCGGGTGGCGTGGCGATCATCAAGGTCGGCGCCGCGACCGAGGTGGAGCTCAAGGAGAAGAAGCACCGAATCGAGGACGCCGTCCAGACCACGAAGGCTGCGGTCGAGGAGGGCGTCGTCCCCGGCGGCGGTGTGGCGCTCCTGCGGGCGCAGGAAGCCGTGCTCGCGGCGGCGGACAAGCTCGAGGGCGACGACGCGACCGGGGCGAAGATGGTGTCCCGTGCGCTCGAAGAGCCGCTCAAGCAGATCGCGGTGAACGCCGGCTACGAGGGCGGCGTCGTCGTCGAGAAGGTGCGTGCGCTCAAGGGCGCCGAAGGCCTCAACGCCTCCACCGGCGAATACGAGGACCTCGTCAAGGCCGGCGTCATCGACGCCGCCAAGGTGACGCGCTCGGCGCTGCAGAACGCGGCTTCGATCGCGGCGTTGTTCCTCACCACGGAGGCTGTGGTGGCGGACAAGCTCGAGGAGAAGCCCGCGATGCCGGCGGGTGCCGGTGGCATGCCCGGCGGCATGGACGGCATGGGCGACTTCTAAAACTCGTACCTCCGGTCCACGACCGAACCGCAGTGGGGCGCCCTTCGGGGCGCCTCACTCGCGCGCGCACCACACTCCAGCGTTGGGTCACAACCGGCGCCCTACGCGAGGTTCCGACCAACGGCGCGTGAGGGAGCGGCGGTAGCCTCGAGCGCATGGAGCCGCTGACGCCGTCCGAAGGCTGGGGCGTCCTCCATCTCTTCTACACGGTCGACCGCGCCCGGGTAGACGCCGAGCCCGGCGGGACGAAGCGGGTGCTCGACGCGATCGCGTCGCTGGAGGCCGACGATCACCAGGTGCTCGTGTTCACGGTGCTCGGCCACAAGGCCGAGCTCGGGGTCATGGCGCTCGGACCCGATGTCGCCCGGCTCCAGGCGTTCCAGCACGAGCTCGCCGCCGCGCCGCTCTCGCTCGAGTGGTCCTACGTGTCGCTGACGGAGCGCTCGGAGTACACCGACGACGAGGAGCGTGCCCGACAGCGCCTGTACCCGACGCTCCCGCGTAAGCGGGCGATCTGCTTCTACCCCATGTCGAAGCGACGCGAAGCCGATGCCAACTGGTACGAGCTCCCCTTCGACCAGCGCAAGCACCTCATGGGCGGCCACGCGCGCGTCGGCCGCGCCTACGCCGGGCGCGTGCTCCAGCTCATCACCGGCTCGACCGGGATCGACGACTGGGAGTGGGGTGTCACGCTGCTCGCCGATGATCCGGCGGCGCTCAAGGAGATCGTCTACGAGATGCGCTTCGACGAGGTCTCGGCGCGCTACGGCGAGTTCGGGCCGTTCGTCACGGGCCTGCTGCTCGAGCCGGCCGAAGCGCTGGAGCGGGTCGGGATGCCCGACCGGTGAGCAGTCTCCGACTGTTCGTCTCGTTCCCCGAGGAGCTCGTGGATCGCCCGCTGATCTACGAGGTCATCAAGGAGTACGACGTCGTCCCGAACATCCGGCGCGCCAACGTGGAGGGACACTCCGGCTGGTTGATCCTCGAGGTGCACGGAGAGCAGTCGCAGGTCGACGGGGCAATCTCGTACTTCGAGGGGCTCGGTTGCACAGTGAACCGGATGGAGGGCGACGTCCTCGAGAGCTGAGGCGCCGCCGCGGTTGCTGATGCGCATCCTGGTCACCGCCGTGTTCGAACAGGTCGTCTACCACTGCGCGTGCATCGACGACCGCGACCCTGCCCATCCGCGCCTCGAGGTGGATGCGATCCTGCGCGACGGCGACGCCGACGGGCCGCTGCTCCTGCCGGTCGCCGACTACAAGCGGATGACCGGCTTCGAAACCGCCGACGCGCGGCTGCCCGTGTTCCGCTCGGCCGGCCGGACAGAGAAGCGCGACGGCGTGGAGTACCTCGTCTTCCCGGTGTGGGAGCGGGTCGATTGACGGACGCGGCGCCCGACGACGAGGCGCGCGCTCTCTCCCGTCTGGATGAAACCGGTGCCGCCATCGTGGCCGGAGTCGAGCGGCAGGTTCCCGGATGGGTCCAGACGCAGGTCGGTCGACTGCTCGACGCGTGGGGTCGTGCTCCCGCTGAGACACGGGCTCGCGCCGAGGCACAGTCCGTCGAAGCGGGGACAGCTGCCGCGCGCCGCCTCGTCGACCAGTTGCGCGCGCTCTTCGCCCTCGAGCCGACGCAGCAGCAGGCGACACCGCTCGAGATCGTGCGCACCGCATATCGCGAGCCCACCGCGGTGCTGGCGGCCGCGGGCGTGCCGCCGATCGTGCGTGACGAGTTCGACGAACGTGCGTGGCCCGACGACGCCTACGG
>DASYQJ010000015.1:0-17481 GCA_036005605.1 Acidimicrobiia bacterium
CGGGCCGTCTCGCTGGCGCTGGCCGAGGACGGCGCCGACGTCGCCATCAACTACCGCCGTGACGAGCAAGCCGCCGCCGACACCGTCGCCGAGGTCGAGAAGCTCGGACGCCGCGCCGAGAAGTACCACGCGTCGGTCGACTCGTGGGAAGAGGACGAGGCGATGGTCACCGCCGCGCTCTCCGACTTCGGCGCCATCGACATCCTCGTGAACAACGCCGGGATCGCCAGCCGCGGCCACTCGGTCGTCAATACCGATCCGGCGGAGTTCGAGCGCGTGTGGCGCATCCACACGTTCGGTTCGTTCGCGCTGGCCAAGCTCGTGCTCCCCAGCATGCGGGAACGACCCCGCGGCGACATCGTCATGGTGTCGAGCAACGCGACGGTGCACATGGCGGGATGGTCGTCGCCGTACAACGTGGCGAAGGCGGGGCTCGAGGCGCTCGCCCGGACGCTGGCGAAGGAGGAGCGCCGCAACAACGTCCACGTGAACGTCGTAGCACCCGGCCTGGTCGAGACCGAGATGGGGCGCCGGCTGGTGAAGGGCGCCATGGGTGTCGACGACATCGGCACCCTGAACGCCGGCGCGGCGTTCGGACACGTGTGCACACCCGAGGAGGTGGCCGACGTTGTCCGCTTTCTGGTCTCGGACGCCGCCGGGTACCTGACCGACCAGAAGCTCACGATCGACGGCGGCACCTTCTGACGGCGGCTCGTCGCGAAACCAGTCGGCGCATGTCGAGAACGCACCGTCGGGTCCGACGTGTCCTGTGACGGTACGAACACGGGATCAGGAGGACAGATCAATGAGGAAGCTCCTCTCGTTCATGGTGGTGACCCTCGACGGCTACTACGAGGGGCCCGACGGAGAGTTCGACTGGCCGAACGTCGACGACGAGTTCAACGAGTTCGCCATCAGCCAGATGAACGACATCGGCACGCTCGTGTTCGGTCGGGCGACGTACGAGGGCATGGCGAGCTACTGGCCCACGCCGGCCGCGCTCGAGGACGACCCGGCCATCGCCGACAGGATGAACAGCATTCCGAAGGTCGTGTTCTCGAGCACACTGAACTCCGCCGACTGGGAGAACTCGACGCTCGTGACGGGGGACGCCGCCGAGGCGATCGCGGAGCTCAAGCAGCAGCCCGGCAAGGACCTGGCGATGTTCGGGAGCCCCACCCTGACTGCGAGCCTCATCGAGCAAGGCCTCGTCGACGAGTTGCGGGTGATGGTGCAGCCGATCCTGTTGGGCGCGGGCAAGTCGCTGTTCGCCGCCCTGCACCGCCGCGTGCCCGTCGAGCTCGAGAGGACCACCGTCTTCAGGTCGGGCAACGTCCTGCTCCACTACCGACCCGTCACCTGACCCGGCGCGATGAGTTCCAGCCCGGATGGGAGTCGGAGAGAGCGAGACCCCCGAAGACCGGAGAGAGGACGCAATGCGAACCGTCGTCGTGCGCTACGAGACCAAGCCCGACCGAGCCGACGAGAACCAACGGCTGGTCGAGAAGGTGTTCGCCGAGCTGGCGGAGCGCCAGCCCGACAACTTCCGGTACGCCGCCTTCCGGCTGGACGATGGGGTGAGCTTCGTCCACATCGTGACCGAGACCGACGACGGCTCGAACCCGATCCCGCTCACCGACATCGCCGCGTTCCGCGAGTTCCAACGCGAGATCGCCGACCGCTGCGCTGTGCAGCCGGTCCCGAGCGGTGCGACGGTCGTAGCGTCGCACCGCATCTTCCCGACTGAGTGACGCGCTCGGTCAGAACCGAAATCGCGTGTGGCTGTACTCGCCCTTGGCGAACGCGTAGCCCGTCACGGGGGCAACCTCGAACACCCACGCTTCGTCCGGGCCGTGATGGAACGCACCGTCACGCACCTCGAAGCGCCACTCACTGCCGTACTTCGACACGTACGCATCGGCGATGCGCTGCAGCTCGGCGTCGCCGCTCACCTTCACCGCGTCGCCTTCGACCACGAGGTCCATGCCCTCGTGCAGCGCGTTGCACCCGGTCATGAGGATGCAATGCGGGTTGCCGGCGATGTTCTTGGCCTTCTGCTCCTCACGACCGGTGCAGAAGTACAAGGCGTCGTCCAGCCAGAGGGCCAACAGCGGGGTGATGTGCGGCCGTCCGTCGGGACGTACCGTCGTCACCCAGAACAGCTCCGCGTCGTCGAGCCGCTTCCGCGCCTCTGACCACCGGGTCACGGTGACGCCCTCGTCGCCGTACCGGAGATCCAGTTCGGTCACGGGATCGTTGCGAGCCATCGCGTCTCCTTTCGCTTCGTCACCGAGTGATAGGGATACGACCTCGAGCGCCGCCGGATCTCACCGATGAGTTCGGAGCTCACCGCTCGTCGTACTCGGCAGGTCGTCACGAAGAGACACAAGAGGAGGAGATCATGGGGAAGATCGAAGCGAACTTCTTCATCTCGCTCGACGGTGTCGTCGAGTCTCCCGACCAGTGGCACTTCGACTACTTCAACGACGAGATGGGCGCAGCGATCGGACAGGGGACCGAGAAGTACACGGGGTTCCTGATGGGGCGCGTCCTGTACGACGAATGGTCGTCCTACTGGCCCAAGCAGGGCGACGACGTGCCATTCGCGCCGTTCATCAACAACGTCGCGAAGTACGTGGTGTCGAGCTCGCTCGACAAGGCGACGTGGAACAACACCACGCTCGTGTCCGGCGAAGTCGCCGCGCAGCTTCGGCAGATCAAGGAAGCGTCCGACGGCGACATCGGGATGTCCGGCAGCGCCACCCTGGTGCGCTGGCTGCTGGCGAACGGGCTGCTCGACGCGCTCAACCTGATGCTCCACCCGATCGCGGTCGGCCACGGGCAGCGACTCTTCCAGGACACGCCGACATACCCCCTGCAGCTCAAGAGCGCCGAGACCTTCAAGACCGGCGTCCTGAACCTGAGCTACGAGCCGGGAGTGGATGATGACCGACGACGAGACGCAGATCCGAGCCCTCATAGAGCAGTGGGCCCAAGCAGTGCACGCGGGGGATCTGGACGGTGTGCTCGCTGATCACTCCGCGGACATCGTGATGTTCGACGTGCCCCCGCCCAAGGACGGCGTGCGCGGAATCGATGCTTACCGCGAAACGTGGCCGCCGTTCTTCGAGTGGCAACGACGAGGAGCGACATTCGACATCGTCTCGCTCGACGTCACCGCCGGCGCCGACGTCGCGTTCGCGTACGCTCTTCTTCGCTGCGGGACCGCCGAAGAGCACGAGCACGATCCGGACAATCGTCTGCGCCTCTCGCTCGGGCTCCGGAAGGAGAACGGCCGTTGGGTCGTCTCGCACGAGCACCACTCTTTCCCGTCGCCGTAGTCACAGAGGAGGCATGCGATGAGCGAGCACAGGATCGGAACTCGCGAGGAATGGCAAGCCGCGCGCGACGCGCTCCTCGAGCGTGAGAAGGACCTCACCCACCGTAACGACGAGCTCGCGCGGGAACGGCGGGAGCTGCCGTGGGTGCCGGTCGAGAAGGAGTACAGCTTCGAGACCGACGGAGGGACCAAGACCCTCCCCGAGCTCTTCGACGGGCGTTCGCAGCTCCTCATGTACCACTTCATGTTCGGGCCCGCGTACGACGCGGGCTGCCCGGTGTGTTCGTCGATCGCCGACACCATCAGCCCCAACGTCGTCCACCTCAACGCCCGCGACGTGACCATGATCTGCGTCTCGCGGGCGCCGCTCGAGAGGCTCCAGGCGTACAAGCAACGGATGGGCTGGACGTTCGACTGGGTCTCGACTCACGGCGGCGACTTCAACTTCGACTTCGGGTTCTCCTACACCGACGACGAGGTCCAGTCGTTTCTGAAGGGCGGAGCGCCTCCCGTGATCTCCCAGGTCTCGGCCGCGTGCGGGACGGACCCGGCGGGATACATGACTGAGGGCCCGGGTCTGGACGCGTTCGCGCTCTCCGACGGTGTCGTCCACCACACCTACGCGTCGAGCGCGCGCGGGCTCGAACCCGTCATGGCGTACTACGGCCTGTTGGACCGCGCCCCGCTCGGGAGGAACGAGGGCGATCCGCCGGAGCTCTGGTTCCGGCGCCACGACGAGTATTAGGACGCGGGCGCCCGGACGGGCGGCTCCCGTCACGCCCAGCCGTGGGCGCGGATGAGCGCGGCGACCTCCTGACCGGTCTTGGGGCCGTACGTGCGCGCGCCGGTCGGGAGCTCTTGGCGGACGTGCTCGAGCTCCTCGCGCGTGAAGTCGCACTTCGCGGGCGCGCTCGACTTGATCTTGTAGATGCGCGCCGACGTTTTGCCGAGGATTTTCTCCTTCACCGCCGGGGTCAGTGCCGGGTAGCCGAACTGCTCCTGGAACTGCGGGGTGATCTCGAACGCCCGGAACGCCTGGATCTGGTCCTGGGGTGAGCCGTACCAGATCGAGTCCGTGCCCCACACCACCCGGTCGGGACCGAACTGCTTGAGCAGCTTGCCGAGCACGTGCGCGGCCTGGGTGGGATCGCTCATGACCGACCGCCAGGTCGAGCCGAGCTCGGGGTAGACGTTGCCGTCCTTGCCGATGCCGTTCTCCATCGCGGTCTTGATCAATCTGTTGACGCCGACGTCGGCGGTGGCGTCGCTGTAGGGCCCTTCCTTGTCCTCGGGCTCGTAGCCCGAGTGGTAGATGACGAATTTGATGTCGGGGTTGGCCTTGGCGGCCGGTCCGACGTCGACGGGCGACGCGTACGGCCGGTTGTTCCCGCCGACCAGGCCGAAGCCCTTGTGCACGGCGATGATCTTCGGTCCGACGGCGCGCACGTTCTCGATGAAGGCCTTCCCGCCCTGCGTGATGCTCGGGTCGTGGTCGTCCAGCCACCACGGCGGCCCGCCGGCGTGCGTGTACACCTTCCAGGCGATGACCTTGTGGTCCTTGCGCACCGTCGCCATCTGGTCGCGCTGGGCGCTCGCGTCGCCGATGCTCGGGAACGTCTGGCCCTGCACGAGCACGCGCCCCCGCCCGCAGAGCTCCGTCATGATCATCTTCACGAGCTCCATGTCGTCGATCGACAGCGGGTTGCCGTCACCCGGGATCGGGATCGCCGACATCACCACCTTCGACGTGTCGCTCTTGAGGAACATCTCCTCGATGACGTGGTCGACCGAGAAGCACGCCCGCGGGTCCGACTCACCGCAGCGCTGCTGCGGAAACAAGGCCGCAATGCCCAGCCCGCCCGGCTGCGCGAGGTCGTAGTTGAGGTAGTGCACCTGCACGTCGAAGATGAGCTCGTTGCCGGCGATCGCGGCGCGCGCGGCGGCGAGGTCGCCGGCGGCGTCGGGGTGCAGCAGGTAGCGGCCGCCCGCCGCGCCGGCGCGCGCGGCCCGCGCCGTCGCGTCCAGGGTCAGCAGCATGAGCGCGGCACCGCTGACCGAGCGCAGGAACCGGCGCCGGCTCACGCCGAGCCGCCGGGCCTGGGTGTCCGCCGCCTCGTGGGTCCGGCGGATCGTCTCGGCCTCGATCGCGGTCATCGGCGGCGGGACATACTCGCCGTTCGAGCACGGACCGAGCTTGATGGGTAGCTCGAGGTCGGAGTCGTGACCGTCGTCGCCCATCGGGCCCCCCTTCTGAGTTCGACGGCGGCAACCATACGCTCGGCGCGACGTTCTTTCACGCCGCGTGCAAGAGCGTTCCTGGGTAGCGTTCGCCGTCGTGGCGCCGGTGGAGTTGGCGGTCGGAGACCTCGTGTTCGAGGCGCGGGCGGACGGGCCGGCCGATGGCGAGCTCGTGCTCCTGCTGCACGGCTTCCCGCAGACGTCGCTCTCGTGGCGGCACCAGCTCGGCGCCCTGGCTGCTGCCGGGTACCTCGCCGTCGCTCCCGACCAACGGGGCTACTCGCCGGGCGCCCGACCCGCCGACGTGGGGGAGTACCGCTTCGAGCGGCTGGTCGGCGACGTCCTCGGCTTCGCCGACGCTCTCGACGTCGAGCGGTTCCACCTCGTCGGCCACGACTGGGGCGGCGCGCTGGCGTGGCAGGTGGCCGGCCGCCATCCCGAGCGGCTCCGCACGGTGACGTCGGTGTCGACCCCGCACCCGGGCGCGTTCCGGCGGTCGATCCAGGAGGGGGAGCAGCGCGACAAGTCGAGCTACATCCTCTTCTTCCGCAGCCCCGAGGCCGAGCCGTTCTTCCTCGACAACGACGCCGCCGGCCTGCGGGCGCTCTACACCGCGAGCGGACTGTCCGACGACGCGGTCGAAGAGTACGTGCGCGTGCTGACCCAACCGGGCGCGATGACCGGCGCGCTCAACTGGTACCGAGCCGCCGACCTCGGGCTCGTCGAGGGGCTCGGTCCGATCACGACGCCGACGATGTACGTGTGGAGCACGTACGACCCTGCGTTGGGGAGGGAAGCGGCGGAGGCGACGGCGGCGCAGGTCGAAGGTCCGTACCGGTTCGAGGTCCTCGAGGGCGTGAGCCACTGGATCGCGGAAGAGGCGCCGGACGCGTTGAACGCGCTCTTGCTCGAGCATCTCGGCGGCGCGTCGACCTCGCCGTGAGCCGCGCCACGCGCGTTGCCGTCGTCGCCGGCTGTGCGGTCGCCGCAGCGGCAGCGGGCGCCGGTGCGATCGTCGTCGTCCGCCGCGTGCGGGCCGCCCGACGAAGCGCGCAACCACCGCCGCAACGGGCAGAACCGGCGCCGCGTTCGTCGCCCGGGCCGGTGCCGCTACCGGAGCCGGTCGTTGATGCGCCACTGGTTGCCCGCGACGACGACGTTCATGACGCGCCGGCGTCGCGTGCCCGAGTGCGGCGGGGGACGCGCGTCGCCGTGATCGCGGCCGTCGTCATCGTGATGGCCGTGTTCGCCGGCGTCACCGCCGTGGTCGCGCTTCGCGACAGCGGTGGATCGCGAGGACGGACGGCGCCACCGGCGAATCCCGCCGGCTCGACCGCCGCGGCGGCGGCCGCAGCCGCGCCCGCGCCCTTCGAAGGATGGGTCGATCCGGCGTCCGTCGGGCGGCCGTACTACGGCGCGACGATTCCGGGCCTCCTCACGTTTCGCGGTAACCCGACGCGCACGTATTACGGGCAGGGGCCGATGCCCAGCGCGCCGCGCCCGGTCTGGCGGTATCCGGGGGCGGCGATGTGCTCCGTCTCCGAGGACCGGGGCGAGGTGTCGAACTGGTGCGGGACGGGCTGGACGGGCGAGCCCGCCGTGTTCGAGCACGACGGCCGGACGTGGCTCGTGTTCGGCGCCTACGACCGCGCCGTCCACTTCGTCGACGCGGCCACGGGCGAGGACATCCTGCCGCCCTTCCCGACCGGCGATCTCATCAAGGGGTCGGTCACCATCGATCCGCACGGGTTCCCACTCGTCTACGTCGGCTCCCGTGACGGCCTCTTCCGGGTGCTCGCCTTCGACCGGCCGCAGGCCACAGAGCTCTGGCGGCTCTCGGCGAACGACGTGTCGCCGACGAAATGGAACGACGACTGGGACGGCAGCAGCCTCGTCCTCGGCGACTACCTGTTCGAGGGGGGCGAGAACGGCCAGATGCACGTCGTGAAGCTCAACCGCGGCCGGGCGCCCGACGGCACCGTCACCGTTGCGCCGTCGCTCGTGTGGAACGCGCCCGGCTGGGACGACCAGCTCCTCGCCGAGGCCGACAACGAGGTCTCGATCGAGAACTCGGTCGCGATCTCGGGCGACACGCTCTACTTCGCCAACTCCGGCGGGCTGGTGCAGGGCTGGGACATGTCCGGGTTGCGCACCGGGACCGGGCCGCCGCAACGCGTGTTCCGGTTCTGGACCGGTGAGGACACCGACGCGTCGGTCGTGGTCGACGAGCAGGGCATGTTGTACGTGGGCTCGGAGTGGGAGAAGCACCGTCCGCGTGCCGCGGAGGTGGGCCAGATGATGAAGCTCGACCCGCATCGTGCCGACAACCCGCTGGTCTGGTCCCAGAAGGACGAGGGCGCCGACAAGTCGGGCGTGTGGGGGACGCCGGGCGTTTCCGGGGACCTGGTGATCTTCACCACCTTCTCGGGGCGCGCCGTCGGTATCGACCGCGCGACCGGCTTGGTCCGCTGGGAGAAGCGGCTGCCGGCGCCCCTGATGGGATCGCCGTCGATCGTCGACGGGATCTGGCTCCAGGGCGACTGCGACGGCGTTCTCCACGCCTATGACGTGCGCAACACGACCGTCGACCCGCCCGAGATCTGGCAGGTGCCGCTGGGCAATTGCATCGAGTCGACCCCGGCGGTCTGGAAGGGCCGCGTCTACGTCGGGACCCGCGGCGGGTTCGTCTACGGCATCGGCGACGGGTAGGCGCGTCTTCCCTGGTCAAAGGCCTGTGCGGGCACCATCCCCGTAGCTGTCACACCCCGTCCGCACAATGGCTGCATGAGCATCCTCATCGTGATCGTCGCCGTCATCGCCGGGCTCGGGGCGGGTGGCGCGCTCGCCGCCCACCTTCTCCGGCAGCAGCGGGCCACCTCCGGCGAGCTGCTGGAGCGCCTGGTCACCACCAACCAGGCGGTCTTCGGCGCCGAGCGGGATCGCACCACGGCCGAGCTCGACGGCAAGAAGTCACTGATCGACCAGCAGCTCGAGGCGATGGCCGGGCGGCTCGACGAGGTGAGCGACCTCGTGCGCGTGTTCGAGGCCGACCGCGACCGGAAGTTCGGCCAGCTCAGCCAGCAGCTGTCGCAGCAGAGCGAGGGACTCTCGGACCTGTTGCACACCACCCAGAGCCTCCGCGAGGTGCTCGCGAGCCCGAAGACCCGCGGGCGGTGGGGCGAGCGCATGGCGGAGGACGTCCTGCGCCTCGCCGACTTCATCGAGAACGTGAACTACCGGAAGCAGCGCGCCGCCGTGGGCGGGCACGGCATCCCCGACTTCACGTTCTTCCTCCCGAACGACCTCGTCGTGCACATGGACGTGAAGTTCCCGCTCGACAACTACGTCCGCTACGTCGAGTCCGAGTCGGATCTCGACCGCAAGCGCTACCGCGACGACTTCCTGCGCGACGTCCGCGGCCGCGTGAAGGAGCTCAGCACGCGGGAGTACGTCGACCCTGCCGGCGGAACGGTCGACTTCGTGCTCCTGTTCATCCCGAACGAGCAGCTGTACACGTTCATCCACGAGACCGACGAGGCCATCGTGCAAGACGCCTCGCGCCAGCGCGTCGTGCTCTGCTCTCCGCTGACGCTGCTCGCGGTGCTGGCGTTGATCCGCCAGACGTGCGAGAACTTCCAGCTCGCGCGCCGGTCCGACGAGATTCTCGGCCTGCTGGGGCACTTCTTCGAACAGTGGGAGAAGTTCGTCGGCCAGATGGACACGCTCGGCAAACGCATCGACAGCACGAGCCGGGAGTACGAGGCGCTCGTCGGGACGCGGAAGCGCATGCTCGAGAAGCGCATCGGCGAGATCAACGCCCTCCGGAACGACAGCCGCTCGCTCACCTCTGTCGACGAGGATGACGAGGACGCCGAGGACGACGACGGGTTCGGGGGCTCGCTCGCCCTCGAGGCATAGGGGAGCAAGGGCGGCGGTACCATCAAGTCGTGATCGCGTTCTTCGTCGCGCTGGCCATCGTCGTCGGCGTGGTGGAGATCTCGGTCATCATCCAGGTCGGACAGTGGATCGGCTTCCTCAACACCGTCGGCCTGCTGCTCCTCGTCTCGCTCATGGGGGCCTGGCTCGTGAAGCGGCAGGGGCTCGGCGTGATGGCCCGGATCCGCGAGCAGCGATCGGCGGGGCGGATCCCCGCAACCGAGGCGTTCGACGGGGCTCTCATCCTGGTGGCGGGCGTCCTGCTCGTGATCCCCGGATTCGTCACCGACGCGTTCGGACTGCTGCTGTTGTTCCCGCCGATCCGTGCCGTCGTGCGCCGCTTCGTGAGTCGACGCGTGCTGCGGGAAGTCGAGATGGTGCGTTCCAAGCAGTGGACGCGCGGCGAACCACCGCCGCGTCAGTACGTGCCGCCGGAGCAGCGGCCACCTCCGCCCCCCACGCCGCTGCCGCCCGCCTCGCCCCCTGATCGGTAGCGGCGCGACCTACGCCAGCCGGAGCAGCTCGGGCGCGACGGGGCAGTCGATCCGGCGCCGGAGCGCGTCGGGGGCACTCAGACCGGTCGGCCCCGCGATGCGCGCGAAGCGGGTGACGTCCACGACCTCGACCGGCGTGTGCTCGGATTGATGGCGCTCGAGCTCGGTCCCCATGGCCGAGAACAGCCGGTCGGGCAGCACGCGTCCGACGCCCGCGACCAGCCAGCCGGCCGTGCCCGTGGCCGCAAGCGTGTCGAGCAGGTCGGCGGTGCCGTCGGGGACGACGGCGGAGCCCGGGCTGGCGGCCAGCGCCTCGACGAGCAGGTGCGACGGCTCGAGGGCGGCGGCGTCGACCTCGCTCACGATGCGGATGGCCGCGTCGCGGCGGGCGAGCCGGGCTCGTCGGTGATCGTCACCGGAGCGGCGGCGGACCGCGACCACGTCGAGATCGGGCCGCTCGGCCAGCGCCGCGCCGGCCAGGTCAGGCCACCCGAGGACCGCGATCGGCTCGTCGTGCGGGAACGGCAGCAACCGGGAGAGACGGTCGGTGGTGCCGTCCTCGTTGACGAGCTGCCACGCCTCCCAGGCGGCGTCCGCCGGGTCCGAAGCGGTGAGCACGCGAGCGCACAGCCACCACAGCGCGCCCGACACGGGATGGTGCGAGACGAGCCGCCGGCACGCGACGACGAGCCCGGCCGGATCGTCGGCGAAGCCGGCGAGGCAGTCGGCGGCTTCCGAGACGAGCGCGGTGTCGTCCTCGTCCGACCAGCGGGCGAGGTACCGAAGACGCTCGAACGGCTGCACGAAGTCGACAGTACCCCCGCCCCAAAACGGACCGGAACGGCTACGCGTTCGCGCGCGGCTCCTTGGGGAGACCGAGGACGCGCTCGCCGACGATGTTGCGCATGACCTCGTCGGTGCCTCCGGCGACGCGCATGCCGGGCACGCCGAGCACGAGCTCCCCGAATGCGTAAGTACCCCACTCGCCGGTGTCGGCGGTGATGCGCGGTCCGAGCATGGCCGACAGCATGTCGGCGAGGCGCTGGAAGTTCTGGGTCATCGACAGCTTCGCGATCGACATCTCGGGACCGGGCAGCTGCCCGGCGCGGATCTTCGCCATGGCCCGCTGGTTCGTGTACCGAGCGACCTGCAGCTTCACGTACGTGTCGGCCAGCTGCTGGCGCACGAGCGGGTCGTCGGCCTGGCCCAGGTAGCGCGCCAGCTCGACGAAGCGCGTGAGGCTCGTGGCACGGTTGCCGATGCCGCCGCCAATGGCGGCTCGCTCGTTCATGAGCGTCGTCAGCGCGACGGTCCAGCCCTCGTCGACGTCGCCCAGGCGGTGGGAGTCGTGCACGCGGACTTCGTCGAAGAAGACCTCGTTGAACGACGCGCCGCCAGTCATCTGGCGTAGTCGCCGCACGGTCACGCCGGGCGCCTTCATGTCGACGAGGAACATCGTCAGCCCCTTGTGCTTGGGCTTGTCGACCGACGTCCGGGTGATGATCTCGCCGAGGTCGCTCTGCTGCGCGCCCGACGTCCACACCTTCTGGCCGCTGATCAGCCATTCGTCCCCGTCGCGGGTGGCGCGCGTCTGGATCCCAGCGAGGTCGGATCCCGCGGCCGGCTCCGAGAACAGCTGGCAGGCGACGAGGTCACCGCGGTACAGGGGACGCAGGTACCGCTCCCTCACCTCGGGGATGGCGTGGGCGAGGATCGTCGGCGCGACCATCCCCAGGCCGACCGAGAACGGCGCGACGCTCGGGATCGCGTAGTTCGACTGCGCCTCTCCGTACGCCCGGTGATACGCGGCGTCGAGCGCGCGGCCGCCGTACTCCTCCGGCCCGGTGATCCAGCCGAAGCCGGCGTCGAACTCCTTGGCTTTCCAGTCCTTGGCCGCGCGCAGCTCCTCGGCTTCCTCCTCCGGCGTCTTCTCGTCGAGGATGCCGACTCGGTCGGGCCCCTCGCCCCAGACGAACTTCTGCTCGGACCGCGGCTCGGCGTTGGCGTCGAGAAAGGCCTTGGCCTCCGCAACGAAGTCCTCGAGTGCGATGCCGCTCATCGGTGCCCTCCTGCGCCCGCACCGGCCGGACTTGACCGGTCGGTCAAGGGAACATCGTAGGCGGCGGGGATCCTCAGCGCGACGGTCCTCGTTGCCGGTACGTCGTTTCGGCGCGCACGGGAGCGAACACGTCCTCCAGCGCCCGGAGAGCGTCGTCGACGCGCAGCAGGTGGGCGAATCGTCCCTGCACCTTGAGCCTCCCTGCGGCCAGCGCCTCCTGTGCGTTGACCTCGCCGCGCTGGATGCGCGCCGCCACGTCGTAGTCGGCGAACAGTCGGAGATCGGGCGCCGCCGCCGGGCCCGGCTGCACGCGCGCGTGGCCGTCCTCGATGCGAAGGTGGTAGCGAGATTCACCGCCGGGCGCGTCGCGCACCACCTGCTCGATCGTGATCGACACCGCGGAGGCCGTTTCGGGCAACGTCGCGGCACACGCGGCCACGTCGAGCGCCTCGATCCATTCCGCGGAAAGGAAATCCGCCACCGGCGGATGCTACGGGCTGCGAACGCCAATTTTCGACGCCGTCGCAAGCTCCCAGCTTTGCGGCGACGGTCAGCACAGCCGCCGTCGCCGCGCGAGTCATCCGCCGACCAGGTCGGCAGCGTACGATTTCTTGATGGCATCGAGGGCCCAAGCGCGGGGACTGGGCGAGGGCGCAGTCGTCATCCCGCCGAGCCTGGCCGAGGTCGGGAGCCACGTCGAGGCGCGCATCGCGACGCTGATCGACGACGAGATCGCACGGTGGCGGACGGTCGACCCCGATCTCGCAGAGCCGCTCGGCGCGTTGCGCGACCTCGTGCGGGCGGGCGGGAAGCGGCTGCGGCCCGCGTTCTGTCATTGGGCCTTCGTGGGCGCAGGCGGTGCGCACGACGACCCGGTCGTCGTCGACGCCGGCGCAGCGCTCGAGCTTCTCCACACGTTCGCGCTCGTGCACGACGACGTCATGGACGGGTCGAACTTACGTCGAGGTTTCCCTGCGATTCATCGCCGCTTCATGACCCGCCACGACGTCCAGCGGTGGCGCGGCGAGGCCCGCCGGTACGGCGAGGGGGCGGCGATCCTCGTCGGCGACTTCGCCTTCGTGTACTCGGACATCCTGCTCCGCTCGGCGCCCGAGATCGCACGGCCCGTCTTCGACGAGCTGCGGATCGAGCTGTGCGTGGGCCAGTACCTCGACCTCGAGGGCACAGCGAGCGGAAGCATCGACCCGGTGCAGGCGGCTCGGATCGAGCGCTACAAGTCCGGGAAGTACACCGTCGAACGGCCGTTGCATCTCGGCGCCGCGCTCGCAGGCCGCCTCGAAGAGCTCGCCGACCCGCTGAGCGCGTTCGGATTGCCACTCGGTGAGGCCTTTCAGCTGCGTGACGACATCCTCGGTGTCTTCGGGGACGTCGCGGTCACCGGCAAGCCGGTCGGTGACGACCTGCGCGAGGGCAAGCTCACGCCGCTCGTCGCGGCGGCGGCAGCGCGCGCGACCGGGTCGGCGGCGCGCCGGCTCCAGAACCTCGGCCGGGCCGACCTGGACGACGCCGAGATCGCCGGCCTGCAAGCGGTCCTCGTCGACACGGGCGCCGTCGACGAGGTCGAGCGCAGCATCGAGCGGCTCGTCGAGCAGGCCCTCGATGCCCTCGCCGTGGCGCCGATCGCGCCCGAGGCCCGTGTCGCGCTCGAGGAGCTCGGCACCTTCGTCGCCTGGCGCGACCGCTAGCCGGAGCGGCGCGTGCGCACGGTCGTGGTGGGGGCCGGTCTCGGCGGCCTGTCGGCGGCGTGCCATCTCGCCGGCCGCGGTCACGAGGTCGTGGTGATCGACCGGGAATCGATTCCCGGCGGGCGCGCCGGTGTGGTCGAGGAAGCCGGCTTCCGGATCGACTCCGGGCCCACGGTCCTCACCATGGTCAGGTTGCTCGAGCAGACCTTCGCGGCCGCCGGCGCCGCCCTCGAGGACCACCTGACGCTGCGACCCCTCGACCCGACGTACCGGGCGTGCTTTCCCGACGGCAGCGAGCTGCGCGTGCGGGCCGAACGTCAGGCGATGGTCGCGGAGATCCGCGCGTTCGCGGGTCCCCGGGAAGCGGCTGCGTTCGAGCGGTTCTGTGCCTGGCTCAGCCGGCTCTACGAGTTGGAACTGCCGCACTTCATCGACCGGAACTACGACTCCGCGCTCGACCTCGCCCGCGACCCGATGGCCCTGCTGCGGCTCGTCCGGCTCGGCGGCCTCCGTAGGCTCGCGCCGACCGTCGCCGGCTTCTTCGACGACCCGCGCCTGCAACGGATCTTCTCGTTCCAATCGATGTACGCCGGCCTGTCGCCGTTCGAAGCGCTGGCGATCTACTCGATCATCACGTACATGGACATGGTGGAGGGCGTGTACTTCCCCGAGGGCGGGATGCACGAGGTGCCGCGCGGTCTCTCGCACGCGGCCGAGAAGGCCGGCGCGACCTTTCGATTCGGGACGCCCGTCGAACGCATCACCCGTCGTGCCGACGGATCGGTGCAGGGTGTGCGGCTGGAATCCGGCGAGGTGTTCGCCGCCGACGCGGTCGTGTGCAACGTCGACGTAGCCGTCGCGTACCGGTCGCTGCTCGGCCTCACACCGCCGCGCGTGGCCGGGCGAGGTCGCTACTCGCCGTCGTGCATCGTGTGGCTCGCCGGCGTGCGTGGCGCGCTCCCGGCAGGCGCCGTCCACCACAACATCCACTTCGGGCGAACCTGGCGCGAGGCGTTCACCGCGCTGCTCACTGACGGCCGGCGGATGCCCGACCCGTCGATCCTCGTGACGAGCGCGACCGCGTCCGATCCGTCGCTGGCACCCGACGGGTCGACCACGCTGTTCGCACTCGAGCCCGCGCCCAACCTCGACGGGAGCGTGGCCTGGGCAGCCGAGCGGCCACGTCTGCGCGACGAGCTGGCGAACCGGGTCGGCGACCTCGGCTACCCGGTCGACGACGTCGTGGTCGAGCGGCTCACCGACCCGCGCGACTGGGAGGCGCAAGGTCTCGAGCGGGGGACACCGTTCGCGCTCGCGCACCGGTTCTTCCAGACCGGGCCGTTCCGGCCCGGCAACGTGGACCGCCGCATCCCCGGGCTCGTGTTCGCCGGTATGGGGACCGTTCCCGGCGTCGGCATCCCGATGGTGTTGATCTCGGGGCGTCTCGCCGCCGATCGCGTCGACGAGTGGGCGGAAACCCGAGGGCGGCCGTGATCACGCTCGACGCCTCGTACGCACGGTGCCGGGAGCTCAACAAGGCGTACGGCACCACGTACTACGCCGCGACGTTCGTGCTCCCGCGCGTCAAGCGCCACCACGTGCACGCACTGTACGGGTTCTGCCGCTACGCCGATGACATCGTGGACGACCTGGGCCCCGCCCCGGTCGACGTGCGCGAGAAGGCGCTGGCCGACTTCGGCGAGCTGTTCTTCGCCGACCTCGCCGCCGGCGACTCGGATGACCCGGTGCTCAAGGCGGTCGTCCACACCGTGAAGGCGTTCAGCATCGATCCCGGTTGCTTCCGCCGGTTCCTCCGCTCCATGACGATGGACCTGACGGTGGCGACCTACGGGACGTTCGGCGACCTCCTCGAGTACATGGACGGGTCGGCAGCGGTGATCGGCGAGATGATGCTGCCGATCCTGGAGCCGTCGTCGTCCGCTGCCGCGCCGCACGCCCGCGACCTCGGCATCGCGTTCCAGCTCACGAACTTCCTCCGCGACGTGAGCGAGGATCTCGACCGCGGGCGCGTGTACCTCCCGCAGGAGGACCTCGTGCGATTCGGCATCAGCCCGGGGGAGCGGCGCGTCAGCACGTCGTGGCGCGAGCTCATGCGCTACGAGATCGCCCGCACCCGCGAGTACTACGCGTCGGCCGACCTGGGGATCCCGTACCTACCGCCGGCGTCGGCGCGCTGCATCAGGGTCGCGCGCCGCCTCTACTCGTCGATCCTCGACCGGATCGAGGCGGCGGACTACGACGTGTTCACCCGGCGCGCCCGCGTCCCGTCCTGGCGGAAGGCACTCGTCGTCTCCGAGTCGATCAGGCCGGGACGTCGCTGATGCTGCGCCGGGTGCGATCCACGTCGCGCTCGGCGGCGCGGCGGCGGAGTTCGGCAGGCACGACCGGCGCGAGGAAGCCGTAGGGCGCGCGGGCGAACAGGTGGTGCACGTTGTGCGCCTCGCGCCACCGGTGCAGGAGCGCGTCGGGAAGGGGGAGGAACGAGAGCCGCCGGTGGATCACCACGTCGTGGACGAGCAGGTACGCGGCCCCGTAGGCCGTGACTCCGATCCCGATCGGCACCAGGAGTGACGGCGCGCCGGGCACGTACACGCCGACGGCCAGGAGCACGATCGTCACCGAGCCGAACACGACGGGGAAGAGATCGTTCGCCTCGAGGGCACGCCGGGGCGGCTCGTGGTGACTCCGGTGCCATCCCATCCCGAAGCCGTGCATCACGAGCCGATGAACCAGCGCGGTGACCGGCTCCATCAGCACGAGCGCCGCCACGGCGACCAGCACGACGATCACGATCGTGTCCCCCTCGCCGGCGAGGATACCGCCGCCTCGGTGGGAATCACCCCGGCGACGTCGCGCGACTTGGGTGCCGCTGCGTCCCACAACAGCATCGCCAGCGTGAGGAGCGCGAAACCGAAGAGGTAGTCCTCGACCGGGATGTCCCAGGGGAAGCGCCATCCGGTGGTCGCGTCCGTGTCGTACAGCACGATCGGCGCCGTGAGTTTCGTGAGCCAGCCGTTCACCGCGATCATGAACCCGTAGCAGATGCCCAGCGCGATCCAGTACGCGCGCGTCCGGAGCAGCCCGGTGCGCAACACGCGCACCTCGAGCAGGACGACTCCCGCCACAGCGACGACGGCGGCTGCGGTGTACTCCCACATCAGCGGGCGCGCTCCAGGATGCGCCGGACTGCTTCGAGCGTGAGCAGGCCGCAGATCGGGATCACAACGAAGAAGGTGAGCTCTTCCACCGGGAGATTGCCGGGCAGCTCGCTCCCCGTGACGTAGCGCGCGTTGAAGGACCAGTGGTCGCGGGCAATGGCGGCGATGTCCCACACCGCGAACACGATCACCGTGGGGACGAGCGCGACGAGCAACCGCCGGGGCTGGCGCCAAACGCGGGCGCCGAAGACGAACTCGAGCGGCAGCGTGACGATCAGGCATCCCGCCATCAGCAACAGGTACTGGTACCGATCCACCGCCGCCATTCTGTCTGGTGTTCGATACGCCGACCCCGGCTGGACGAGGACGTCTTTGTAGGCTCACGACTCGTGCCGTCGGCGAGCCCAGCCATCGAAGTCGCCGGGCTCACCAAGCACTACGGCGCCGTGCGCGCGCTCGACGACCTGTCGCTGACGATCGAGGCGGGCGAGGTGTTCGGCCTGCTCGGACCGAACGGCGCCGGCAAGAC
>DASYQJ010000016.1:0-2750 GCA_036005605.1 Acidimicrobiia bacterium
ATGGCATTTGGTATTCCGGCTCCGAACCCGGCGCCGGGCACGTCTTGCTCGGGCACCCCGTGCCACACGTCGGTCACGAGGTTGGACGTCCCGCCGAGGAACGCGGAGCTGACCTTCCGGTCGTTGGTGCCGGTCTTGCCGAAGGCGTCGTATCCCGGGATCCCCTTGCCGGATGCGGTCCCGCTGGGATCGTCGATCGGGCCGTGGAGGATGCTCACCGCGCAGTGGGCGACATCGGGGTCGAGCACACGGGTGCCGGGACGCCCGGTCTCGTCGAAGAGGACCCTGCCGTCGGGTTCCACGACCTTGGAAACGAAGATCGGGTCGTGGTGGACACCGTCACCCGCGATGGTCGCGGTGATGTTCGCCATCTCGAGCGGCGTGACCGAGATGACGCCGAGCGTGAACGTGAGGACCCGCCATTCGTTGACCGGCTGGCGGCCGCCGACGATGGGCCGCATGCCCAGCTTCTGCGCCATGTCGATGACCTTGTCGATTCCCACGCTGGTGGACAGACGCACGTACGCGCAGTTGACCGACTCCGCGGTCGCCTGGTCGATGGTCATGACGCCCCCACCGCCCTCGGCGTTGTCGGTCGACCCGTTGAAGCCCTTCACGCTGCAGGGTGCCGTGCCGTCGACCTGATCGTTGCGCGAGTACCCGTTCTGGAGGATCGTCGCAAGTGTCGTGACCTTGAAGCTCGATCCCACCTGGCGTCCAGCGCCATCGGTCGCGAGGTTGAACTTGGCTGCGCCGTACGGGCGGCTGTCGGTCATCGCCTTCACGTAGCCCGTCTTGGGATCCATGGAGACGAGCGCGGCACCGAACCCCGACGACGCGGAACGCAGCCCCTGGGTGACAGCGGCGTCGGCCTTCTGCTGCAGGCTCGGGTCCAGGGTCGTGTACACCTTCAAGCCGCCCTGCAGCACCCTGTCGCGACGTTCCTCGGGCGTCGCACCAAGCCGCGGATCGCTCAACAGGACCTCCTGGGCTTTTTCGGTCCAGGCGTTGTCGGGCCGCAACTCGGCCGACGGCTTCACGGTCGGCAGCGGCTCGCGGCGGGCCTCGTCCGCCTGGGCCTTCGTGATGTAGTGCTGCTCGACCATCCCTTTCAGCACCTCCGCGCGCCGCTTGGTGGCAGCGTCGGGGTGCACGAAGGGATTGTCGCCTTCGGGGTTCTGGATCAACCCCGCCATCAACGCGGATTCGCCCACGGTGAGCTCGCTCAGCTGCTTGCCGCGCACGCCGAAGGGTGCCGAAGGATCGGGCGTGAGGAAGAAGCGGCGTGCCGTGGCTTTCACACCGTAGGAGCCCTGCCCGAAGTACACGGTGTTGAGGTACTGCTTGAGGATCTCGCGCTTCGAGTACTTGTCGTTCAGCCGGTAGGCGAGGACGAGCTCCTTCACTTTCCGTTGCAGGTCGCGCTTGTTGCCCAGGATCCGGTTCTTGACCAGCTGCTGCGTGATCGTCGACCCGCCCTGGCTGATCTTGCCGCTCGTGAAGTTCTCGACGAACGCACGCGACACGCCGCCGACGTCGATGCCCGAATTCGTCCAAAACGTCTTGTCCTCGGTCGCGATCACCGCGTTGATCAGGATCTGCGGCACCTCGGCGAGCTCGGCCGGCTCACGGTCCTGCACACCGAGCTTGCCGATCGACGCGCCGGTCGAATCGAACACCGTCGTCGGCTGCGACAACTCGCCAAGGCTTCGTACCGTCGCCGAATAGCGATTCGCGACGGCGATCTGGCGCGCGCCCGGAATCAACGCGGCGAAACACACACCAAGCAGCACGCCCCCCGCCAGGACAATGGCCAAGAGTCTCGAAAGAATACGACGAGGGTCTGTCATAGCTCGGACGTAACTCCGCCAGTCCGGTAAACGACAGTGGATCTCGCAGGTCGGTATCGGGCTCCGCACCCGACCCCGATCGGCAAAGGCTATGGACCGGGCGGCCAGGAGGAAAGCCGGGTGTCCGGCGGGCTGGTCGATCGAGCCCACCCTCGCACACCGACTGGAAGAGCGGAGGTCCCGCTCTATAGCCTGCGCGTCGTTGTCGGACCTCAAGGCGCGTGCCCGGGCGGGTGTCGTCGGGTGGTGGCGACGGCGCACCGCGGATCCCGCCATGCGCGTACCTCTTCGTCGCACGGGCGCGGTGTCGTGCGGCGTGGTGATCGGATCGCTCGTGCTGGCCCGGGTCATCGCCACGACCGGTTCCCGGCTGCTCGTAGCGCTGGTATTCATCGTCTTCGTTGTCGCTGCGGTCACACTGTTCGCGGTGGTCATCGCCTGGTGCCAGGAGGTTGATGAGATCGGCGCGGCCGATCCGGTGCGCGTGACGAATCGCGGCGTCATCGCCGGCACCATGAGACGGCTGTGGCGCAACGTCGCCGCCAGCGCGCAGCGTGCCAGTCGCGTCTGGCTTTCTTCGGCGGCGTCGATCGTGACCGGGCTGGCGTCTCGGCTCGCACAGATCGTCGCTGCGCTCCGACGGGAGGTGACCCGCGACGCGGTCACGCGGTGGGTGCGCGCCGCTGCCGTCGCCTTGAGTGGCATACCACCCCCACAGGTGTCGCCGCCCGCCAGCGCCGGGCGGCTTGCCCGTCCCCGCGCCGCGCCTGGCCCGCCCGGGCGCCCGAGGGTGAGCGCTCAGGCGGCGGATTCGCGCCATCTACACCGAGGCACGAGAGGGGTCTCGCCTCGCCCTACTGGCCCCACCGCTCACGCGAAGCCCATTCACTGGTCTCTTCC
>DASYQJ010000017.1:0-6060 GCA_036005605.1 Acidimicrobiia bacterium
AGCTCGCGTCGGAGATCGAACGGTTCCTTCGCGAGCAGGGATAGCGCCGAAAGAAGGAACAAAAAAAGGCGAGTCGACGGACCGGGGCAGGGACGGCCCGCCGACTCACCAAACTGGGCTCCCGGGACCGGCCCGGGATCACCGCGATCTTCGCGCTTCCCCCGAAGGGGTGGCGCATCGGGATATTTCCCCTCCCTAGGTGGGAGTAAACCACGAACCGGACGGTCCCACCAGACCCTTCCTTCAGCAATTTTTCAGCCGACTCCAGCAGTCGGCCCCGCCGCTCCCGCGGGCCGCCGGGCGGATCCAGGCCGCTGCCGGAGACGGTAGAAAGACACCGCGGCGGCGGCTTTGCCTACCGCCGCCGCAAAGCCGGAGCTTGCGACGGCGACAGGAGAAGCATGAGCATCGTCCGCATCAATGCCATCACCGTGCCCGCCGACCGGGTCGAGGAGTTCGAGCGCCGGTTCGCCGCCCGCGCCGGGGAGGTGTCGAAGGCGCCCGGCTTCGAGACCTTCGAGCTCATGCGCCCGACCGACGAGCGGGACGTCTATCTCGTCTACACGCGCTGGCGGTCCGAGGACGAGTTCCAGGCCTGGGTCAATAGCCCCGCGTTCCAGCACGGGCACAAGGCCCACGGCAGCGGGGGCCCGGTCGGGACGGCGAGCGAGCTGTGGTCGTTCGACGTCATCCAGCACGAGGACGCGCAGTCCACGGCTCCCGAACCTCGATGACCGTCGACCGGATCACCCCGACGAACGCGGACCCCCTCGCCGATCTCACAGGGCCGGGCGGCGCGTTCGAGATCGTCACCGATGATGTCCTGGGCGTCCCGATGCAGATGTACAAGAACCGGCTGCACGCGCTGGGCGAGCTCATCACGATGGCCGATGGGCGCGCCGGCATCGACTTCCTCGTCCAGGGTGATCGCCGGCTGACCTACGACGAGCACAACGCGCTCGTCCGACGCGTTGCCGCGTCGCTCGTCGAGTTGGGCATCGGCCATGGCGATCGCGTCGCGATCGTCTCGGCCAACAATGTCGAGTGGGTGGTGCTGTGGTGGGCTGCAGCTGCGATCGGCGCGGTGGTCGTGCCGCTGAACGCGTGGTGGAAGACGGAGGAGCTCGAGTTCGGATTGCGCGACTCGAGCGCCAAGCTGCTGTTCTGCGACCCGAAGCGCTGGCAGGCGGTGCGCGATCGAGTGGAAGCGCTGCCGGAGCTCGAGCACGTATTCGTCGGTGGCTCATGGTCGCCGTCGCAGGCTCCGGCTCCTGCGGCGACGGGCGGCGAAGCCGCCGACGCGGCGGACTTGGAGGAACCCGACGGCTTCGCCCGGCCCGGGGTCGAGCTGCTCGGCGACGACCCGGGGACGCTGCCCGACGCCGGCGTCGACGAAGACGACCTGTTCGCGATCCTGTACACGTCGGGCACGACCGGTCGGCCGAAGGGGGCCACGCTCACGCACCGCCAGGCACTGGCGAACCTGCAGAACATCTTCTGCCTCGGAATCGCCAACGCCAGCCGCGGCGGGGAGGCCGCTCCCGAGCTATCGAGCGACGTGCAGTCCGCAGCTCTGCTGGTCGTGCCGCTCTTCCACGTCACGGGTTGTCTCTCGACGATGATGCTCTGCTACGCGTCGGGCGCCAAGCTCGTCCTCATGCCGCCGGGCCGCTTCGACCCGGACGCGACCATGGCGATGATCGAACGCGAGAAGGTCACCAGCTTCGGTGGTGTCCCGACGATCATGTGGCGGATCGTCGAGTCGCCGAACTTCGAGCGCTACGACCTGTCAACCGTCCAGCGCGTCAGCTACGGGGGCGCGCCGGCCGCGCCGGAGCTCGTCCAGCGGATCCACGAGCGGTTCCCGAAGGTGCGAAAGACGCTCGCTACCGCCTACGGCCTGACCGAGAGCGCGTCGGTCGCGACCTCGAACACCGGCGACGACTACGGCACCCACCCGGATTCCGTCGGACGTCCCGCGCCGACGATCGAGATCGAGGTCGTCGATCCCGACGGCGCGCCGGTCCCCACCGGTGCGACGGGCGAGATCTGGTTGCGCGGACCCACGATCATGCGCCGCGGGTACTGGAACCGACCCGACGCGACCGCCGAGGCGATCACGCCCGACGGCTGGTTCCGCAGCGGCGACATCGGCCGCTTCGACGAGGACGGGTTCCTCTACCTCGTGGACCGGGCCAAGGACATGATCATCCGGGGTGGCGAGAACGTGTATTGCGTCGAGGTCGAGCAGGCCCTCTTCGAGCATCCCGACGTCGTCGACGCCGCCGTCGTTGGAGTCCCGCACAAGGTGCTCGGCGAGGAGGTCAAGGCGGTCGTGCAACTCAAGCCCGACTCGACCGCCTCGGCCGCGGACCTCCGCACCTACTGCTCCGAACGTCTCGCCAACTTCAAGGTGCCCGAGTACGTCGAGTTGCGCGACGACCCGCTGCCCCGAAATCCCGCCGGCAAGGTGCTCAAGAACCTCCTGCGCGGCGACGAGACGTCGTTCTCGGCCGACACCACAGACGACTCCGCGCTCTGACCCCGCCGCTCGAGGCCTCGAGGAGCCGGCGATCGAAACGGTCCTGTTCGACACGCACAAGTGGGTCGGGTTCGTCGCGGTCGTGGCCAACGGGATCGCGGGCATCGTCTGCCTCGTCGCGTGGCGCGTCGAGCGCTGGCGAGGGCGCTGGGTGTGGATCCTGACGATCGTCGCCGAGGTGCTCTTCCTGTTCGACGTCGTCGTCGGCACGGCGCTCGTCGCTGCGTACAAGTACAAGCCACCCGGTATCCACATGTTCTACGGGTTCCTCGTGTTCATCACCGTCGGGCTGGCGTTCCAGTACCGCGAATCGATGCGGGGACGAACCGAGCTGCTGTACGGTCTCGTCGGCTTGTTCCTCATGGGTCTCGGGATCCGGGCAGTGTTCCAGGTGGTCTGATGAGCCCTTCGAGTCCGTCGCATCGCATTCGCGTGCTGCTGCTCTTCGGCGGGCGCTCGGCCGAGCACGACGTCTCGCGCGTCACTGCCGTCGCGGTCGCAAAGGCGCTCGATCCCGCGCGCTACGAGGTGCTCCCGGTGGCGATCACGACCGACGGGCGATGGCTCTTCGCCGCCGAGGCGCAGCGCATGATCGAGCAAGGGCCCGACGCGCTCCCGGCCGCGCTGCCGGTCGCCGGTGACCCGGTCTCGGAGCTCGGTGACCTGGTCGCCCGGGGCGAGCACGGCGCCGTGGATGTGGACAAGAACGCGGTGCGCTCGGCACGCGGAGACGGCGGCTTTGCCGACCGTCGGAGCAGGAGCCCGAACTTGCGAGGGCGACCATCGGCACTCGACGCCGACGTGGTGCTCCCGCTCCTGCACGGCCCGTACGGCGAGGACGGCACCGTGCAGGGGCTCCTGGAGCTGGCCGGCCTGCCGTACGTGGGCGCCGGCGTCGTGGGCTCGGCAGTCGGGATGGACAAAGTGATGATGAAGCGGGCGTTCGCGGCGTGCGGACTTCCGATCGCGAAGTACGCGTCGTTCCGGGACGGGCACGATCGGGTGGCGTTCGCGGCGCAGGTGGAGGCCGAAATCGGGTATCCGTGCTTCGTCAAGCCGGCCAACCTCGGCTCGTCCGTCGGCGTCTCGAAGGCACGCGACCGGGCGAGCTTCGACGCGGCCCTCGACCTCGCCCTCAGCTTCGACGAGTGGGCGATCGTCGAAGAGGCGATCGAGGGGCGGGAGGTCGAGGTCGCGGTCCTCGGCGACGATCCCCCGAAAGCGTCGGTCCCGGGTGAGATCGTCCCCGGCGACGACTTCTATTCCTACGCCGACAAGTACGAACGCGAGGAGGCGCAGCTGCTCGCGCCGGCTCCGCTCGAACCAGAGCAGACCGACGACGTGCGGCGGCTCGCGGTGCGTGCGTTCGAGGCGTGCCGGTGCGAGGCCATGGCGCGCGTCGACTTCTTCCTCGAGGAGCAGTGTGCCGACGGCACGCAAGGTCGAGGGTTCCTCGTGAACGAGGTCAACACGATTCCCGGCTTCACGCCGATCTCGATGTACCCGCGCCTGTGGGAAGAGTCAGGCCTCGGCTATCCGGAGCTGCTGGACCGGCTGATCGAGCTCGCGTTCGCGCGCCACGAGCGGCGGGCCAAGCGCGCCGGCCGCCAGCGCGACGAGTAAGGCTACGAGAAGGGCACCTCCGACAGGGGCCGGGGTTCCCCCGGCCCCGGCTCGCGACGATGGTTGGCTGGGGCACTTGCGCAACCAAGTGCGACCAGAATGGTCAGAGGTTCACCACCGGGCAGGTGAACGTGCGCGTGATGCCCTCGACCGACTGGATCTGCGACACGACCATCTTGCCGAGCTCGTCGAGACTGGGGGCTTCCGTCTTGACGATCACGTCGTACGGCCCGGTGACGTCGTCTGCCGACAGGACGCCCGTGATCTTGCGGGCCTGCTCGGCCACGCTGACGGCCTTGCCGACCTCGGTCTGGATGAGCACGTACGCGGTGACTGACATGCGGCGCCCCCTGTGCAACCGGCTCGGGCGCGCATCGTAGCGCCGGGTCCCGGCGTGGCCGCTAGGCCGTCTGCAACGTGGCGGACAGCCCCGCGCCCATGAGGTCGACGAAGTTGTCGCAATAGAACCGCTGCTTGGCGTACTCCGAGACGGGCGCCAGGCTCCGCTCGAAGCGCCCGAGCGGGTTCCGGCCCCCTTCGACGTGCGGGTAGTCGGACGAGAACATGCAGATGTCGTCGCCCGACTGCTCGATGATCCATCCCGCGTCCTCGTGCGGGTACGGCGTCACGCGCACCTGGCGGGTGAAGTACTCGCTCGGGCGCAGCGCGAGCTGCTGGAGCCGTTCCTCGTTCCGGCGGAAGGCGTCGGCGGCGGAGTCGAGCGTCCGCATGAGCCCGGGGAGCCAGGTCCCGCCCTGCTCGATGACACCGAAGCGGAGGGTGGGGAAGCGGTCGAGCACCCCGTCGATGATCAGCGTGCCGAGCACCTGCATCACCGGGTACTGGATCGCGATGTAGTCGACGGAACGGAAGTTGCCGTCGCCGCCGTGGAAGTCGGGGACGGGCGGCAGGCCGTTCTCGAAGATCATCGGGTCGACGAGCCGTCCGCCCCCGCCGACGTGGAACACGATGGGAATGCCTGCCTCCTGCGCCTGCGCCCAGACCGGGTCGAGCCCGATGTGGCTGGGGGAGTGATGGCGCGGGCTCGCCGACGCGATCAGCAGCGCCTTGCAGCCCATCTCGAGCGTCTCGCGCGCGAAAGCAGCCGACCGTTCGAAGTCGGCGAGTGGCACGTACCCGGTCGGCAGGAGGCGGGGATCGACGGAGCAGAACTCGACGATGGCGCGGTTGTGCGCCCGGGCGAGGCCGTAGGCCATGTCGAGATCGTCGCCGTGCTCGACGCGTTGCAAGGTCTTGTTGGTGAACGTGTTGAAGATGAGCTGGCTGGCGACGCCGAGCATGTCGAGGGCCGCGGGGCGGTCCTCGGCGATGAAGGAGCCGGTGGCCTCGAAGTTCTTGCGCAGCCAGATCTGCTCTTCGTCGTGGCTACGGAACTCGGGATCGCCGTGGCGGCGGCGGAAGTGCTCGACGATCTCGTTCTCGTCGGTGCCGTCGTCGCCGATCCGGAATCCGACGGTGAGCTCGGCGATGCGGTCGCGCACGTCGGGATCGGCGTGCTCGGTGAAGAGGTCCGGCGGCTCCAAGAGGTGCGCGTCGGCGTCGTGGATCACGCGATCGGCCATCGGCGGTTCCCCCTTTTCTGCGCGGGGACCGTTCTAGCCGAGCCGGGCCTCCAGCGCGCTCAGCTCGTCCCACAGCGGGGTCGGGAGCTTGTCGCCCAGCGACTCGAAGTGCTCGCGGATGAGGGGAACCTCCGCCCGCCAGTCGTCGAGATCGACGCGCACCGCGGCGTCGACGGCGTCGGTGGACACGTCGAGCCCGTCGACGTCGAGGTCGCCCGTGCCCGGCACGAATCCGACGGCCGTCTCCTGCGCGCCGGCGGTCCCTTCGCAGCGGTCGAACACCCACTCGAGCACCCGGGAGTTCTCACCGAA
>DASYQJ010000018.1:0-13602 GCA_036005605.1 Acidimicrobiia bacterium
ACGTTCACCAAATGCGCAGGTCGGAGACTCGTGCTCTCGGAGGCGCATCGGGGACCCCGCTCCAAGTCCGTGGCCGATGGCACTCGTCACGAAGGCCGCCACGCGCCGAACACCAAATGGAGCGTCTTCGCGCGAGACCAGACACGTTCGACCCGAGAGCGCTCGCCTCGACCACCAACGAAAGGCACACCGACGTGCCGACATGTGCGGGCTGACCGTGGTTTCACGCGTCATTCCAGCGCGCCGTTCTGTGCTGCAGTCCTGAGCACCAATCGGCAGTTCGGTGCGGTCGCTCGAAGAAAGCGACGCGGTTGTCGAACCGCAACTCTCCGAGCGTCTGCCTTAGGGATGGTGTTTGTCTCAGTGGCGCAGGCATGGGCATGTACCGTGTGGACGGACGGTGCGATCGACTACTTCCGGCTCGTGTGCACGAGCGAGGAAGGGGGTAGGCATGGCGACTGCGACAACAACGGTACGGGGTGTAGTGCCGGGCACGAAGCTGCGGGTGGGGTCGCTGATCATGGCGATTGGCGGTGCGGGGTTCATCGGCTACGGGGTCCTCTTCTTCTTCCGTAACTTCGGCTCGTTCCTCGAGCTCGGGATCGGTCGAGGGGAAGTGAACGTCAGCAAGGCGCAGATCAAGCACTTCAGCCCGTCGCTGTACGACTACATCAGTCATTTACACATCGCGTTGTCAGGATTCATCGCCGCGACGGGCTTGGCTGTGATCGCGCTGGCGTGGTTCGGCGTGCGCCGGGGGCAGTTCTGGGCGTGGGTGGCGGCGGTCGCGGTGCCGGTGTTGGCGTTGGCCGTCGCGCTCCCGGCTCACTACCCCAACCACCTGGACACGCTCGGCCATCTCGGCCTCATCTACGCCGACACCCTGCTATTCGTGGTCGGCGCTGTGGTGGCGTTCCTGGGGCTGCGCGAGACGTCGGTCTGACCCGCTCGGCGAAACGTACTGACCCATCGGCCATTCAGAGCGTGTGCGAGCGCGCATAATCGCGCTCCAATGAAGGCGCCTGATTGCGCCATATCCGGCGTTCGGTGCTGCCGAGCACCACGAGCTCCTACGTGCCGATCGGGGCGCGCGTGGCCGCGCTCGCCTGGCGGGATTCGGTGCGCGCGTTCGGTGCGCAAATGTCGAGCGCGGATCGGCAGATCTGGCACGAGTACGCACGGGCTGATTCGTCCCCTTCAACCACTCCGATCGCCGGCTATGGGCGCGGCCGAGGCGTCGGCGTCGATGTCGTCATGGCGCGGGTCTGCCATGAGAATTGTGGAACCAGAACCGTCGATCCGGCGCGACGGTAGGACCCGCCACGAACTCCCGCTGCGGGTCGGCGGGTGAGGAGTTTGCCAGAGAGTGGCCGCTGTGGCGGGGAGCGACCGAGTTCCGGTTGCTCGGGTCAGGTTGTTTGAGATGAGCCGTCCTGCGGCGGTCTCGCGAGGCGTTCGGTCTACGCGGCGTGTGCGGCGGCGAGCCGGTCGGCGCCGACGAAGAGGTTCCATGGCTCGACGCTGGTCGTGACGAGTCGTTGTGTTTGTGCCCAGGGGTCGGCCGCGAGGTGATCGTGGATGTCGGATTCGATCTTCGCGTTCATGACGAGCAGAGCACGAATGCGGTCTTGTTCGGTCCCGGCGAGCGGCCCGGCGAACAGCAGGATGCCGTCATCAGCGAGCGTGTTCATGAACGCGGCGTGCTCGTCCACGCCGGGCTGTTCGAAGGCGCCTTTCCCGTGTGTCCAGGCGGGTCCGGCGTCGCGGATGACGACGAAGTAGCTCATTGGTCTGTCTCCTCAGGGTCGGCGGGCGCGCGTGATCCAGGTGGCGGAGTCGTAGAGAACGCCGTGTCTCGTGTCGTGGGCGGAGAGGGTGCGTCGCAGGTTCTCGAGCGCGCGGGTGCGCTCTTGGTCGTCGAGGCCCTGGAGCATCCAACCCATGAGGCCGAGGACGAACCCGTAAGCGTCGTCGGCGTCATCGCCGAACCACATCGACTCCTCGTGTGCTTCCAACTCGATGTCGGCGAAGCCGGCTCCGGTGAGGATGTTCCTGACGCGATCGGAATCACTCAGGGCGAACGGTCCCGGTGCCGCAGGGGGCGGCAGCGGCAAGTCGCGTCCCGCGGCGAGCGCTCCTGAGAGTTCGCGGATCCAGTCGTTCGGACCGGGTCCCTGCCAGGTGAGCAGCACCAGCCGCCCGCCGGACCGCAGCGCTCGGGCGAGGTTGATGAAGCCGGCCACGGGATCGCCGAAGAACATGGCGCCAGTGCGACTGATGGCAACGTCGAACCTCTCCGAGTCGAAGGGATGCACCTGAGCATCCGCCTGTTCGAAGGCGACGTTCACGATCGCCTCGCGCGCGGCGGCCTCGCGCGCGTAGTCGATCATCCGGGCCGACAGGTCCACACCGACCGCGAAGCCGCGGACCGCCGTTCGCGCCGCGTCGCGGGTCGTCTGCCCGGTGCCGCACCCGATGTCGAGCACCACTTCGGACTCGCCTATGCCGGCCGCCGCCGTGAAGGGACCGCGATAGGCGGCGACGGACCGGTCGAAGCGCTCCGCGTTGTCTGTCCAGTACGCGCCCTCGTCGCCGTCCCATGCTTGGGCCTGGTCGAGATTGCTCGGATCCACGGTCATGGCGGTCACGTGCTCCACCCCGTCGCCCGCTATAGTCCTTCATGGACTATTTAGTCCTTGGGGGACTACATGTCAAGACGTGCCGACGAGCTCAACACCACGTCCTTCGCCATGCTCGGCATGCTGGCGATCCGGCCCTGGTCGACCTACGAACTCGCGAAACACGTCGACCGCAGCCTGGGGCCCCTCTGGCCCCGTGCGCGCAGCCACCTGTTCAACGAACCGAAGAAGCTCGCGGTCCACGGCCTGGCGACGGCATCGGAGGAGATGGTGGGCCGCCGCCCCCGAACCGTGTACACGATCACGCCCGCCGGCCGTCGAGCGTTGCGCCGATGGCTCGGCACGCCGGGCGAGGGGCCGGTGCTCGAGTTCGAGCAGCTTCTGAAGGTGTTCTTTGCCGACCATGGCACCAAGGCCGACGCTCTCCAGGCAGTCGACAACATCCGCGCCTGGGCCCAACACCGCACCGAGGAGAACATTGCAGTAGCCCGCAGCTACCTGGCCGGCACCGGTCCCTTCCCGGAACGCGCCGCCGTGCTCTCCGTCGTCGGCCGCTTCCTCACCGAATTCGCCGACATGGCCGCCACCTGGGCCGACTGGGCCGCCGACGTCATCGATTCATGGCCCGACGACCCGAGCCGCGCGCAACCCGACTGGGCCTTCATGAAGCAGCTCGCACGACGAGACGCCACCCCGCCGTCGTCGCAGCGAAATCGGTCGTAGGCGTCGACGCGAGTCGCGAACTCGACGAAGAAGATCTCCACACCGCACGCCGAACCAGTTGCCGGTGAGTCCTGTGTCCGGCTCGGGTCGATCGCGACGCCGCGTCCGGAGCACTACTCACGATCGTTCACGCGCCCGCGTTCGTGCCAGGCGGGCCGTCGAGCACGCGCGGGGCGTATTCGAGGAGCTGAATGCGGCCGTCGAAGGTCCGACTGTTGAGCATGTCGAGCCCGACGTCGGGGTAGCCGTCGTAGATGCGCTCGCTTCCAGTGTTCCCGGTGATCACCGGGAAGACGACCACTCGGAACCGGTCGACGAGGCCGGCCTGGAGCAACGAACGGCAGAGGCCGAGGCTGCCGATCGTCCGCATCGGGCTGGTGCCGTTCTGCTTCATCTCGCGCACGGCTTGGATCGCGTCCCCGCTCACCAGCTCCGTGTTGGCCCATGACAGGGGGGCCTGCAATGAGGAGGAGAACACAACCTTGGATGTGCTCGTGAGCTCGGACAGCGTGTCGGCTTCGTCGGCCGAGGCTCCCGCCGGCGGCTCGGTGGCGAAGCCGGACATAAGCCGGTAGGTCTTCGCACCCATCAGCAGTTTGTTGTCGCGCTCAGGCTGTTCATCGAGCCAACCGAGGTACTCGGGGCCTTCGAGCCCCCACCACCCGGGCCAACCTTCTGCGGAGGCATAGCCGTCCAGCGACGTGACGAAGTCCACCAACAGTTCTTGCATCGTCGTCTCCTTCTATCGTTCGTGACCGCCTTGCGGGTCACGTCGCGAAGTCTCCGAGCTGCAACCATGTCGACTCCGCGGGCGCGCAGAACTCATCCCCCGTCTCGCCAACCCACGAATCGTCCACGCCGGCTACGTGCAGCAAGTGGAGAAGGGCACCAGGAGGCTCGTCCGCGAACGCTTCCTCCTCCCCGAAAGCGCCCGTGAGCTCCTCGCATCGGCGCGAGATTCGAACGTCCTTCGATGACGATGGAGCCACGATCTCGGCTGGCGTAAGCCACCGCGCCGGGGACCGTCGTCAAAAGCGCCACCGCGTCGAGCTCGGCGCGTACCGCTCATCCGTACCGAAGCCGTAAACAGTCTGCGGCGTGATTGCATACGGCTGATTGGTCCGGCTGCGGGCGCCCCGTACGGAGCATCAAGACCACCGGCGGTGATCGTCACGGGCCACCCGTACTTCGCGCGATAGGCGCAGCGATCCGTTCGAGAAAGTTGCCGTCAGTTACGCCGGCGGCGGCGCCCTCGATGATGAAGTCGATACCGTCGGTCGACGTCGCGAATCCGTAGTTGTCGTTCGCGGCGAGATTCCGTGCTTTGGTGGCATTCGTTGGTGCAGTTCTCCGTCAGGCGAGGTTTTCGGTCACGCATTGGTGCCCCGGAGCGCACGTCGCGCATCGGTCAAGGCGGGCGGGAAACTCACGGATCGTAGGCGAGCTCGACGACGTACCCGTCGGGGTCGGCGACCTTCACGCCGACGTAGTCGGCGCCGTCCTCCCACTCGAGCTCGGGAACACCGCGATTGCGGAGGCGCTCCCGGAAGTCGCGTGCTGCCGCGCCGTCGGGCAAGCTGCAGCCGAAGTGCACAGCGGCTGCCTTTTCACCCGACAGCGGTTCTCCCCGGATGAGAGCAAGCATGAACCCGTTGCGAAGATCGACTCGGACGCCCCACGGTTGCGGTTGTGCGGTCGCATCGAGGCCAAGTGTCTCGAGATAGAACCGGCGGGAGCGATCGGGATCGCGCACCGTGAGCGCGAGGTGCGTGATCAGCACGAAGCAATCGTAGTGACGCTGGTTGGATCGAGGCGGGCGGGCGTTTCTATTCACCGCGATGTGCCGCAATTCGGCCGATAGTGTCGGCGCGGGCGGCGCACCACCCATTGCGCCGGAACCGAACTACTGCGAGTCTCGCGAGTGGAGCCGGTTCCTTCTTTTCGGCACCCGGACGGGAGCCCCCTCTTTTCGGTTCTCTATGTCCGGGATATGGGAGGCAGTGATGTTTTTGTTTACGCGCCGGCTGCAGATCGACGCCGGCCATAACCGCGAGGCGATGGAGTGGGCGCTCGGGCAGACCGAGAGGGTCAACAAGATCACCGGACTGCCCGTCTCGCTGTACATGCAGGTGTACTCGCCCGACGTCGGCGCGATCGGCTGGAGCACCTTCGTGCCCGATCTCGCCGCGCTCGAAGCAGCGGGTGACAAGTTGAACGCCGACGAAGCGTTCATGTCGGCGGTGGAAAAGGGCGCAGCGCTGACGGTCGGCGGCGCCGACGACAGCCTCTCGCAGGTCATCTACGGCGAGCCGGACCCGAACCGCCAGATCGAGTACGTCACCGCCGTGCGAACCGTCTGCGCGAACGGCAGCCTCGCTCGCGGGATGGAGCTCGGAGTCGAGATCGCCCAACGAGCCGAGAAGATCACCGGTACACCGACGCTGTTCCTGGCCGACGTGACCGGGACCTACGGCGGGGTCGGTTGGGTGAGCGGGCACGCGAACGTACAAGCCGTGGAAGCGGCCCAACAGGCGCTCGCAGCTGACCCGAGCTGGGCCACGTACCTCGACAAGGAAGTTCGAGGCACGTACGTGGACGAGCCGTCGCTCACCACTCAGCTCATCTACCGTCGACTCGTCTAACGGCGACGCCGGATGCGTCCCTGGTGCGCCGTCAGTGCGCGCCAGGGACGCATCCGCATGCTCTCAGCTCGCACGATCACGGTTGGGCGTCCGTCGCACGTCCATCACCTGATCGAGCCCCGTGATTCTCAGGACCCGCCAGACCGCGCGCGTGGGGGAGAGGATCACCAAATGACGGCCTACCGACTCGACCCGGTTATGGACATGCAACAGGGCACGAGCGCCCGTCGAGTCCATGAAGGTCAGCGCACTGACGTCAAGGCAGAACTCTCCGTCTTGACCGTCCATTGTGCCGGCCACCGTTCGCTCGAGAGCCGGCGCACTCGCGATGTCCAACTCGCCGGAGACGCACAGGGTTTGTGCTGCCTCGCCTCGTCCGAGTCGGAATCGCAAGAGGCCTTCTTCCGCCATCGGACCTCCTCGTGCTCGCGTAAAGCACTGGTGGGGCCCGCCGACTGCTTGACGAGTGCAACGCAATCTAATGCGCCCGCGATCGTTGGGGAACCCCGTCGATCGCCCCGGCTACCTATCAGCGAGCAGGTCGGCGTACTCGGGGTGCTGGTCGATGAACTCGGCCACGTACCAGCAGTGCGCGACGATTGTGTCGCCTCGGGCGCGTATGTCGTCGAGGGCGCCCCGGACCAGCTCCGCGCCGAGGGCCCGGTTGCGCATCGACGGCTCGATCTCCGTGTGCGGGAAGACCACGGTGTCGCCGTGGGCTCGGTAGTCGGCAAAACCGACGAGACGGCCGTCGAGGCTGATCTCATACCGCGAGCGGCTCGAGTTGTTGCGGACCTCGGTCGAATTGCTATCGGCGTCGAGCAAGCTTGTCCCTCGCCTTGTCGAGCATTCCGGTCATTGCGCCCGTGACGATATTGGCCGGCGGCGTGTCGGGCGCCTTGGGATGCGGGCGCGTGGGAGCGGCCTGTTTGGCTTGGCGGGTGAGCTTGGCCATCCGGACCAATTGCTCTCGGGGCGTGTGCTTGCGGAGCTCGCGCAGGATGCCGCCCGGCCCCTCCTCCTCCTTGACGTGGTGACGAACCTCTTTCTCGATATCCGTCATCAAGTCGTCGAAGGCGAGGTCATCGGGAGGGCACTTCTCCAACGCTGCCAGCGCCTTCTTCAGCGACCGGTGCTCGTGCAGGGCCTCCGTGACGAGCTCATCGCCCTTGGGCACCGTCGTCCTGGCGACCGGGTAGAGCACGTTCTCCTCGACGGCGGCGTGCACCGAGAGCTCCTTGATGACCCGGTCGGCCATGTTGCGCCGGCTCTTGATCGAGCGTGCGCTCAGTCCCTTGTAGCGGCGGAAGAGACGGTCGACCGTGGCGTGGTCCGCCTTGATCAACGCGATCACATCCCTCGGACGGGTTGCGCTGTTCCGACCGCGCGCCGGCCCTCGCTTCGACGTCCGCGCGCTGCTCGGTCGGGAACGCTTGGTGGTTTTGGCCGGCATGGGAACGCCTCCTCCTTGCTTGTCCTGCCCACCAGTACCCCCGCCCGGACCGTGTCGAAACGTTGGGGGCCATGCCCGAGAGGGAAGGGAGTCGCCCGGCCAAGCCGTGGGTAAGCAGGGTCCATGGGAAGTCTGCACGAGGTCAACCCGTCGCCTTGGGTCATCGCCGGGGACGCAGCGCACTTTCCCCCTCTGCACGACGACGCGCGCGCGGACGTCGTCATCGTCGGCGCCGGCATCACCGGCCTGACGTCTGCGCGCATGCTGGCTGAGGCCGGCGCCACGGTGGTCGTCCTCGACGCGGGGCCGGTCTGTGCGGGAGCCACGGGCTATACGACGGCGAAGGTCACGGCACTGCACCGGCTCGTCTACCGAGAGCTCATCGACCGCCACGGTGAGGAGCGGGCGCGCGCCTACGCAGATGCGAACCAGAGCGCCGTCCGAACCGTTGCCGAGCTGGCGAGGGCGGACGACATCGATTGCGATCTTTCGGCTGCGGCGGCGGTGACGTACACAGAGCGCGACGAAAACGTGGCGGACATCGAGGCTGAAGTTGACGCCTGCAGACGGCTTGGCATCCCGGTCGAGTACATCACTGCGACGGAGCTGCCGTTTCCGGTCAAGGCCGCCGTCCGTCTCGACGATCAAATGCACTTCCACCCTCGGCGCTACTGCATCGGGCTCGCCCGCAAAATCGTGTCGATGGGCGGCGCGGTCCACGAAGACACGCGAGCACTGCAGGTCACGACAGGCGCGCCGGGCGTGTCCGTCACCACCGCTCATGGAACGATCAGCGCCGAATTCGCCGTGCTGGCGACCCACTTGCCGTTTCTCGATCGGGGTGGCTTCTTTGCCCGGGCGCATCCGTACCGGTCGTACGCCTTGTCCGCGCGTTTGCGCCGGGATGCACCCGAAGCGATGTACATCAGTGCAGAGGACCCGACGCGGTCCTTGCGTCCGGCGTCTGGAGGCCGCTTGATCGTCGGCGGGGAAGGACACAAGACCGGCAGAGATCCCGACACACGGCAGCGATACACCGCGCTCGAGGCCTGGGCGCGCTCCCGATTCGACGTCCAAGACATCGAGCACCGCTGGTCGGCACAGGACTACGTGACCGTCGACGGTCTGCCCTACGTCGGACGCCTGCGGCGGAACGAGGAACGCGTGCTGGTTGCGACCGGGTTTCGGAAGTGGGGAATGACCAACGGCACCGCCGCCGCGCAGATGCTCGCTGACGCCATCCGCGGACGGGAGAATGCCTGGCAGCAGGCATTCGATGCGACGCGCCTGGCACCACGACCGTCACTCATGTCGTTCGTCCGCGAGAACGTCGACGTTGCGCGCCGATTTCTCGGTGACCGGTTCACGCGGCTTCGCGCGGGGACGGCGGAGACGCTGGGCGCCGGCGAGGCTGGCATCGTCGACCACGAACACCGGCGCTTGGCGTGCTACCGGGATCATGACCGGTCGATCCACGCAGTCTCGCCGACATGCACGCACCTCGGTTGTGAGGTGACGTTCAATACCGCAGAACGCACTTGGGACTGCCCGTGCCACGGGTCCCGCTTCGACGTCGACGGCCGCGTTCTCGAAGGTCCTGCGCTGAAGGACCTGGAGTCGACGAGCTCGACGACGGCGGGCCGTTAGGGCCGAAGCGCCCCGGCGCCTACCGAGTACTCGCGTTCAGAGATCGACGTCTGCGTGGTCGGTGATCTGCAGCACTTCGAGAGTGCGGCCGAGCCCCAGATAGACAGCCAAGCACAGTGTGAGATCGAGGATCTCGTCGTCTGCGAACTGATCGCGCAGCCGGCCGAAGAGCTCGTCGTCGATCGCACGATGATCGACCGCAAACCGCTCCGCGTACTCGATGGCCAAGCGCTGTCGATCCGTATACCCGGGAAACGTTCGCCACTCGTCGAGATGCTCGTACATCTCTTCGGTGACACCGGCCTCGACAACTGATCGCGCTCTGAAGGTCGAGCACGCGCCGCACGCGTTGAGTTGCGCGATGCGCATTCGGGCGACCTCGCGCTCGGCCGCCGGGATCTTGCTGGACCCGTACGCAGTCGCGATCATCTTGTGCACCATGCCGGCCATCTCGGGTCGCAAGGTCCACACCATGGCGCTGTCGCCGCCTGGCCCGTCGGGGATGTCGATGCGCGCCATGGCCAGGCAGTCTACGGCGGGCGGACTCGATCTACACTCAACCGCTCGTCGGACGACGGCGCGAGCGAGGGGCAGGAGTTGTGCATCGGAAACTGGTGGCGGCGTCCATCGCCGCGCTCGTGCTGAGCTCGGCGGCGGCGTGCTCGTCGGGCAGTGACTCCAAGAGCACGTCCTCGACGACGACGAGCAAGGCGGCGGGCAACTCCAGCCGGGTCACCGACCTGAAGCTCGACCCCGGTCACGACTATGGGAACAAGTACGCCAACGGCATCCTGCCCGTCGGAGACGGCAACTACGTCACCGACACGGCGAAGAAGGGCTCGGTGTATCTGTGTCGCGCTCCGCAAGGCCAAGCGGGCGGCGCGGGCTCTCGAGGCACCTGGTTCACCAACAACAACACCGAGTACGACATCAACAAGAAGATCGCGGTCGAGGGCAACGTCAGCTGGGACGCGAGCTATTCGGAGACCACGAGCGGTGGCAATCGGGTGATCACGACGAACGATCTGCCGCGCGACCACACGACAGGCGTGTTCCCGGTCCAGTCCTCTGATCCCGCGTACCAGTACGACCGGAACCCGAACCAGATCGCGGCGCAGTCGCTCACGTACACGCTGAGCGCCGAGCCCCAGGTCCAATCACAGCCTGCCTGCCTCGGCGGGGAGGTCGGCGTGATGCTGACCGGCGTCGCGCTCTTCGACGCCTTCGACGCTGGCGGCCGGGACGCCGGCGCCTGGGAGGTCCAGGACGGCTGCAACGGCCATCCGCAGATCTCGAGCGAGTACCACTACCACACGCTGAGCAGCTGCATTCAGGACACGAACGTCGACACCGTCATCGGGTTCGCCCTGGACGGCTTCCCGATCACCGGCCCGAAGGTCGGCGGCAACAACGTCCTCACCACGAGCGATCTCGACGAGTGCCACGGCATCACCAGCACGATCACGCTCGACGGCCAACGGGTCGAGACATACCACTACGTGATGACGCAGGACTTCCCGTACTCGGCGAGCTGCTTCCGCGCGACCGCGACGCAACCGCCGGGCCAAGCGGCCGGACCGCCGTCGCAGCCGAGCGGTCCACCGGCGGGTCCGCCCGGCTGACGCCCGGGATAGCGTACGGACGCGTGGCCGCCAGCGAATCGGAACCCCGCTATGTTCGCCCCGGGTGGTTCACGAAGCACGTCTTCAACCCGATCGTCGCGCTGCTCACGCGCGCTGGTGTCAGCGTCTGGGGATCCCGGGAGCTGCGCGTGCGTGGGCGCAAGACCGGCGAGTGGAGGACGACACCCGTCAACCTCCTCACCTATGGAGGCGATCGGTACCTCGTCGCGGCCCGGGGAGTGACGCATTGGGTTCGCAACCTGCGCGCGGCGGGAGACGGAGAGCTGCGGGTCGGGCGACGCACGGAGGCGTTCCGGGCGACCGAGCTCCCCGACGAGGACAAGCCACCGATCTTGCGCGCCTACCTCAAGCGCTGGAAGGCGGAGGTGGGTGTCTTCTTCGGCGGTATCAGCGCCGACTCGCCCGAGGAGGAGCTGCGCCGCATCAGCCCCGACCATCCCATCTTCCGCATCGAGGGGACGCCGCCGGGCTGAGCACGGCGATCATGGGGCGCCGCCGGGGGCTGTCACCTGCGGCGGTCGAGCTCGGCGAACAGCTGCGCGTACTGCGCGAGGTGGCGGTCGCCGAGGAACTCCGCGACCGCCCGCCGCCGCGCGTTCTCGCCCAGCAGCTCGGCGGACGGCGGGTCGTCGAGGAGGCGCCGCACGGCGTGTCCGAACTCGACCGGGTCGCGAGGATCGTCAATCAGGAGGCCGTGCTCGCCGGACACGATCTGCTCCACGATGCCGCCGACGGCGCTGGCGACGATCGGCTTCGCCTTCCACATCGCCTCGGCCACTGTGAGGCCGAATCCCTCGGCGAGGCTCTTCTGCGTGACGACGGTGGCGTGGCGCTGGATGGCATTGACGATGGCCGCGTTCTCGTCCGGGTCGTGCATCGGCAGGCAAGCCAGATGGATGCGGCTCCGCTCGGCGTGCGGAAGCCGGCGCCACACCTCGATGCAGTGCTCGAACGTGGCCGCGCCTTCCGGATCGTCGGCGACGCCCGTCACCACGGGGCCCGCAAGGAGAAGATGGGCCGGGCCCGACCCGTCGACGTGCTCGGCGAATGCCGTCATGACGCCCGCCATGTCCTTCAGGGGATCCCACCGTGAGACCTGCACGACCAACGGAGCGTCGGCGGGTGGTGGTGGGCCCGTCTGGAGCACGTCGACGTGGCGGTCGATGCGACCCGGCGACCCGTCCTCGAGGGTGTAGGCGGCGACCGGGGCGGGGCCGTCGCCCTCGAGTAGCCCGACGTAGTGCAGGATCGCGCCGACGTCCTCCGGGCTCATCGGTTGGTTCTTGGCCGAGAACGGGTCGATTGACGGAGGAATCACGAACACTCGTCTCGGATCGGCCCAATCGGGCGTGTAGATCGCACGCGTGAACACGTAGGCGTCGGCGTCATCGAGGTACGGACGCAGAAAGGCCCATGCCCGCTCGACGTGCTCGTTCGTGGTGTCGGCGCCCACGTGGCAGCGCCACACCACGATGACGCCGGCACGCGACAGAGCGTGCGCGAGTCCGGCGGTCTGGGGATCGTGCAGCAGGACGATGTCGCGCGGTCGGACGAGGGCCTGCAGCTCGTCGGCGTTGGCGCGCAGAACCTCATCGTAGTGACGTCGCTCGTCGTCACCGAGCGGGCCTCCGTCGCCGGGAGCGCCGTGGAGGTTGTTGTGGATGCGCTTCGTGATCGTGAAGAAGTGCGGATCGCCCTTGATGACGACCCATTGGGTATCGACACCGGCGCCACGGGCATACGCCAAAAGCGTCCGGAGCATCTCGGCGACACCGCCACCGGACGCGGTCGAGTTGACGTTCAGCACTCTGCGCCCGGCCAGCATCTCGCGTGCGGCCTCCGCGGTCTCCTCGAAACGCTTTGCGCGGTCCGGTCCGATCAGCGGGGCCAAGCGCTGAGGGGTACAAGCTGCGACGTGGACATCTTCGAGCTTCATGGGGCTCCGCTCATGCTGTGACCGGGACACGCCACTCGACGATGGTGCCGCCGGTCTCCAGATCCGACACGGAGAGGTCACCGCGCATGGTCGCGGCCCGGTCTTCGAGGTTCTGCAATCCGCGACCGTTCTCGCGCGGCGTCGGGAGACCCTTGCCGTTGTCGGTCACTCGGACGACCACGTCCGTACCCACTTCGACGGTGACGTTCACATGTGACGCGCCGGCGTGCTGAGCGATGTTTGACAGCGCTTCTTGCAGGACGGCGAGCAGGTGCTCGGAGGCCTTCTCGGAGACGAGCGTGTCGATCGGCCCGTCCATGTGCAGCTCGGGCGAGAACCCCAACACTTCGCGCGCGCCGTCGATCAAGGCGAAGATCGAAACACGAAGCCCGCGCTGCACGGGCGCCTGCAACGCGAAGATTGTGCTTCGGATCTCACGAATGGTCACGTCGAGCTCGTCCACGGCGTCATTGATCCGATTGCTCACGTCGTCTCGGCCGCTTACCGGCAACATCGTCTGAAGTGTCATACCGGTCGCGAAGAGGCGCTGGATGACCTTGTCGTGGAGGTCGCGGGCGATTCGCTCGCGGTCCTCGAGGACGGCGACCTCCTCCGTGCGTTGCATCAGCCGGGCGTTCTCGATCGCCACTCCGGCGGCGGCGGCGAGTGCGATCGCGAGGCGCTCGTCTTCGTCGCTGAACTCGTCGGCGCCTCGCTTGTCGCACAGGTACAGGTTGCCGAACACGGCATCTCGCACGCGGACCGGCACGCCGAGGACCGAGCGCATGTCGGGATGGTTCGGGGGGAAGCCAACGGACCGATCGTGGGCGCCGAGATCGCGCAGGCGCAACGGCCGCGGCTCGACGATGAGGAGCCCGAGGATCCCGTGACCTTCCGGCAGATGACCGATGGCGGCATA
>DASYQJ010000019.1:0-8058 GCA_036005605.1 Acidimicrobiia bacterium
TCGTCCATGGCGAAGCTCTTCGCGACCGACACTGCCATGCGCGTGACGACGGACGCCGTCCAACTCCTCGGCGGTGCCGGCACGACCCGCGAGTTCCCCGTCGAGCGCATGATGCGCGACGCCAAGATCACCCAGATCTACGAGGGCACGAACCAGATCCAGCGCGTCGTGATCGCCCGCAAGCTCCTCGACGAGCTTGCCTCCGGCACGTAGCCGGTTCGCGCGACCCTCGGCCCTACACTCCGGTGGTCATGGCCGACGCCCCCCGGGTGCGGTTCTCGCCCGCCCCGACCGGCTCCCTCCACGTCGGCGGCGCCCGCACCGCGCTGTTCAACTGGCTCTTCGCCCGCCACGAAGAGGGGACCTTCGTTCTCCGCATCGAGGACACCGACGTCGCCCGGTCGCGGCCGGAGTGGATCGACGGGATCCAGGACACGCTCCGCTGGCTCGGCCTCGATTGGGACGAGGGCCCGGTCCTCCAGAGCACCCGCTTCGACCGGTACCACGCCGCCGCCGACCAGCTCGTCGCCGACGGCCACGCGTACGAGTGCTACTGCACAGAAGAAGAGGTGCGAGCGCGCAACGAGGCGGCCCGGGCCGCCGGTCGCACCCCCGGATACGACGGCCACTGCCGTGACCTCGACGCCGAGCAGCGGGCCGCGCGCGCCGCCGAGGGCCGGCCCCGGTCGCTCCGGTTCCGGACGCCCGACGACGGCACCAGCACCTTCACCGATCTCATCCGGGGGGAAGTGAGCGTCGAGTGGGCGACCATCCCCGACTTCGTGATCGTCCGCTCCGACGGCACCCCGCTGTTCTTCCTCGCCAACGCGGTCGACGACATCGAGATGGCGATCACACACGTCATCCGCGGCGAGGACCTGCTCGACACCACCCATCGTGTGCTCGCGCTGCGGGAGGCGCTCGGCTCGACCGACCGCCCTGCGTACGCGCACCTCCCGCTGATCGTCGGTGCCGACCGGGCCAAGCTCTCGAAACGCCACGGCGCCGTCGCGCTCGAGGAGTTCCGCGACGCCGGCTATCTGCCGGAGGCGGTGCTCAACTACCTGGCGCTGCTCGGCTGGGGGCCCGAAGACGGCCGCGAGGTTCTCGGCCGCGCCGAGCTCGTCGAGGAGTTCGCCCTCGCCCGTGTCGTCCATTCACCCGCCTTCTTCGACCATCAGAAGCTGGACTGGATGAACGGCGAATGGATCCGCCGCCTGGACTTCGACGAGCTCGAACGCCGCGTCCTCCCCATTGCCCGCGAACGCTTCGGCGACCGCCTCGATTCCGACGTCCTCCGCGGCGCGCTGCGCATCGGTCAGGAACGCGCCGTCACGATCGGCGCCTTGGTCGAGCAGATGGACTTCCTGTTCGTCGACGAGCAGGAGTTCACGATCGACCGGTCGTCGTGGGAGCGCCTCGAGACGACCGACCGGGCACACGAGATCCTCGACGCCGTCATCGAGCGCGTCGAGGCGTGCCCGTGGCAGAGCAGCGAGGACCTCGACATCCGGCCCGCCTTCGAGAAGCTCGGCATCAAGCCCCGGAAGGCCATGCACGTGATCTACACCGCGGTCGAAGGTCGTGCCGCGGGGTTACCCCTGTTCGACTCGATGTACCTGCTCGGTCGCGAGCGCACGCTGCGACGCCTGCGTGCCGCCCGCGAGCGAGTCGAGAGCGGCGCGTGACGGGCTGGAAGCTCGTCCGGCGCGTCGGCCTCGTCGTGCTTCTCGCCGCCCTGCTCTATTACGTCGTGACGTTCGTGCAGGTGTGGTGGGCCGCTCGTCACGACGACACCCGTCGCTCCGACGCCATCGTCGTGCTCGGCGCCGCGCAGTACAACGGCACGCCGTCGCCGGTGTTCAAGGCGAGGCTCGACCACGCCGCCGATCTGTACCACGAGCACGTCGCTCCGCTGATCGTCGTGACGGGCGGCAAGCAGACCGGCGATGTGTTCACGGAAGCCACATCGGGTGCGAACTACCTGCACGACAAGGGCATCCCCGACAGCGCGATCCTGCGCGAAACCACGAGTCACACGTCCTGGGAGTCGCTGTCGGCTGCCGCCCGCGTGCTCCGGAACCGCGGCGAGAAGGAGGTGGTGCTCGTCTCGGACCCGTTCCATGCCCTCCGCATCCGCTCCATCGCGAACGAGCTCGGGCTCGACGCCGTGACCTCCCCGACGCGGACGAGTCCGATCTCCGGCTTCGAGGAATGGCGTCGGTTCATGAGCGAGGCGCTCGGCGTGGCCGCCGGTCGCATCTTCGGCTTCGGACGGCTCGCCCGGGGCACGAACCGCGTAGGGAGGCTCGTCCCCGGACTCGGTACCATGGCGCTTCCTTCGGGGGTGGTGTAATCGGCAACACAACAGGTTCTGGTCCTGTCGTTGGGGGTTCGAGTCCTCCCCCCCGAGCCCGGAACAAACGGCCCCGGCCCCGTCGTCTAGTGGCCTAGGACGCCGCCCTCTCAAGGCGGAAGCGGCGGTTCGAATCCGCTCGGGGCTGCAGTGCGAAGACCCGGCCGCAATGGCCGGGTCTTTCGCGTTTTCCCTGGTCAAGCCGTGTTTCTTGGGCGAACAAGCGCGCTCACCACTCGACGCGCGGCTCTCCTTCGCGCACGTGCAGCGTGCACGGCATGCCGACGAGATCGATCGCGTCGCGCGGTGCGTTCGTCGCGCGCACCGACAGGACATCGCCCTTGCGCGCGCCGGTCGTGATCGTGAGATCGAGCGCGATTGCACCGTCATCGCGCGTCTCCGCCCACACCACGAACGCGTCGTACACCCCGTCAGCAAGCGGAATATCCACCGCTTGCATGGTCGCGCGGGTTACCGTGGTTGACACGGACTCACATTGCGCGGCGTATCAGCGCGTTCGCGCGTTGTCGCGGCGTCTTCGTGGGTTCGAGGGGCGATGTTCGCGCTGTCAGAGCTTGCTCTTAGTGCGCGCGTCGTTCACAATTGATGGAAATGCTTGAAATTGTGGTCGGGATGGGTTCAACTTTCTCAGATACCCGGCCGCAAATTCGGAGGTAGGCGTGAACAAGTCAGAGCTCGTCGATGCAGTTCACTCGGCGGCAGGTGGTGTCGACAAGAAAGACGTTGCATCCGTCGTCGACAGCCTCATCGAGGTCGTGCAGGGTGCAGTTGCGCGCGGCGACAAGGTCACGGTTCCCGGTTTCGGCGCTTGGTCGCGTACCCAGCGCGCAGCGCGCACGGGTCGCAACCCGCGCACGGGTGAGCCGGTTCAGATCGCGGCATCCAAGGGCGTGAAGTTCTCGGCAGGAGCCGGCTTCAAGTCCGCCGTGAACAAGTAGGGACGAACAGCGAACGTTGCCGTTGCTCTCTACAGACCTATTCCCGACGAAAGGTGGTGACCGTGCCTCCGGCGAAGAGACGTACAGCACGGAAATCAGCTAGGAAGACAGCACGGAAGCCGGCGAAGCGCCGCACAACGACGCGTCGCCGGACTACACGCAAGTCGACGGCACGGAAGCCGGCGAAGCGGCGGCGCAAGGCAGCCGCAGCGAAGCCGGTCAAGCGCCGTCGTCGTAAGGCCACAGCGAAGAAGGCGCCCGCAAAGCGTCGTCGTCGCAAGGCTGCCGCGAAGAAGGCGCCCGCAAAGCGTCGTCGTCGCAAGGCCACGGCCAAGAAGGCACCCGCCAAGCGCCGTCGGCGCAAGGCTGCCGCGGCGAAGCCGGCCAAGCGCCGTCGTCGTCGTAAGGCTGCCGGTACTGCGAAGCCCGTCAAGCGTCGTCGTCGCAAGGCTGCGGCGAGCAAGACGGCAAAGCGGCGTCCGGCGAAGAGGCGGGCCCGCCGGTAAGACCGGCGAGTTCCACAGCTTCAGCAAAGGTGAGGAGGGGGCCTTCGGGCCCCCTTCTCGCGACCGGACGCCGCCGGGTCACACCTTATCGAGGAGCTTGAACCCCTCGGAGGGGCCCATCCCGGCAGCCCGGCCGGCCGCTTCCGCCTCCGCCCGGACCCGCCCGACGAAGCCCTCGAGCTGGGCGTCGCTCTCCGGCGCCGAGGCGTCGATCCTCATCGTCGACGGCCACTGGCTGCGGTGGCACAGCAGGGCCCGGACCTTGGTGTCCACGTGCCGGCCGACCGGCTCGAGATGGTCGACCTCCTCCGCCTCGAACAGGAGGACCTGATCGGGGCGGTGCGCGGGCAGCGGCTGGTCGGGGAAGTAATGGTGATCGCGGGCGGCGACGACCCCGTCGAGGAGCAACCACCCGGCGTGGCGATGGTCGGGGTGGAGCCGGTACCGCTTCCACGGATCGTGGCCCAGCACGATGTTCGGCCGGACCCGCCGGATCGTCTCGCACACCCGGGCCCGCTCGGCGAGCCCGCTGAAGAGCTCCCCGTCCGGGATGCCGAGGAACTCGACGCCGGCCAGGCCGAGGATGGCGGCGGCGTCCTCCTGCTCCCGGCGCCGCGTCGCAACCAGCTCCCCGAGGTCGGCGCCCGGATCCCACGTCCCTTTCGAGCCGTCGGTGAGCACGAGCAGGCGCACCTCGGCGCCGTCTTCTGCCCACTTGGCCAGCGTGGCGCCGCAGCCGAACTCGACGTCATCGGAATGGGCCCCGATCGCGAGGGCCCGCGCCGGCGTGGGCAGCTCAGTCGACGGAGGGGGCAAGGAGATCGAGCCGGTGGAGGTCGTCCGGGACGTCGACGTCGAAGGCGAGCTCGGCGTCGCGGACGACGCGGAAGCCGAGGCCGAGGCGCCGTGCCTCGGCGGCGTGCCGCCGGAACGAGCCCGGCCCGTAGGCGAACCGGAAGGGCACGCCGACGGGCACCGACAGCACGGTTGTGCCGTCGTCACGGTGGCACGGCACGATCGCCACGATCGCCTGGGCGCCGTCGCGTGCGAGTGGCGCGAGGCTTCGGGCAAGAGGCAGATCGGCGTGCGCGATCACCGCGCGAGCGCACCCGCGGGCTTCCACCCATCCCCGCCCCGCGGCGGCGGCATCGTCGAGCGTGCCGGGGTCGTCTACGACGTCGAGGCCACGCGATCGTGCCCAGTCGCGCACGTCGGACGCGCTCGAGACGACCACCGTCGGGAGCTCACCTGACGCCGCTCCTACTCGGTCGGCGAGTTTGCGAGCGAGCTCGGTACGCGTCTCGTCGTCGAGCAGCGCGGCGAGTCGCGCTTTGCCCAGTGCGAACGCTCGCACCGGAATCACGACGCCCGTACCGGTCATTCGGGACTCCGCAACGCACGCCGGAAGTCGAAACGCATGTGAATGCGTATGCTACCGGCCGTGGAACCGGTGTATTCCGTGGCTCGCACCGCGTTACTCCCACCGCTGCACTACGGGATGAGATGGACGATCGAGGGCGCGCACCTCATCCCACCGCGCGGCCCAGTGATCCTCGCCAGCAACCACACCTCGTACCTCGACCCGCTCGCACTCGCGTACCTCGCCGACCGGCGCCACCGCCGAGTGCGTTTCCTGACCAAGGCCGAGCTGTTCGACAAGAAGCCGCTCGGCTTCCTATTGCACCAGGTCCGTCAGATACCGGTCGTGCGGAACTCGCCCACGGCGGCGGGGTCCCTCGAGCTGGCGGTCGAGGCGCTCACGCGCGGCGAATGTGTCGCGATCTTCCCCGAGGGGACGATCTCGCTCGACCTCGAGCCGATGGCGGGGAAGTCCGGCACGGCGCGGCTCGCGGCGCAGTCCGGCGTGCCCGTCACACCCGTGGGACTGTGGGGCGCGCACCGCACGCTGTTCAAGGGCCGGAAGCCGCATTGGCGCTGGGGCGTGGCGGAGACCGCGGTCGTCGGACCGCCGGTGCGCGTCCACGCCGACGAGGAGGTCCACGACGCCACGGACCGGATCATGGGTGCGATCGCGCAGTGCGTGGCGCGAGCACGCGAGATCTATCCGCAGCGCCCGGGACCGGGCGACGACGGATGGTGGCAGCGCCGGCCCGAGACGGCGCAGGTGCGTCCGGCGAAGCGCAACGAAGACCAAACCGAAGACGTCGAGACGGCCACGTGAGCGACGGGGCGCGGGTCGCGGTGGTGGGGGCGGGCTCGTGGGGCACCGCCGTCGCCGCGCTCGTGTCCAACAACGCCGACACCGTGCTCTGGGCGCGCCGGCCCGATCTCGCGGCCACGATCGCCGAGCGGCACGAGAATCCCGACTACCTCCCGGGGATCGCGCTCCCGGACGCCTTGCGGGTCACGTCGGACGTCGGGGAGGCGTGCGGCAGCGCGGATGTCGTGGTGCTCGGCGTGCCGTCGCACGGCATGCGGTCGGTGCTGATGGAGGCGGCGGAGTTCGTCCGTCCCGCGGTGCCGGTAGTCAGCCTGGCGAAGGGTGTCGAGCAGGGCACGCTGCGACGCATGACCGAGGTGATCGGCGAGGTGTTGCCGACGCATCTACCCGACCGGATCGGGGTGCTCACCGGCCCGAACCTCGCGCGCGAGGTCGCAGCCGGGCAGCCGGCGGCGTCGGTCGTGGCCATGGGCGACGAGGCATCTGCGCACGAGCTCCAGCGCCTGATCATGACGGTGACGTTCCGCGTGTACACGAATCCCGACGTCGTCGGGTGTGAGATCGCTGGCGCGCTCAAGAACGTGATGGCGATCGCAGCCGGGATCGCCGACGGCCTCGGCTACGGGGACAACACGAAGGCAGCGCTCCTCACGCGCGGTCTCGCCGAGCTGACGCGCCTCGGCATCGCGCTCGGCGGGAACCCGCTCACGTTCTCGGGGTTGGCGGGCATGGGTGACCTCGTTGCCACGTGCACGAGCACACAGAGCCGCAACCGCACCGTGGGCGTCGAGCTCGGGAAGGGCCGGAAGCTCGACGACATCGTTGCCGACATGAAGATGGTCGCCGAAGGCGTGAAGTCGACCGCCGCAGTGCTCGAGCTCGCTCAACGACACCGGGTCGAGATGCCTATCGCCGAGCAGGTCGGCGCGGTCCTGTACGAAGGCAAGCGCGCCGAGGACCTCGTCACGGCGCTCATGCTGCGCGAAGCGAAGGCCGAACTGCACGGCATCACGTGAGCCCCAGGGCGGGATGACGTGACCGAGCGCGCCCCGACCCGCATGGGGGTGCTCGGCTCGACCCATCAGGCTCTCGTCGACGACCGCGGCTCGATCACGCCCGACGGCGGGCGGTGGCAGCTCGACTGGTGGGTCGGTGCCGACGATCGATGGCACATCCCGGCGCGCGAGGCCGCGGTGCGTCAGACGCTCGTCGGCGGCGCGCCCGTCGTCGAGACGTCCCTGCACGTGCCGGGAGGCGACGCGGTGCACCGCGCCTACGGCGTCGGCGGCCCCGCCGGCCTCGTCGCGGTGGAGATCGAGAACGCCTCGGGCGCGCCGTTCGTCGCCGCGCTCGTGCTCGGCCCCGCGCCGACCGGCCGCATGAGAGCGGTCGGCACGCGCGGCTCGTGGGTGACCGTCGACGGGCGGCCCGCGCTCCGCACCCCGCGGCCGGCGATGCGCTGGGCGGCCGGGATACGCGGGGACACGCTCGACCTGGTCACGGCCGGCCAGGCCCAAGAGAGCACGTTCAACGGTGTGGGAGGTCGGGGCATGCGACTCGAGGTCGCGTTGCTCCACCCGGTTGCGCACCGGACGCGCCTGCGCTGCGCGCTGGCGGTGGGCCGCCCGGGCCGCTCGGTGCCGGTGGAGGCCGTCGATCTCTCCTTGCTTCCCGACGCCGCCGTCGCCGCCGCCGGGTGGGACGCGCAGCGGCAGCGCGGAATGCGCGTGGTCCTGCCCGATGCCCGGCTGCAACAGGCGGTCGACGCCGGGCGCGCCGCGCTCCTCCTGGCTGCCGACGCGCGCAGCCGCCCGAGCGCTGAGGAGGTCGCCGCCCTCGAGGACTGGGGATTCGACGGCGAGGCGGCCGCCGCGTGGCGAAGGCTCGGAATTCGCGCCCGGGCGCGGGCGTCGCATCGTGCGCCCGACCCGACGCCGTGGTCGACCATCCGGACGCGACTGGCCTCGGCGTCGACCACGTTCACGTGGCCCGACGGCCCCGCGCCGCTGCTCGGGGCGGTGCGTGACCTCCTCGTGGGCGCCGGTGCGAGCGCGA
>DASYQJ010000020.1:0-11765 GCA_036005605.1 Acidimicrobiia bacterium
CATGGTCATGGCCGCCGACTCGGGCGTCGAGCACGCGCTCGCCGCGGGCCGGCGCGTGGACGTCGTCGTCGGCGACCTCGACTCGGCCGACCCGGCCGCCGTCGACGCCGCGGTCGCGGACGGCGCCGAGGTCTGCCGGTACCCCGCCGAGAAGGACAAGAGCGACCTCGAGCTCGCCGTGCATGCCGCGCGTGACGGCGGGGCGACGCACGTGATCGTCGTCGGCGGTTCCGGTGGGCGACTCGACCATCTCCTCGCGAACGCGCTGCTGCTCGCGTCTCCGTCGTTCGACGACATCGACATCGAGGCGCTGCTCGACGACACCCGCATCACGGTCATCCGTCGCTCCGCGAGTCTGTCGGGCGCGCCGGGCGACCTGTGCTCGCTGCTCGCCGCCGGTGGTCCCGCCCGCGGAGTACGGACGACGGGCCTGCGGTATCCGCTCGACCACGAAGAACTCCTGCCCGGATCCACGCGCGGGCTGAGCAACGAGCTCGCCGAGCCCGTCGCAACCATCTCGCTGGAGCAAGGCACCCTGCTGGCCGTCCAACCCGACCTCGGAGGAACCTGACATGCGCCGACTGCCCCTGCTCACTCTCGCCGTCTCGCTCCTCGTGGCGGCGTTGGCCGTCGGCGCCCCCGTCGCGGCGACCGCGTCGGCGCCCGCGCCGGCCGGCTCCGGCGGCACGACGATCACGCTGATGACCCACGACTCGTTCAACGCCTCGAAGCGCGTCATGCGCCAGTTCACGAAGAAGACCGGCGTGAGCGTGGACGTGCTGCCGTCGGGCGACGCGGGTGCGGCCGTCAACCAGGCGATCCTCACCAAGAACAATCCTCTCGGCGACGTCTTCTTCGGCGTCGACAACACGCTGCTGAGCCGGGCGCTCGACGAAGGCATCTTCCTCCCGTACAAGTCGCCCGAGCTCGCGAACATCTCGAAGGACCTCCAGCTCGATCCGCGGAACCGCGTCAGCCCGGTCGACACCGGTGACGTGTGCATCAACTTCGACCGGAAGTACTTCACCGACAAAAAGCTCACCGTCCCGAAGACGCTCGACGACCTGACGAAGCCGGAGTACAAGGGCTTGCTCGTCGTCGAGAACCCGGCGACGTCGTCGCCCGGCCTCGCGTTCCTGCTCGCCACGGTGGCCAAGTTCGGACCTGACGGCTGGCGCGCCTATTGGGACAAGCTGCGAAGCAACGACGTCAAGGTCGTCGACGGCTGGGAGCAGGCCTACAGCACCGAGTTCTCGGGGAGCACCGGCAAGGGCGACTACCCGCTGGTCGTGTCGTACGCCACCAGCCCTCCGGCGGAGGTCGTGAACGCCGACACCAAGCCGGCGGAGCCGCCGACCGGCGCGTTGCTCGACACGTGCTTCCGCCAGATCGAGTACGTCGGCATCCTGAAGGGCACCGCGCACGAGAAGGCGGCGAAGCAGTTCGTCGACTTCATGCTGTCGGACCGGTTCCAGCGCGACATGCCGCTCCAGATGTTCGTATTCCCCGCCCGCGACGGCACGCAGCTCCCGCCCGCGTTCGTGAAGTACGCCAAGGTCGCCCCGAGGCCGTTCACGCTCCCGCCCGAGGAGATCGCCCGAAACCGCGACCAGTGGATCGACCAGTGGACGAGCACCGTCCTCCGGTGAACGCTGCGTCATGATGCGTGCAGAGACCAGAACTGTCATGGTCCCTGCACGCATCAACCGGGACCGCATCGCACGCGCCCTGCTGCTCGTGGTGCCGCTGGCGTTCCTTGGCGTGTTCTTCGTCTATCCGGTTGCGTCGATCATCGGTCGTGGGCTCACGCCGAGCGGGACGCTGGATCTCAGCCCGATCGGCGCAGTGGTGACCGACTCGCACCTGCGCGACGTGGCGTGGTTCACGATCTGGCAAGCGACCGTGTCGACCGCGCTCACCGTACTCATCGCGCTCCCCGGTGCCTACGTGTTCGCGCGGTACGAGTTCCGGGGAAAACGACTCGTGCGGGCGGCGGTGCTCGTCCCGTTCGTGCTGCCGACGGTCGTGGTCGGCTCCGCCTTCCTCGCGCTGCTCGGCGAGGGCGGGCCACTCGGGTTCCTCGGCCTCGACCAGTCGCTCACCGCCATCCTCGTCGCCCACGTGTTCTTCAACTACGCGGTCGTGGTCCTGATCGTCGGTGGCTTGTGGGCGCACCTCGACCCGCGGCAGGAGGACGCAGCGCGCGTCCTCGGCGCCGGTCGCTGGCAGACGTTTCGCTCGGTCACACTGCCGGCACTCCGACCCGCGATCGCGGCCGCCGCGGCAATCGTCTTCCTGTTCACGTTCACGTCCTTCGGCGTGATCCTGATCCTCGGCGGGCCGGGTTACTCGACCCTGGAGACCGAGATCTACCGCCAGACGGTGCAGTTCCTCGACCTGCCGCAGGCGGCCGCGCTGTCGATCGTGCAGCTCGCGGCGGTGTGCGCCGTGCTGCTGGTCGCGGGCCGCGCGCAAGGCCGCCGGGCGCTGGCGCTGCGCTTGCGCGCCAGTGCGGAGACGTCCCGCCGGGCTCGCACCCCCGGCGAGCGCGCCGTCGTGGGCCTCAACCTCGCGCTGATGGCCCTCTTGCTCGGCGGCCCGGTGTTCGTCCTCGTCCAGCGCTCGTTCGACACCGCCGGCGGGTACAGCTTCGGCTTCTACCGCGCGTTGTCGGAGCTGCGCCGCACGAGCACCATCTTCGTGCCTCCGATCGAAGCCGTGCGCAACTCGGTCGTGTTCGCGACGATCGCGACGGTGATCGCGCTCGTCATCGGCGGATTGGCCGCGTTCGCGGTCGCCGGTCCCCGTCGCGGCGCGCGCCCGGCAGGCGGTCTCGACACGCTTTTGCTCCTGCCGTTGGGCGTCTCGGCGGTGACGATCGGCTTCGGCTTCCTGATCGCGCTCGACCGGCCGCCGTTCGACCTGCGCGCGTCCCCCGCGCTGATCCCGATCGCGCACGCGCTCGTGGCGGCGCCGTTCGTCGCCCGGGTCATGATCCCGGTGCTGCGGTCCATCGACGAGCGCCTGCGCGAGGCGGCCGCGGTCCTCGGCGCCTCGCCGCGCCGCGTCTGGCGGGAGATCGACCTACCGATCGTGGCCCGCGCCGTGCTCGTCGCCGCAGGCTTCGCGTTCGCCATCTCGCTCGGTGAGTTCGGGGCGACGATCTTCATCGCCCGTCCCGACTACCCCACTCTGCCCGTCGTCATCTTCCGTCTGCTCGGCCAGCCCGGTGCGTTGAACTTCGGCGCCGCGATGGCGGCGAGCGTCATCCTGATGGCCGTGACCGCGGTTGCGATCCTCGCCATCGAGCGCTTCCGCTTCGCCGACATCGGGGAGTTCTGATGTTGCGTGTCGAGTCGCTCGAGGTCCGCTACGGCGACACCGTCGCCCTCGACGGGGTCGACCTCGTCGTCGGCGACGGCGAGGTCGTGTCGGTGCTCGGACCGAGCGGCAGCGGCAAGAGCACGCTGCTCCGCGCCGTCGCCGGCCTCGAGCCGCCGGTGCGCGGGCGCGTCGAGTGGGACGGCGACGACCTCACGCACGTGGCTCCCCACCGCCGGCAGCTGGGCTTGATGTTCCAGGACCACACGCTGTTCCCGCACCGCGACGTGCTCGGCAACGTCGTGTTCGGGCTGCGCATGCGCAGCGTGCCGGCGGCGCAGGCGGCCTCGCGCGCGAGCGAGCTGCTCACGCTGGTCGGGTTGGCCGGGTACGAGCACCGGCGGGTCACCGAGCTGTCGGGCGGCGAGCAGCAACGCGTCGCGCTGGCCCGGGCACTTGCGCCCGCCCCTCGTCTGCTCATGCTGGACGAGCCGCTCGGATCCCTCGACCGAGCGCTGCGGGAGCGGCTGATGGTCGAGCTACGCGACTTGTTCACCCGGCTCGGGCTCACGTCGCTGTACGTCACCCACGACCACGACGAGGCCTTTGCGCTCGCCGATCGCGTCGCGGTCATGCACGACGGCCGAATCGAGCAGCTCGGATCGCCGGTCGACGTGTGGGAGCACCCGACCAACGAGTTCGTCGCACGCTTCCTCGGATACAACGTCACCGACGCGTTCGGCCGCGGGCGCGTCGCGGTGCGTCCCGATTCGCTGCGCGTCGACCCTGATGGACCGATCGTGGGCGTCGTCACGGCGCGAACGTTCCGCCGCGACCACTTCCTGCTCGAGGTGAAGGTCGCCGACGGTCCGTCGTTGGAGGTGGCCGTGACCGGTGACCGCATCCCCTCGGCCGGCGACCCGGTCCGCCTCGCCGCCGACCCCGCCGCGATCGTTGCCCTGCCCTGACCGATCACCTTCGCGACCTCCGGTCGGGGGCACTCTTGCGGCCATCCGGCCGGGGCACCCTCGCGACCTCCGGTCGCGGCATCTGCACCGAATCTCCACACCCCCGGCAAGACTCCGCGAAACGGGTTCCTTATCCTGGCGTGCGATGCCCCCGGCTCCTGCGGCCGCCACCCCGGCCCGCACGATCGTCGTCGTCGAAGACGAAGCTTCGATCGCAGCCGCGGTCGCGGCGCGGCTCCGCAGCGAAGGGTTCGTCGTCGAGATCGCGGCCGACGGCCCCGACGGCGTCGAGATGTGCGAGCGGGTTCACCCCGACCTCGTCGTGCTCGACCTGATGCTGCCCGGCCTCGACGGCCTCGAGGTGTGCCGGCGCATCCAGCACGACCATCCCGTGCCGGTGCTGATGCTGACGGCCCGCGACTCGGAGACCGACATGGTCGTCGGGCTGGCCGTCGGCGCCGACGACTACCTGACGAAGCCGTTCAGCCCCCGAGAGCTCGTCGCGCGGGTGCACGCGCTGCTCCGCCGCGTCGACCGCGCCGGCGCGGCGGCCGCCAAGCCGGACGAGACGCTGTACGTCTCCGGCGTCGCGCTCGACCTCACCACCCGCCGCGTCCGCCGGGGCGAAGACACCGTGCACCTCACGCCCACCGAGTTCGACCTCCTCGCGCACCTCGCTTCGCACCCGGGCCAGGTGTTCACGCGCGGGCAACTGCTGGTGCAGGTATGGGGGTACCACGACGACTCGGGCGCGCGCACCGTGGACTCGCACGTGCGGGCCGTTCGTCGCAAGCTCGGTCCCGACGTGATCCGCACCGTCCACGGTGTCGGGTACGCGGCCGACGACGCCGCGCTCACCGCCGCATCGGGCGGCGCCCGGGATCGATCGTGAGCCCGCGCCGACCGCTCGACACGGTGTACTCGCTCAAGATCAAGCTCGGCGCCGTCATCTTCTCCGCCGTCGCGGTGACCGTGTTCGTGTTCTGGCTGTGCCTCAAGGCGGGCGTGTGGCCGTCAGTGAGCGGGATCATCGCCGGTTCCGTCGCGCTCGTGATGGTGCGGTTCCTCGCCCGCGGGATGACGTCGCCGTTGCGGGAGATGTCCGACGCGGCTCGGGCGATGGCCAAGGGCAAGTACGACAGCCGCGTCGCCGCGACCTCGCGCGACGAGGTCGGCGAGCTGGCGCGGGCGTTCAACAAGATGGTGGCCGAGCTCGCCGAGACCGACCGCGTGCGCCGCGACCTCGTGGCGAACGTTTCGCACGAGCTGCGCACGCCGATCGCCGCGCTGCAGGCCGTCCTCGAGAATCTTGTCGACGGCGTCGAGGATCCCGACCCGCAGACCTTCCGTACGATGCTGGCCCAGGTCGAGCGGCTCGGCCGCCTCGTCACCCAGCTCCTCGACCTGTCGCGGCTGGAGTCGGGTGCGGTGCCGCTCGACTGGAGCGAGTTCGACGTGAAGCCCGTCCTCGAGCACGCGGTGCGCGAGCAGCAGCTCCACGCACCAGGTGTCGACGTCGCCGTCGTCGTCGAGACGCCCGGGCTCACCGCCGACGGTGACCCCGAGCGCGTGCACCAGGTGGTCGCGAACCTGCTCGAGAACGCCGTGCGCTACACGCCCACCGGCGGGCGGGTCGAGGTCCGGGCGCGGCGCGCGGCCAACGGACGGAGCTTCGGTCACGGCCCGGCGCCGGGCTCGACCGTGACGATCGAGGTGTGCGACGAAGGTCCCGGCATCGCCGAGGTTGAAGAGGCCCGCGTGTTCGAGCGCTTCTACCGCGCCGACACCGCCCGGGCCTCGAGCGACGGCGGCGCCGGGCTCGGCCTGGCGATCGCGCAGTGGATCGTCGACCTCCACGGTGGCGACATCCATCCCGAACGTCGCGAGCCGCACGGCTGCCGCATGGTCGTGACGCTGCCCGGAGCGGCGGCGCAACCCGAGCGAGTCCCGAACTGAGGAGTGCAGCAATGAAGCTGTCCACGATCGACGAGGCGCTTCGGCGGATCCGCCGGGGCGAGATGGTGCTCGTCGTCGACGACGAAGACCGCGAGAACGAGGGTGACCTCACGATGGCCGCCAGCTGGGTGACCGGCGAGGCCGTCAACTTCATGCTGCGGTGGGCCCGTGGGCTCGTCTGCATGCCGTGCGACTCGGCCCGCCTCGACGAGCTCGCCATCGAGCCGATGATCCCGGACGGGCGGGCGACGTGCGACACGGCGTTCTGCGTGTCGATCGACCACGAAACCGCCGGCACCGGCATCGGCGTCCAGGACCGGGCCACGACCATTCGCAAGGTCCTCGACTCCGGAAGCCGCTCCGGCGACTTCGTGCGACCCGGGCACGTGTTCCCGCTGCGCGCCCGCGCCGGCGGCGTGCTCGAGCGGCGCGGCCACACCGAGGCCGCCGTCGACCTCGCCCGCCTCGCCGGGCTTCCGCCGGTAGCGGTGATCTGCGAGGTGCTCCAGGACGACGGCTCGCCGGCGCGGTTGGCGTTCCTCGAGATGTTCGCCGACGAGCACCGGGTGGCGATGATCTCCGTCGACCAGATCGCCGAGCACCGCCGCGAGCTCGCGGCCGCCACCGAGCGCGCCAAGGCGCCGCTGCTGCTGTAGGCGCCGCCGCTACGCGCCCGGGTCCTCACCGAGCTCGCGGAGCGCGGCGGCCAGGGCGGCGCGCAACCGGCGGGCCGTGTCGGGCGCGAGGTGGGCGACGAGGCCGTAGCCGGCGCGACCCTGCTCCTCGACGGTCAACACGACCCGCAGCTCGCCGGCGCCGCACGCGTCGCAGTCGTCGGACACGGCCACAGCCCACGACACCGGCGGTCGCTCGTCGTCGTCGGGAGGATGGTCGTCAACGGCGTCGTCGATCGATTTGCGCATCCCTCTCCTGTCGCCGTCGCAAGCTCCGGCTCTGCTCCGGCGGTCGGCCGAGCCGCCGCCTCCGCGCTCGCAGCGTACGGCGAGCCGCACCTAGTTCGAGGATGCCTCCCCGCCGCCCAGCACACGACAGTCGCTGCTCGGGAAGTAGATCGTCTCGTGGCCATCGTCCCAACGCACTCGATAGTGCTCGTTGCCGCCCTCACCGGGCACGACGTCCAAGACCTCACCCTGGCGCTGGGGCTGGCCGACGTGCGTGCTCTCAACAACGATCCGGTCACCGGTCTTGGCATGCACGGCGGAACCTCCTCTCCTGCCCGCCTGACCTCCTCTACTCATACCGCGTTGGGAGCCGCGACGGAACCGCCGCGACGACTCGCAGTCGCCGTCGCCGGGAACGTCAGCGCACGAGCGACAGCGTGAGGCCGGCCTGGCCCAGGTGATACGTCACCATGATGACGACCGGCGCCCAATCCCTGGACCCGACGAAGCGCGTCTCGGCGATCAGCGCGTCGGAGGCCATGAAGAGCACCGCGCCGGCGGCGGCAAGCACGTTGCCCGAGGCGACCGCGCACGTGACCATCGCCGCAATCACCGCCATGTACGCGACGAGCGGACCGAAGAGCTCCGGGTGACCACCGGCGCGCGCCGCCCGGAGGAACCGCGCCCCGAGGAGACCTGCCACCGCGACCACCGGGACCGCCGCGACGAGGAGTGCGCCTGCGGAGCCGCCGTGCCGGGTGAGGCCGACCACGTACGCGACGTGGGCGAGGAGAAACGAGGCCAACCCGGCGACGAACCGATCGGAGGGGAGCATCAGGAAGACATCGCCGGCGAGTGACAACGCAAGGGCGGCGACGAACCAGGCGCGCGCGTCGCCGTGCGCCGGATCGAGGGTCAGCGCGACGCCGACCAGGGCAGCGAGCGCGCCCGGCTTGCACACGTATTCGAGCCGCTTGTCCTTGCGGGCGACGGCGAGCCAGTCCCCGGCCGCCAGCACCGCCGCCACGACCAGCAGCGTCCACGCCCCCGCCGTCACGGCCGACTGTCTAGCCCGAATGCGCTGCGACAGCTCCGCTCGCGACGGGTCGAGGAGCCCCTCTACGCTGGGGCCACGATGCTGACGGATGCAGAACTCGTCGCGTCGGCGCGGTCGGGTGATCGAGGGGCCCTCTCGGAGATCTACGACAGCTACGCCGATCGCCTGTACGACCTGTGCACCTCGGTGCTCCGCGACCCCGAAGCGGCCTTCGACGCCATGGTGGACACCTTCGTGCTGGCGGCGCTCGAGCTGTACCGGCTGCGGCGGCCGGAGAAGCTCGAGCCGTGGCTGTTCGCGCTGGCGCGCCAGCAGCTGCTCGGGCGTGACATCCAGGTGGGCGTCGACGAGCACGCCGAGTTCGACGGCGCGACCGGCAAAGCAGCCTCGGACGGCGCCGGCGCCATCGTGTGGGAAGCGGTGTCGTGGTTCCCGGGCAAGGACCGGGTCCTCTTGGACCTGCACGCCCGGCAGCCGCTCGACAACCAGGCCCTCGCGGACACGCTCGGCGTGTCTCCCCCACACGCGGCTGCTCTCGTGCGAGACCTCGACGAGAAGACCGAGCGCCAGCTGAGCGCGCTGCTCGTCGCCCGACTGGCCAGTCCCGGCTGCGAGCACATGAAGAAGCTGATCGCCGGCGAGGACGAAGCGCACCCCGACAAGTGGCTGCGCCAGGTCGCCGCGCACGTCGACACGTGCCGGAAGTGCTCGTTCTGGCGTGAGGACCAGCCGAAGCCCATGCAGCTCATCGGCGAGGTGCCGGCGGAGCCGGCGCCGCCCGAGGTCCGTGACGAGGTGCTGGACCGCGTCGACCTGTTGTGGTCCGTGCTCGGCCCGCCCGAGTGGACGGCCGCCGTGCTCGGCCAGACCCCGCCCGAGGTGGCGACGGACACATCCGCCACAAGCGACGCGACGCCGGCGGCGAGCGACATGGCCGTAGCGGCGCCGGAGTCGTCCGAGCCGACCGAGCCCGTCGAGATCGCGGCCCCGGTCGAGACCGCCGCCCCCGTCGAAGGCAGCCAAGGCGAGGTCACCGAGCGGGAGTACGACGCCTACGAAGAGGTCGAGAGCCTGGTGCCCCCGCCGCCTCGCCTGCGTCGCAGCGGCTTCCCCCGTTCGATGTACCCGGGGCGCCGCCTCGTGGTCCGCGCCGCCGTCATCGCGCTCGCGGCAGTGTTCGTCGCGGCGATCGTCACCGACTTCCGCGGGTTCGGCCGTGACACCCGGTCCTTCGCCGCCGAAGCGAAGGCCGCCGCCAGGCAGAAGCCGCCCGTGACCACCACGCCGACAACGACCGCTCCGCCGGTCACCACCGTCGCACCAGGGCCCGACACCCGCCCACCGTTCGTCTACAACCTCGCGACCGTCTTCGGATGCATCGGTCCTCGACAGACCACCACGCCGGCGCTGGCCAGCGTGGTCGATCCCGGCGACCACTTGGCGGAGGTGGAGCTCGTGTACGTCGACACGGCGTCGGGGGGCGAGACACGGAAACGGATGACGGCGAGCGGCGGCGCGTTCGAGGCGCCCATCGGCCCGTACGCGGCCGACGGCACGATCACATGGAGGGTCGAGGCGTCCGACGAGGCCGGCAACAGGTCGACCGGCGAAGGCCAGGCGGTGGGCGCGTCCGCGGCCTGCTGACCCAGCGCCCGCTACGCGCCCCCGGTCACGGCGCCAATCGTTCCCGCGCCCACCCGTCGTCGACGCGGCGATACCGCAGGCGATCGTGCAGCCGATTCGGCCGCCCCTCCCAGAGCTCGACCTCGTCGGGAGTGACGACGAAGCCGCCCCACGAGTCCGGCAGCGGAGGGTCGTCGCCGTAGCGCGCGGCGGCCGCCTCGTACGCCGCTTCGAGCTCGGCCCGGTCGGCGACGACCTCGCTCTGGGGCGAGACCAGCGCGCTGAGGCGACTCCCGAGCGGGCGGTTGCGCCAGTACGCCAGCGACTCCTCGCGCGACAGCCGCGCGACCGATCCCGTCGCACGCACCTGCCGTTCGACTTCACGCCAGTGGAACACGACGGCGGCCCGCGGGTTCTCGTCGAGATCGCGGGCCTTCGGACTGCGGTAGTTCGTATAGAACGCGAAGCCCCGCTCGTCGAAGCCTCGCAGCGACACGGTTCGCGCCGCCGGCATGCCGTCGCGGCCGGCGGTCGCGATCGTCATGGCGTCGGGCTCGCGGACGCCCTCGGCCACGGCCTCGTCGAGCCAGGCCCGAAACTGCACGATCGGATCGGGATGAACGTTGCGCTCCTCCACGCTGCCTCCCGCGCGATGCTGGTGGCCCTCGGAGTCGGGAGGGCACGATGGGCTTTCACCATGTTGCGGTCGCTACTCGGAACGTGGCCGCGACCCACGCTTTCTACACGGAGGCCATGGGTTTCGACCTCGTGAAGGTCGAGGCGGCCGCCACCGACGGCGGCGGCTGGGCCCGGCACCTGTTCTACGACACGCACGGCCAGGGGCTCATCGCGTTCTGGGACATCCACGACGACGAGAACGTCCCCGCCGAGTTCGAGCCGTCGCTCTCCGCCGGGCTGGGACTCCCGATCTGGACCAACCACCTCGCCTTCGACGCCGGTGACCTCGCCGGGATCGAGTCGCACAAGCGCCGGTGGCTCGACGCCGGTCACGACGTCGCCGAGATCGACCACGGCTGGTGCACGTCGATCTACGCGATCGACCCGAACGGGACCCTGGTGGAGTTCTGCGCGACGACGAAGGCCTTCACGGACGCCGACCGCGAGGACGCGCAGCGGCTGTTGACCGAGGCGAACCCGCCGTTGAACGAAGCGCCGGCGCCGACGTTCCACCAGGCTCGGAAGACCGTCGCCACCACCTAGACGCTCGCCCATGGCGACCGGGTGACGCGCTAGACGCGCGCGTCCTCGGTGGACGGGAAGCGGAACATCTCGAAGAGGCGTCTCGCCTCGGCGCGATCGCCGTCCAGTTGCACGCGACCCGCATCGATCGCGGCGTCGACGTCCATCTCCCCAGTGAGCAGCTGGCTCATGACTCCGGGTGCGGTCTCGACGACGACGTCCGGCTCGACCGGTTCCCCCGGTGAGACGGCCGGGACGGAGACCTTCCCGCCCTTCACTCCGATTCGGAGCGGCTTGCCGTCGATCCGCACCTCGTACAGGCGCTTCGGACCGCGGGCCTTGTCGGGGCGAAAGGCGCCGCGCAAGGCGAGCGCCAGCGAGTCGACGCTGATGAAGTCGTCGTTCTCGGGCGGTCCCAGAGCCTTGGCGCCCCAGAACCCGAGTTGCAACACCGGCTGCTCCAGCTCGAGGCCGTACTCGGTCAGCGCGTAGTCGACGCCCCCGCCGGGGTGAGCTCGCACCCGTCGCTCGACGATGCCCACTTCCTCCAGCTCGCGGAGCCGGGAGGTCAGCACGTTGGTGGGAATGCCGTGCAGGCCCTCCTGCAGCTCGGTAAAGCGCTTCGGCCCGGTGAGGAGATCACGCACGACGAGCAGGGCCCATCGCCCACCCACCAGGTCCAGCGCCCGGGCCAGACCGCAGAACTGCCCGTAGCCACGTGTCACACAACCAGTATGC
>DASYQJ010000021.1:0-6208 GCA_036005605.1 Acidimicrobiia bacterium
GTCGTCGTCCAAGTCACGGGGCCCGGTGCTCATCTACGGCGACAGCCTCATCGAGCAGGCAACTCCGTATCTGCAGAGCACCGACGAGATCCGCGCGTTCGGCGGGACCGCGCTCTGTGACTGGGTCGACAAGATGGCGCGTGCCGCAACCGTCGAGCAACCCAGCATGATGGTGGTCGAGTTCGTCGGCAACGATCTGACGCCGTGCATGCAGGGCTACCAGACGCCCGATCAGGTCCGTGCGAAGTACGAGGCCGACATGGCTCGACTGAAGCAGCTCGTGGACGCGCCGATCCTGTGGGTCGGACCGCCCGCCTTCCGCGACCGTGCTCCCGCCACCCTTGGCCTCTACTCGTCGGAGCCGCGCTTCGTCGACGCGGGCGAGGCGGTGCTCGCCGACGGCGCCTACACCGACACGCTGCCGTGCCTCGCCGACGAAGGGTGGATACAAGGCTGCGTCAACGGGCGCATCCGGGTGCGCGCATCCGACGGGACGCACTTCGCGACGTCAGGCTCGGGCTATTCGGCCGGCGGACGCCGCTTCGCCGACGCGATCGACGCCGCGGTCCGCGAGCTCGGCTAACCGGCTGCGGTCGTCGTCGTTGCGCCGCCCTCGACGGTGATGGTCGCGTACATACCTTCCTGGGCGTGCGACTTCGCGTGCTTCTTGCCTGCTTCCTCGGCCGCCTGCGGGCTCGTCGACCCGACGGGGAGGTGGCAGAGCACGGCGTACCGTCCCGGCTTGCTCATGTCGGCGAACGCGTAGCTCGTCTGGCCTTGCATCGCGAACGTGCTTCCGACGTCTTCAGCCTTCTTGCCCAGTTGGCTCTCACTGAGCCCCGTGAGCTTCTTCGCCGAGTCCTTGCCCTTGATCCGCAGGACCTCGAGCTCGTGGATCTCGGCGCCGTTGTCCGTGAACTGGATCGCCACCTTGCCGGCCGGCACCGTCTTCGGGAGCCCCTGGAACTCGTACTCGATGCCGTTCGCCTGCAGCTGCTGGTAACCGCACGAGTTGTACCGGTACTGGTCGATGGCAGCGAGATTCTGGGTGAAGGTCGGGTTCTCGCTGGGGTCCTGGTTGCTCTGCGCGGCACTCCGGATGATTCCCGCGATCGACTGCACGTCCGCCGCGATCTCGGGCGGCGCGGTGCTCTCGGCGCCGCTCAGCGCTTTGTCGAGGTCCTGGGCCTGCTTCTTTGTCGGGCCCCTGTCGCCGACCGCGCTGAACGCCTTGTCGACCTTCAGTGCGGCGTCGCAGAACGCTTGTCCGCCTTGGGTCTGCGCCCCGGCGGGGGCGATGCCGACGACTGCGGCAGCGGTCGTGAGCGCGAGGAGAAATCCGAGCTTGCGCATGACGGGTTCCTTTCGTCCCTGCCTGGTATTTCCCAAATCGGAGCGAACCCTATGACCCGAGCCGGTTCGCGGCCAACTTGCGCAAAATCTGGTAGTTCGCCTTGCCGGCGGCGTTGCGCTCGAGCGAGTCGACGAACAGGAACCGCCGCGGCTTCTTGAAGCCGGCGAGCTTGCTGCGACACCACGCCTCGAGCTCGGGCTCGTCGAGGTAGTGCCCTTCGGTCACCTGCACGAGCGCGACGACGATCTCGCCGAAGCGATCGTCGGGCACGCCGACGGCCACGCAGTCGAACACGCTCGGGTGCTTCCGCAGCACGAGCTCGACTTCCTCCGGGTACACCTTCTCGCCGCCCGTGTTGATGCACGCCGAGCCCCGCCCGAGGAGCCGGATCGTCCCGTCGGCATCGACCTGGGCGTAGTCGCCGGCGAGCGCGTACCGGCGCCCGTTGATCACCCGGAACGTCTGCGCCGTCTTGTCAGGATCGCGCCAGTACCCGACGGGAATGCGCCCACCCACGGCGAGCAGCCCGATCTGGTCGCTCCCGGGGGTCACCTCCTCGCCGGAGTCCTCGCGGAACACCTTGACCCGGTCGTTGACCGCGAAACGGGCCGGCTTGATCTCGGCGTCGTCGGCCGTGGCGGCCTGGCGGCTCGCCATGCCCTCGGACGCGCCGAGCGAGTCGAGCAGCGTGACCTGTGAGACGTGGCGAAGCAGCCCGGCCTTGGTCTCCGGGCTCCACGTGACGCCGGAGCTGGTGATCGCGCGCAGCGACGACAGGTCCCAGCGGCTCGGTTCGGCGTCGAGGGCGGCGAGCAGCGGGCGCGCGAACACGTCGCCCACGATCGTGAGCACCTCGACCGCGTTGCGCTCGACTTCGTTCCACACGCGCGCCGGGTCGAGCCCGGCCGCGTCGATGAGCACCACGGAGCCACCGCCGCTGAGTGTCGACAGCGCGATGAACAGCCCCGTGCCGTGCATCAGCGGACACGCGGGCAGGCACGTGCCCGCGCGCTTGCCGTCGCGCACGGCCGCGATCGGGTCGGGCGGGTCGGTTCCCGGACGGCCCATCCGCCACAACGAGACGTACAGGTCGTCGTTGCGCCACATCACGCCCTTCGGCATGCCGGTGGTCCCGCCCGTGTACAGGAAGATCAGGTCGTCACCGGACGGCTGGTGAGCTGGTTCCCACTCCGTTGCTGGGGGCGCGGCCGCGAGCGCGGCCTCGTAGCGCTCGCCCGTCTCCAACGTGAACGGCCGCCACGGCTTCTGGATGCGCTTCAGCGCCTTCTTCACGGTGTCGGAGAACTGCGGGCCGTGCACCATGGCCTTGGCGTCGGCGTTGTCGACGACATAGTGCACTTCGTCGGCGAGGTAGCGATAGTTGACGTTCACTGGCACGCATCCGAGCTTCAACGCCGCGAAGAACGTCTCGAGGTACTCGGGGGAGTTCAGCAGGTCGATCGCAACCTTGTCGCCGCGCTCGAGCTCGGCTTCCTGCGCGAGGTGCCACGCCAGCCGCCGGGCCCGGTCGTCGAACTGGCCGAACGTGAGTCGCCGCTCGCCGCAGACGACGGCCCCCCGGTCCGGTGTCGCGTCGGCGATGCCGCGCCACACCGCCGCGAAGCTCCAGTCGCTCACGTCGGCAGGCTACCGGCGCTACAGGATCGGAAGCTGGGCGACCTGCACGGTCGCGTACGCGAGGAAGATCGTCCCGAGCACGAGAACGGTGATGCGCATGCGTTGCCAGACGAATCGCATCGAGATCCCGGCGAAGAAGAGAACGGTGGCGAAGAACACCGTAGTGAACACGTACGAATCCGTGTGCTCGGTGGCCTCTTTCCCCTCCTCGAAATGCTCATCCCCCTGTTTCTCGAGCTCGTTCGCGCGCTCGAGGTTGGCGACCTTGTACTGAGGCTCTCGAAGTGGACTGGACTCCGCGTTCGGGTTGTTCACCGGATCGCTCGCGACCCACGCTTCGAACGCGGGCAGGAACTCGGGTCGGAAGCGCCGCTGATAGAGATCGGCGAGCTGCTGGATTCCGTCGGTGTCGACCTCGAGCCAGCGGTTGAAGTTCAGCAGGTCCTGGGTCCGGTCCTGCGCCCCCGCCGTGGCGGCGCGGTTGGCGCGCGCACGCGCTGCGTTCGACGCCGAGTACTGCTCGGCCGACTCTCCGTTCCAGCGTGCGCCCTGGTATCCGCTCCAGGCGATCCCCAAGGTCGCGAGGGCGAGGAGGAGGGTCGCGATGAGCTCCATGATGCGCTCGCTTCTCTCGCTCGTCCCGCCGTGCGACTCCGAGAACTCGTGAGGAGCGTGGACGTGCACGTGCTCCGACATTGGCAGTGGAGCCTAAAGCAGAGCGCAGCTCACCGGATGGGCACGCGAGCCGTACACGGACATAACGAGCTGTCGGTACCGTGCTGACCGTGCGCAGGTTGGCGATCTGGTCCGTTTTGACCGTCGCGACTGCCGTCATCCTCGCGCCGAAGGCGGCGAGCGCCGGCGCCGCCGAGCAGCTGCCCCAGGGCGATCATCAGTTCACGATCGACTTCGGCGGCGGGGCGCGCGAGTACCTCGTGCACGTGCCGGCCGGCGCCGAGCCCGGGAAGCGCCTGCCCGTCGTGTTCAACTTCCACGGCGGCGGCAGCGACGCGCCGACGCAGAAGGCGTACTCGCAGATGGACGCCACCGCCGACCGCCACGGGTTCGTCGTGGTGTACCCGCAGGGAGTGCCGCCGGCAGCGGGTCAGCAGAGCCTCCGGACGTGGAACGCGGGCAAGTGCTGTGGTCCGGCCAAGCGGACCAACGCCGATGACGTCGGGTTCACGTTCGCCGTGCTCGACGACCTCGCTCGTCGCACGCCGGTCGACAAGCGACGCGTGTACGCGACCGGTATCTCGAACGGCGGGATGATGGCCTACCGCCTCGCCGCCGACGCGTCGAAGCGCGTCGCGGCCGTAGCGTCGGTGGCCGGTCAGGTCGAGGTGACGAAGTTCGCGCCCACCCGGCCCATCCCCGTGATGGAGTTCCACAGCGTCGACGACCCACGCGCGCTCTACGACGGCGGGATCGGTCTTCCGTTCCCGGGCACAAACATCCAGAACCAGTTCGACTCGGTGCAAGAAGGGATTGACCGCTGGGTCGCCGCCGACCGTTGCCGGCGTACGCCGAAGACGGCGCCCGCCGTGCAGGGTCAGCCGGGCGGCGGCGACGAGGGCGAGACCGCGACGCGGATCACCTACGCGCCGTGCAAGCACGGCGCCGAGGTCGTGCTGTGGAAGCTCACCGGCGCCGGGCACGTCTGGCCTGGGACGCCGATCGACGTGAGCGGGACCCCGCGAGGCGCCGTGCTCGGAGAGTCCACGAAGATCGTCGACGCCAACGAGCTCATGTGGGAGTTCTTCGCGAAGCACCCCTTGCCGAAGTCGTGAGTGCGCCCGTCGAGTCGAGCGCCAGAGGTGGGAGCCACATCGCGACCAGCGTCCGCGCCCACCACGCTCCTGTCTCGTGGCGCTCGGCGCGGCTGGTGAACCGGTAGCGGTACAAGCGGGCGCGCACGAGGACCGGCGGCTCGTCCGGGAACGGGTTGCTGCGAAGGAGCTTCAGCGTCGCCGTGTCGCCCTCGAGCAGCCGTCCGACGAGCTCGACGATCCACGGGTACCGGTCGGGAGGGCCCATGGCCGCGAACCACATGAGCCAGTCGAGGCGCAGGTGGTATGGCGCGACCTGGGGCGGCATGCGTTTCGGGTCGCCCGGCTTCCCTTTGAACTCGTACGCCTTCCACTTTTCGGACGGCCCCGCGTTGTCGGTCCCTTCGATGATGATCTCGTAGCGCTCCTTGGTGATGTGGCCGAAGGCGCCGTAGGTGCCGACGAAATGCAGTCGGTTGAAGCTGAAGTTCATCAGCTGCCGGCGCGACAGCATGTTGCGGATCGGCCAGTAGCTCAGGACGGCGACGAGCAGGGTGAGCGCGATCACGAGCCCCTCGTACCAGGACGGGGACGCGACGAGCTCGGGACGGTCGAACGGGAACACGTAGCCGAGGGTGGCGTCGCCGAAGGCGAAGATCGCCAGCACGATCGTGATGAAGTTGAGCCACGAGAAGTTGCCCGACAGGATCAGCCACGACTGCGTCAGGACGATCAGCCCGCCCGCAATGCTCGCGACCGGCTGGGGCGCGAACAAGAAGAACGGCACCACGAGCTGCGCGAAGTGGTTGGCCACAACCTCGATCTTGTGCGCGCGCCCGGGGAGGTGGTGGAAGAACCAGCTCAACGGGTTCGGCATCGGCTGGGTCTCGTGGTGGTAGTGGAGGCACGTGAGGTCCCGCCAGCAGCGGTCGCCGCGCAGCTTGATGAGCCCGGCGCCGAACTCGAGCCGGAACAGGAGCCAGCGCATCAGGAACACGAGCAGGACCGGCGGCGCGGTGCGGGCGTCGCCGAGGAGGATCGCCAGCGCGCCCACCTCGCACAGCAGTGACTCCCAGCCGAACGAGTAGAACGTCTGGCCGACGTTGACGATCGACACGTACAGCGCCCACAGCGCGAGCCAGACGAGGATGGGCGCCCAGATCGGCCCGGCCTGCGGCAGCCCGACGATCACGCTCGCCGCCAGCACCACCCCGGCCCACGCGACGACCGCGAGGAGCCGGTCCGAGTAGCGGAACTGGAACAGGCTCGGCGCGTCCCGGAACCGCACCATGCGCACGAAGCGCGGCACGGGGAGAAGGCCGCGCTCGCCCAACAGCGGCCGGAACTGGTTCACGGCGACGACGAACGCGACGAGGTAGATGACGCCGAGGGCGCGCTCGAACACGAAGCGGCTCAGCCAGTACTCGGGCGCCTCGAACCAGTCCAT
>DASYQJ010000022.1:0-26979 GCA_036005605.1 Acidimicrobiia bacterium
CCGAACAGCCGAGCGACCAGCCGCAGGTTCTCCGTGCCGGTCATGGCCGGCTCGACCGACGCGAACTGTCCGGCGAGGCCGATGATCTGGCGGACCCGTTTGGGCTGGGCGCAGACGTCGACGCCGGCGACACGGATCTCACCGCCGTCGGGCCGCAACAGGGTGGCGACCGCGCTCACGAAGGTGGTCTTGCCGGCGCCATTGGGCCCGAGCAGCGCCGTGACCTGGCCGGACTCGGCGACGAGGTCGAGGCCGTCGAGGGCGCGGACCTTGCCGAAGCGCTTGGTGAGCCCGTGCGCCTCGATGATGGGCGTCATGAAGTGCTCCTCTCGATACTCGGCGTTGGACGGTCGATCTCTGTCCTGGTGCCTCCGATGCGGGTGGGGCAACCCTCGTGCCAACGCAACGTTCACGGCGTGTCTTCCCCCCGTCGACAGGCTCATTCGATCGGCTGGCTTCCTGTTGAGACGTCGGTGAACCACGAGACTGATCGGTCGACAGCACGTTTGCCGGGGTCCGGGCTTGACCGCACCACCGCCGGCAGAGCAAAGTAAGGCACATGCCTAAGTATGCGGCGGACCTGGACCTCGTCTTCCATGCCCTGTCGGATCCAACCCGCAGGTCCGTCGTCGAGCGACTCGGCACGGGACCGGCGGCGACGAGCGAGCTGGCCCAACCCTTCGGCATGTCGTTGCCTTCGTTCACCCAACACCTTGGTGTGTTGGAGCAGTGCGGGTTGGTGACGTCAGAGAAGCGAGGACGAGTCCGGACGTACCGGCTCGCCCCGGCGCCCCTGGAGACGGCGGAAGGTTGGATGGTGGAACAACGTCGCGCGTGGCAGCTGCGTCTCGATCAGCTCGACGCCTACGTTCGCGGCGTCAATCGGCAACGGCGTGACGACGTTGCCGAGTAACCACCGCCCTGATCCCGAGCTCGATCTGCTCTTGGAACGGGTGGTGGATGTGCCGCGTGACCTGGTCTGGGCCGCCTGGACCATGCCGGAGCACCTCGTGAAGTGGTTCGCGCCCGCGCCGTTCACGACGACTGAGTGTGAGATCGACCTCCGGCCCGGCGGCATCTTTCGAACGGTGCTGCGTTCGCCGGACGGCGACGAGTTCTCGAACACCGGCTGCTATCTCGAGGTCGTCGAGCACGCGCGCCTGGTGTGGACGAGCCTTCTCTGGCCCGGCTACCGCCCGGCGAGCCCGGCCCCCGAGCTGGCGTTCACGGCCGTCATCTCGCTCGAGTCGAACGGCCGAGGCACGAAGTACTCGGCCTTGGCGATGCACGGCGACGCCGCCTCCCGCGAGAACCACGCCGAGCAAGGCTTCCACGAGGGATGGGGGACTGCACTCGACCAGCTTGTCTCATTGTTCGGCCCGTCAATCCAGGAGAAATGAATGCGGAAGGTCGTGCTCTACCACCTGCTCTCGCTCGATGGTGTCGCCTTCGAGGACGGCGAGTGGTTCAACGACGCGGGCCCGGAGTTGGTCGCCAACCTCGCCCGGGTCATCGGATCCCAGGACGACATCCTGCTCGGGCGCCGCACCTACGACTACTGGGTGGGGCATTGGCCCAAGTCCGACTTCGAACCGTTCGCCAGTTTCATCAACGGAACACGCAAGCACGTCGTCACGTCCAGCACGCCCTCCCAGGAGTGGGCGAACACGACCGTGGTCACGACCCCGGTCGCCGATTACGTGACCGCCATGAAGCAGCAGTCCGGCGGCGACATCGGGATCCATGGAAGCATCGAGTTGGCGCGGTCGCTGTTGCGCGCCCGACTCGTTGACGAGCTCCGGCTCGTCGCCGCGCCGGCGATGGTCGGACACGGGCGGCGGGTGTTGGACGGCCACGATGGCGTCCAGCCAGTCGAGTTGCTCGACGTCCAGCGAAGTCCGAAGGGCACGCTGTTCCTCGCATACCGGTGCACGCGAGCCACGACCTGACGTACCGGCTCAGCGAAGCAAGTAGTTGATCTCGGTTTCGAGCTCCTCCGGATTTTCGCGCCAATCGCCATAGATCTCCCAGCGGGTGCCGGTGAGCTCGTGTCCACGGGCGGCGGACCACGCCCGGATGGCGCGGTGAGCTGCGTCGAGTCCGTCATATGGCCCGCGGTGGATCGTGGTCGCGACTCGACCTGCGGGAAGAGCCGAGGGAACGACCCGGCCCGATGGATCAAAGGTCCCCGCGACTTGAACGCCGACCTCGACGTTCGGAACATCGTCTCGAAAGAGCATGACGTTGTGGCCACTCTGGGTTGCGCCGCCGCTTCGAAGGAAGCCGTAGACCTCGTCGAGGAGGCTGCGCCACAGCGCGGGAAACTCCTCCCAGGTCGTCGCCTGGGCGACGACTGCCGTAGGGCTCTCCGCTGTCGTCCGCACGCTCACCTCGTAGTACAAGGGGCTCCTCTCGGCTCGCGGGCAGCGTGTCACGAGCTGGCGAGTTCTGCATCTGCGCAGTCCCGCGGGCCTGATTTCGGCCGGCGTCACCGCGCGTAGGCTCCGCGCATGCTCCGACGCCTGGCCGCGTGGTGCTACCGCCGCCGTCGACGCGTAGTCGTCGGGTGGGTCGTCGCGCTGATCGTGATCAGCGTGCTCGGCCAGACGGTCGGGGGCGATCTGCTGAAGACGTTCTCGTTGCCGGGCACGGAATCGGACCGCGCCTTCAGCGCGCTCAAGAAAGAGTTCTCCCGGAAGGGCGACACGGGCGACCTTGTGTTCAGGGTCCGGGGAGCCGGCGACGTCAATTCGGCTGATGTCCAAACCGAGATCGAGCCGGTCTTCGCGAAGTTGCGCACCGAGCCGCACGTGGTGAGCGTGACATCTCCCTACGAGCCGGCAGGAAGCCGCTTCGTATCGCGTGACGGAAAGATCGCATACGCGGAGATCCTCTTCGACGAGCAGGCGAACGACGTCCCGCTCGACCTCGCGTCGGACATGCGCACGATCGCCAAGGACGCGAACTCTCCTCGCTTGCAAGTAGAGCTCGGCGGCTCGATGTTCACGGAGCAGACGCAGCCCGCGAGCGAGGCGATCGGCATCCTCGCGGCGGTCGTGATCTTGTTGATCGCGTTCGGCTCGCTGCTTGCGATGGGCATGCCCATCATGACGGCGCTGTTCGGCATCGGGATCGGGCTCGCGTTCGTGAATCTGCTCGCGAGAGTCTTGGACGTGCCGTCGTTCGCGCCGCAGGTCACGGCGCTCATCGGCATCGGCGTGGGCATCGACTACGCGCTGTTCATCAGCACGCGGTACCGCGAGGGTTTGCACGAAGGTCGCGATCCTGAGAACGCCGTGGTGCACGCGATCGACTCGAGCGGGCGAGCAGTGCTGTTCGCCGGCGGCACCGTTGTGATCTCCCTGCTCGGCCTGTTCCTCATCGGCGTGTCATTCATCCGTGGACTGGCTGTCGGCGCGTCGCTAGCCGTGCTGTTCGTGATGGCCGCCGCCGTGACCCTGCTCCCCGCCGTCCTGGGCTTCGCGGGTCACACGATCGACCGGTTCGCGCTTCCGAGCGCTCGCCGCGGCCGCTCCGTCGAGAACACCTTCTGGACGCGCTGGAGCCGCACGTTGCAGTCCCGGCCCTGGCCTGCGGCGATCATCGGACTCGTGATCCTCGTCGTGCTCGCGGTGCCTTTCTTCGGGTTGCGTCTCGGGGTGGCCGACGCCGGGAACGACCCGACGTCGTTGACGACGCGGCGCGCGTACGACTTGCTCAGCCAGGGCTTCGGGCCCGGCTTCAACGGCCCGCTCCTCCTCGCCAGCGAGGTGCGGTCGCCGGCCGACGTCGACGCGGCGGCGCGCCTCGGCAACACGATCGCCCGCGATCCCGGCGTGGCCCAGGTCAGCCCGCCGATCCAGAGCCCCAACGGCAAGGGCGTGCTGCTCCAGGTCATCTCCAAGGGGTCACCCCAGGACCAGAGCACCACCGAGCTCGTCCACCGCTTGCGCGACGTCACCGTCCCCGATGCGACGCGCGGATCGACGCTGGACGTGTTCGTCGGCGGCCAGACCGCCGTCGGCGTCGACCTCGCCGACACGGTCGGGCAACGCCTGCCCTACATGTTCCTCGCGATCCTGCTCCTCAGCTTCGTGCTCTTGATGCTCGTGTTCCGGTCGCTGCTGGTTCCGCTGAAGGCCGTGATCATGAACCTGCTCTCGATCGGCGCGGCCTACGGCGTGATCGTCGCGATCTTCCAGTGGGGCTGGCTCAAGGACGTCGTCGGCATCGGCAAGGAAGGCCCCATCGAAGCGTGGGTCCCGATGATGCTGTTCGCGATCGTGTTCGGCCTGTCGATGGACTACGAGGTGTTCCTGCTCAGCCGCATCAAGGAGGAGTACGACCGCACCCACGACAACGCCGACGCCGTTGCACACGGCCTCGCCAAGACCGCGCGCCTCATCACCGCCGCCGCCGCTGTCATGATCTGCGTGTTCGGCAGCTTCGTGCTCTCCGACCTGCGGGTCCTGAAGCTCATCGGCTTCGGGCTCGCATTCGCGGTGTTCATCGACGCGACGGTCGTTCGGCTCGTGCTCGTCCCGGCGACGATGGAGCTGCTCGGCGACCGCAACTGGTGGTTCCCGAAGGCACTCGAGTGGCTCCCACGAGTCCAGGTCGAAGGCGAGCCCGATCTCGTGCCTGAGGAGTCGCGACCGCTCGAACCCGTTGCGGGCCGCTAGCGATCTCCCTCGACTGCGAACGTATTGCCGTCGGGGTCCTTGAACCACGCGACCTTCCCGCCGCCGGCTCTCGGTGAGATCCCCTTCTCGTTGGTCGTCACGCCCTCGTAGTGCTCGAACGTCACGCCGTTCGAGCTGAGCTGGTCGATCACACGCTCGACATCGTCCACGTACCAGGTGGCCAGAGTCGCCGTCGACTCTCCGGCGCGGTCCGGCGACGGGTAGACGTGCAGCGAAGTGCCGCCGGACGAATAGATCTGACTACCGTCCGCCCCAGCCTGCTCCGCCACGAGGCCGAGTTTCCCTTCGTAGAATTCTTTCGCCCGCGGCATGTCGGAGACCGCGATCGACACGTTCAGCTTGTACTTGCTCAAGCTCATGCGTTCTCCCTCCCTCATCCGTACCAGACCGCTCCGCCGCGATGATCATCCCGTGCGTGCGGCAGCGGCGAGCTCGTCGAGGCGGGTGACGACCTTCCACGTCCGGACCGTCGCCGGCGTCCCGAGGCCCCCCTCGAAGAGCGCGGTGTTCATCTTCGAGGCGGCGACACCGTGCGGGTACCGCAGATAGACCTCGGTGTCCCGGATCACGAACTCGTCGTTGCCGAACGTGCGCCCGCTGAAGGCACGCCGCGCCGCCGCCCCGGGCCGTGCCTTCAGGAACGCCACATGGAGCGCCCCTGAGTCGGCCCGTCGCGGCGCGAGCGGGTGCTTCGCGGCGATCTTCGCGAGCTCACCGGCGGTTCGCACCATCACGTCGATGTCGACACCGAACTCGGCGCTGACGAGCCGCTCGACGGAGGTGGCCACCGCCGCCGGCGAGCGTTTCGTGCTCCCGAGGACCACGTTGCCGCTCTGCAGGTGTGTGGCGACATCTGTGAATCCGGCTTCGGCGAGCGCGACGCGGAGGTCACCCATCGGGACGCGGTTGACGCGACCCAGGTTGATGGCGCGGAGGAGGGCGACGAAGATCACGTCGGCATCGTCGCGTGACCGCGGTTACGACGCGAAGTCGGGCCTGGCCGACCGGGCGGACTCGCTGCGTCCCTTGGGCTCCTCCCACTCTTCCTGCCGGCCGAGCGCGGTGAGGTCGAGGAAGTAGTAGGAGCCGCCCGTGGACTCGAGGCCGCGGGCGTACTGGGAATAGGTGTGGAACACACGCCCGTCGACCTGGAGGAAGCAGCTCCGGCCCGGCATCTCGAAGGGCTGGTCCGCATCGAAGAACTCCGATCCCATGGCTTCGTACTCGGCCTTGGTGCGGAAGTTGTACTCGGCAGGTGCGACCGACTCGTCGATCGTGACTCCGAAGTCGTAGTTGAAGTCGGTCCCGAACGAGGAGTACCAGGGGATGTCCCAACCCTTCTTGGCCTTCCACCCCTCGAGCTTGGCCAGCGGGGCCCGTGACACCATGGCGTAGCTCGTGTCGCGGACGTGAAGGTGCTCGAAGAAGCCCGGAGACAGCTCGTCGGTGCCGGCGGTGCAGCTCGGACAGCCTTCCTCCCATTCCGGGTCGAACATGAAGTGGTAGATGATCAGCTGCGGACGGCCGTCGAACATGTCGATCAGGCGGACGGGGCCGTTCGGGCCGTCGAAGACGTAGTCCTTCTCGATCTCGACCATGGGCAGGTTGCGGCGCTCGATGTTGAGGGCATCCCGCCGCCTGGTCAGGTGCTTCTCCTCGGCGAGCAGCTCCTTGCGGGCAGCGAGCCACTCCTCCCGAGTGACGATCTTGGGAAGGCTCATCGCTCCTCCTGCGTTGGGGTCGTTGAGCCCGGCTGGGCCCGACGTGAGGTATGACCCGTGACGACCCCAAGAATCATCGGCGTAGCGCCGGGCGAGCGGGTCCGTCATCGCGAGCCGGACGGCTCCCTGCGGTCGTACACTCTCGTTCTCGGGCGATGAATCTTCAACTGGCAGACCTTCGGCCGCGGAACCTCCACCGCGAGCCGCCCATGACTCCTGCTGGAGTCTTGCTCCGGTACCCGTGGACGCTTCCGGCCATCGTGGTGCTCTTCGTGGCGATGGCATTCGCGGCGGCCATCGCCAACGGTGCGTTGTTGCGGGTGTGGGACGAGCCCGTTCGGAGCTTCATCTCCGGTCATCGCGTCGACTGGCTCGACACCTTCTTTCTGAACGTCACCCGGCTCGGCAGCTGGCAGGTGGTCGTCATCGGCCTCGTGGTGCTCCTTGCTCTGGCGTGGCGGGTGTGCGCGCCGATGGCGGCGCTGCTCATCGTGGCGACGCTCGCGCGTCCGGCCTTGGAGTGGCTGACCAAGTCGGGCGTCGGTCGGGTGCGGCCATCGGAAGGCGCGCTCGTGAGCAGCGGAGGCCCCTCGTTTCCAAGTGGGCACGTGCTGGCGGCGATCGCGTTGTGGGGGCTGGTGCCGCCGGTCGTTGCGCTGGTCACGAACCGGCGGGCGTTGTGGTGGGCGGCGTCGGTCGTGTCGGGTGCGATCATCGTCCTGGTTGCCGCCAGCCGCGTCTACATGGGTGTGCACTGGCTCTCGGACGTGATCGGCGGATTGCTGTTCGGCGCCGTGTTTCTTTTGGTCATCGAGCGCATCGGCGATGTCACTCACCGCCGCCATCCGTGCTCGGAGCACTCCGAAGCTCCGGGTGTCGAGTCTCCGGTTCCCATTCGAACCTGATGGCGGTCGCGGTAGGCGAGCGTCCAGCCGTCGCGCCGCCGACGCGGACTCGGTCGCGGTGGCCGCGTCGTCTCCGTATAGCCGCGTTCGTCGTGCTCGCGACGACGATCGGCGCGTTGCTCCAGGGCAATCTGGCCTTGATCGCCGCGAGCTGGTGGGCGAGAGGCAACACCGAGCTCGACGCCGGGCCCAAGCTCGACGGGGTTCGCAAGCTCTACGTCGTCGACGATCGGCTCTGGCGGGGAGCGCAACCCGGTTTGACGGGCTTTCGCTCGCTCGCCGAGAGCGGTGTGACGACCGTGATCGACCTGCGGCCGAGCACGGACGCCCGCAAGGTCGACGGGGAGCTCCGCGCGCTCGGGATGGAGAGCATCCACCTGCCGGTGACGGACGGCACCCCACCGTCGCCCAGCCAGGTCCGGCAAGTCGTCGACATCGTCGACAACAACCGGGGGCGCGTCTTTCTCCACTGTGGTGAAGGGGTCGGACGAGCCGGCACCATGTCCGCCGCGTACAAGGTCACGACGGGCAAGGCCTCCGCCTCGGAGGCGCTCCGCGAGAGTCTCGCCATCGGCGTCCTCACCTTCGAGCAGATCGCGTTCATCCGTTCCCTCGACCGTGACGGAGCCCACGACCCGCCCGTGGTCGCCACCGCGGTCAGCCGGTTCCTCGACGCCCCGCGACAGCTGTTCAACACGCTCGTCTGAAGGCCGCGCCAGAGGAGATACCGTCGAAGGCTCATGGCCATCGAGACGGACCGGAAGCCGATCCTGCTGACCGTCGACGACGACCCTGGCGTGTCGCGCGCCGTCGCGCGGGATCTCCGCCGTCAGTACGGCGAGGCCTACCGCGTCGTGCGGACGGAGTCCGGCCCGCAGGCTCTGGAGACGCTGCGGGAGCTGAAGCTGCGCGGCGACCCGGTGGCGGTGCTGCTCGCGGACCATCGCATGCCCGACATGAGCGGCCTCGAGTTCCTCGAAGAGGCGATGGACCTGTTCCCGCACGCGCGGCGCGCGCTCCTCACGGCCTACGCCGACACCGACGCCGCGATCGAGGCGATCAACATCGTCGACCTCGACCACTATCTGCTCAAGCCGTGGGATCCACCCGAGGAGAAGCTCTACCCCGTCGTTGACTCGCTCATCGAGATGTGGCGCAGCACGGACGAGCAACCCGTGAACCGGACCCAGGTGGTCGGCCACCGCTGGTCGGCCCGGTCGTTCGAGGTGCGGGACTTCCTCGCGCGTAACTCCGTGCCCTACCGCTGGCTCTCGACCGAGGAGCCCGAGGGCCAACGCCTGCTCGCCGCCGCGGGCGTGGAGGTGACCAGCATCCCGTTGGTGGTGACCGCCGAGGGCGACTACCTGATCGAGCCGAGCATGAGCGAGCTGGCGGAGAAAGTGGGACTCTCGACGGTCCCGACCACGGACTTCTACGACGTCGTGATCGTCGGTGGCGGGCCCGCGGGTCTCGGTGCGGCGGTGTACGCCGCGTCGGAGGGTCTGCGAACTGTTCTGGTCGAACGGCAGGCGACCGGCGGGCAAGCGGGCCAGAGCTCGCGCATCGAGAACTACCTCGGGTTTCCCGACGGGGTGACCGGCACGCAACTCACCGACCGGGCGCGTCGACAGGCGCACAAGTTCGGCGCCGAGATCCTCACCACCCGCGACGTGGTCGGGCTCGACGTTCGAGCGTCGTCGCGCGCAGTCCGGTTCGCCGACGGTGGGGAGGTCGTCGCCCACGCGGTGCTGCTCGCCACCGGCATCTCGTACCGCAAGCTCGAGGTCCCGGGCGCGGACGCGCTGACCGGCCGCGGCGTCTTCTACGGCTCCGCCGCGACCGAGGCGCCCGCGTGCTTCGGCGAGGACGTCTACGTCATCGGAGCGGCGAATTCGGCGGGCCAGGCGGCGGTGTTCCTTTCCCGGCACGCCCGGCGCGTCACCCTGTTGGTGCGGGGCGACCAGGTCGAGCGGTCGATGTCGTACTACCTCGTCCGCCAGATCGACGAGATCCCCAACATCGAGGTGCGCCTCACGACCGAGGTGATCGGAATGCGCGGCGACGATCACCTCGAGGAGCTCACGCTGTGCAACAGCCGGGACGGGACGCAGGAGACGGTCCGCGCCGGCTACCTCTTCGCGTTCATCGGTGCCGAACCGCGGACGGAGTGGCTCGACGGCGTGGTCGAGCGTGACCCGAGAGGGTTCGTCCTCACCGGACCGGACCTGGTCCTGGACGGGGAACGGCCCCGCGGCTGGGACCGTGATCGTGACCCGTACTACCTGGAGGCCAGCACGCCTGGCGTGTTCGCCGCCGGCGACGTCCGTGCCAACTCGATCAAGCGGGTCGCTTCGGCGGTGGGTGAGGGCGCCATGGCGATTCAGCTCCTCCATACCTATCTGGAGCACCGATGACGGAACCTGTACGCCTGGCGCCGGAAGAGCTGCGGACCCTGTTCCTCTTCGAGCATCTCAGCGACGACCAGCTCGCGTGGCTCGCCGAGCGCGGTCGCGTCGTCGAGTATCCAGCCGGTGGCACGATCCACGCCGAAGGGGCACCCGCTTCCTGCTTCTTCGTGCTGCTCTCCGGGACGCTCGCCATGCTGAGCCGCGTGCAGGGAGGCGAGATCGAGCTGTTCCGCTCCGACTACCGCGGCTCCTACACCGGCGCGTTCGACGCCTACCTGTCCGACCGCGGTGTCCCCCAGCTGTACCCGGGCACGGCGCGGGCGGTCACCGACTGCCGGCTGTTCGAGCTACCCGCCTCCGACTGGGGCCATGCGGTGAAGGAATGGTTTCCGATGGCCGCCCACCTGCTGGCGGGGAGCCAGATCCAGGGTTACGCCGCCCGAGACACCGTCGCCCGGCACGAGCGGCTGGTCGCGCTCGGCTCGGTGACCGCCGGTCTGACCCACGAGCTGAACAATCCGGTCACGGCGGTCGTGCGCGCCACCGCGAGGCTGCGCGACATGATGACCGAGATGCGGGAGAAGGTCGGGCTGATGGTTCGCAGCCAACTCCCCGCCGACCAGCTCGAAGCGATCGCCGACCTGGCGGGGCGCGCGCTGGAGCAACGCAGGGACGCCCCGATCCTGTCGCCGCTGGATGCCTCCGATCGTGAGGACGAGCTCGGCGACTGGCTGGAGGAGCATGGCGTCTCAGGCGCGTGGGACATCGCGCCCACGTTGGTCGCCGCCGGGGTCGGCCTGGATTGGCTCGAGAAGCTCGCCGAGGTGCTACCCCCGCCGCACCTGGAGATCGGCCTCTCCTATCCCGTCCGGGCCCTGGAGTCCGACAGCATGCTCGACGAGATCACCGACGCCGCGGAGCGCATCTCCGGGTTGCTCGCTTCGGCCAAGCAGTACACGCAGATGGACCGGGCGCCGCTCCAGTCGTTCGACATCCACGAAGGCCTCGACGCCACCCTGACGATGCTCACCCACAAGCTCGGCGACAACATCGAGATCGTCCGCGACTACGACCACAGCCTCCCGAAGATCGCCGCCTTCCCCGGGGAGTTGAACCAGGTCTGGACGAACCTCATCGACAACGCGGCCGATGCCATGGAGGGTCACGGCAAGCTCACGGTGCGAACCACGGTCCTCGGGGACGATCGCGTCATGGTCGAGATCGGGGACACCGGGCCCGGCGTGCCCGACGAGGTCCGCACCCGCGTGTTCGAGCCGTTCTTCACCACCAAGGAGGTCGGGAAGGGAACCGGCCTCGGCCTCGACATCGCCTGGCAGATCGTCGTCGGCCGCCACGACGGCGAGATCCGACTCGAGTCGACGCCGGGGAATACTCGATTCCAGGTCGTCCTTCCCATACAACAGGCCTAGCCTTACAGCCCGGCAAACGATCGGTGAACGCTTCGAAGGGTGGCTCGGGATGACGGATGCACAGGTTGGGAGTGCTCCACGGGACGTCGCCGCCGATCGTCCGTTCATCGTCGAGCTCAGCGATGAAGCCGCAATCGACCCCGCGCTGACGGGGGGCAAAGCCGCCGCGCTGGCGCGAGCCGCGGCTGCGGGCCTTGACACCCTTCCGGGCGTGGTGCTCACCACGGCGTTCTGCGATGCCGTAGACGATGGCGCGGAGATTTCGCAGCACAGCGCGGTGCGAGAGGCATTCGATCGTGCCGGGGGTGACCACCAGGCACTTGTGGCCCGCAGCTCCTCGGTCGTCGAGGACACGGCGGCGTCGTCCATGGCCGGTCAGTTCGAATCGATCGTCGGTATCAGCGGCTCCGACGCGTTCGTCGCCGCCGTCGGTACTGTGCTCGATTCCCGCGAACGCGCCGGCGCCGCCGACCAGCCGATCGCGGTGCTCGCCCAGCCTTTGATCGAGCCGAAGTTCGGCGGCGTGATGTTCGGCATCGACCCCGTGTCGGGTCGAACGGACCGAAGAGTCGTTTCCGCCGTGCGGGGCGGGCCCGAGCATCTGGTGAGCGGCGAAGTCGACGGCTCGAGGTACGTGCTCGATGCCCGCAACCTCAAGGTGCTCGAGTTCGACGCCAACGACGGGCCCGCGCTCGATCGCGCTGCGCTCCGCCGCCTCGTGGCGCTGTCGGAGAAGGTCGCGGAGGTTTTCGGCGGGCCGCAGGACGTCGAGTGGGCCATCGGTCAAGACGAGCAGCTGTGGCTGCTCCAGTCGCGCCCGGTCACTTCCGAGGTCCGGGGTGTGCCGCGAGGGCCGGTGTACGGCCCAGGCCCGGTGGCGGAGACCTTCCCGTCGCCGCTTACGGAGCTCGAGGAGGATCTCTGGGTTCCCCCGCTTCGCGAAGCGGTTCGCGAAGCCGTCCTGCTGGCGGGCGCGGCGACGCAGGCGGACGTCGACGCGAGCGAGGTCGTCGTTTCCGTCGACGGGCACGTCGCCATCGACCTGAAACTGGCGGGGGAGATCCCGCCGAAGCGGAAGCTCCTCCACGCGCTCAATCCCGTCCCCGCGTTCCGTCGCATGCGAGCAGCATGGCGCGTCGGCCGATTGCGGTCTGCGCTGCCCCGCCTCGCCGAGAGGCTGATCGACCGGACCGACGCCGATCTCGAAGCCGTGCCGGCCTTGTCCGAGCTGACCGGGCGCCAGCTGATCGCGCTGCTGCACCGCAGCCGGATGATCCTGCGCGCGCTGCACGCGCACGAGATCCTGATCGGCATGCTCACGGACACCGGCGGCAACCGGATGACCGGCGCGTCGGTGGCGCTCCGAGTGCTCGCAGAAGCGCGGCAGGACGGTCTGAGCGACGAGGAGATCCTCGCCCGCAGCCCGACCGTGCTGGCGCTCACTGCGCCGAGAGTCGCACCCGCGCCGGAGCTGCCCCCGGAGGCGACGGCGCTGCACGTGACGACCGGCTGCGCGGCCTGTAGCGACGAGGGCATCGTCCGCGAGGCGCTGCGGCTGCGGGTGCGCTGGGTGCAGGAGATCTCGGGCCGCGCCGCCTGGGAGCTCGGCGTGCGGCTCACCGCCGCCGACGACCTCACGGAACCGGAGCTCGTCCGTCACGTGAGCCTCGAGCACGTGGAGTCGGTAGCGACCAAGCGAGCCGTCGTCGTGCCCAAGCTCGTGTCGATCCACGAGCACGAGTTCGGCGCGCCGCTTCCGGCGCGATTCCAGCTGTCCGACTTGGGGCGGCCGATTGCGGCGCAGGTCGCGCCCGAGGTCGGCGGTGGCACCGGAGCGGGCGGCGGCACGGGCAGCGGGCCCGTCACCTACGACGCCGACGACCCCGCGACGGGCTCGGTCCTCGTCACGACGACGCTGTCGCCCGGGCTCGGGCCTTTGCTGCCGCGCCTCGCAGGCATCGTGGCCGAAACCGGGTCGGTGCTGTCCCACCTCGCCATCCTGGCGAGAGAAGCCGGCGTGTCTACGGTCGTGGGTTACGCGGGCGCGATGGAGGACCTCCCTGAAGGCGCAGTCGTTTTCGTCGACGGTGATGCAGGACGAGTCACCATCCAGGACAAGGAGCCGACGTCATGAAGGTCATCGCTTGGCTCGCGGGGATCGGCACGCTGGTCGCGGGCGGCTTCTACATGATCGTGTCGCTCAATCGGTGGGAGTGGAACCGGGCGTTGTTCTTCGGCTTGATCGTCCTCATCGCCGAGGTTGCGCTCGCGACCGGATTGGTGCTCCGCCGCCTCACGCGCCTCGAGTACCGCATCCGGAGACCTGTCGACCCCGTCGTTGCCGATGCACTCCGTGAGACTCGACCGCCGTCGCCGGACCGCTTCGAGTGGCTGCGTGACGCGACCCAGCGCCCGAACGTCTTCATCACGTTCCTCATCGGGGGCGGCGTCATCCTCTCTGCCGGTGCGTGGGTCGTCGATCGCGTCGCGCAGAAAACGTCCTCGCCCGTCGGTGAGCAGAAGCTCGCCCGCCAGCTCAGTGGCATCAGCTACCCGTCCGGGGGACTGCTGCTCGACGACGTCACGGTCCTCGCCCAAGAGGTGCCGGGCGCCAACGACGATCAGATCCGCTGGCTGCTGCGCCGCGCGCCTCATCAGTGACCTGGGCACGGCTCGGCAAGATCGCCCTCGCCGTCGTCGGCCTCGGCATCGGCGTGGTCGGCGTACTGGCCCTCCGCGAAGCCACGCTGTCTACGCACGAGGCCGTCGACGCGCGAGAGACGCGCCTCGTCCTCTCCGGCGAGACCAAGGGCGGCGAAGAGAACCAGACGCTCTCCGAGATGGTCGAGGCACAGGTGCTCACGTGCCGTCTCGAGGTCGAGTCCGACCTCGCCGGACCGATCGAGCGGCTCGGCGACGGTCGCTACCGCGCCGTGCTGGTCCCCGCGCTGGATGATTCCAACCAGCGGCAGTTCCGGGGATGCCTCGAGGACTGGGTCATCGACCACGTGAGACTCGATGTGGAGCAGCTCGATCAGATCCGCTGACGGCGGGGGGCGACGGTGGGGGGCGGACGGCGCGGATCGATGATGGCTGTGGCGATCGTGATCGCCGCCGCCATACCCGCCACGGGGTTCGCGTCGGTGCCGCGAGGTGCGGCGGCCAAGGAGGGCAAGGGCGGACCGCGCGTGATCATCGACACTGATCTGTCGCGGTGGTGGGACGACGCCAGCACCATCGGACTGGCCAACGTCCTGGACCAGCGGGGCAAGATGCGGATCCTCGGAATCGTCTCCAATGTCCCGAACACGGTGGCGGTTGCGGCAATCGACGCGATCGATACGGCGTACGGCCACGGCGACATCCCGCTCGGCGCCGTCGCCGGGAGCGAGGCGGACACCTTTCAACACGGCTACACCGACGAGCTGGTCAGGCGCCTCCCGAACTCCGTCCGCGACGAACACGACGTCCCGAATGCCGTTGCTCTCTACCGTCGCTTGCTCGCGAGGCAACCCGACCACAGCGTCACCATCGTCTCGGTCGGCGGCTACACGAATTTGGCCGGCTTGTTGGAGTCGAAGCGAGGTCAAGGCAGCTCGCTCGACGGTCGGGCCTTGGCCCGGAAGAAGGTGAAGAGGCTCGTGCAGATGGACGGGATCTTCCCGGGCGGCGGTCCGGCGTTCACGAATCAGAAGATCGACCTCGAGTCCGCGAGCGCCGTGGTAGGTGGCGAGGGATGGCCCACACCGATGGCCTGGGTCGACGGGCTCGGTGGTGTCCAAACCAAAGTTGGAGGCGCCCTGTGCGCCGAGGCGCCCGACCATCCCATGCGCATCGTGTACGAGGTGCTCTTCGCGTGCGGGCCGCCCGGGGACGGGAACTGGGATGCGCCGGCGCTGTTGTACGCGATCGGTGATCTTCCGGGTGCCTTCACCGAGGAAGGTCGAGGCGGCGCCGCTGTCATCAACGCGCAGGGTGGGTTGTCGTGGGAGACGTCCTCGAACCGTCCGAGCGACGTCTATGTCCACGTGGTCGACCAGCCGACGCTCAACGCGCGAATCGACGAGCTCCTCGCCGTCGGCTGAGGTAGCTCGATTCCCGGATAGTTGATCGAGTCAAGCAAAGGCCGGTACGGTCACCGCGGCGCCGGCGGCTTTGCCGACCGGCGCCGCCAAGCCGGAGCCCGCGACGGCGAAAGGGGGAGAGTGAAGACGCCGATCGCCGAGGAACTCGGGATCGAGTTCCCGATCTTTGCCTTCTCGCATTGCCGTGACGTCGTCGCTGCGGTGAGCCGTGCGGGCGGCTTCGGCGTGCTGGGTGCGCTCGCGTACACGCCCGACGAGCTCGACATCGAGCTCAACTGGATCGACGAGCACGTCGACGGCAAGCCCTACGGGACCGACATCGTCATGCCGATGAACTACGTCGGGAAGGGCGGAGGGAACGAGGCCGAGCTCACGAACCTCGAGGCGATGATCCCCCAGGAGCACTGGGACTTCGCCGACAAGGTGCTCGCCGAATACAACGTGCCGCCGTTGCCCGCGGATCTCGAGGGGCGCCCAGTGAAGGCGGCGGGCCTCGGCGTCGACGAGGAGGGCCCCGGGCAGGTCGAGGTGTCTCTGAAGCACGGCGCCAAGATGCTCGTGAACGCGCTCGGGCCGCCGCCACCCGACGTCACGCAGACCGCGCACGACGCCGGCGTTCTCGTTGGCGCGCTCGTCGGAGCGAAGCAGCACGCCGAGCGGCAGGTCACCCAAGGAGTCGATGTCATCGTCGCCCAGGGCACCGAGGCCGGAGGCCACTGCGGCGAGATCGCCACGATGATCCTCGTGCCCGAGGTCGTTGACGCGGTCGGCGCCGACGTCCCGGTGCTCGCCGCCGGCGGCATCGCCACCGGCCGGCAGATGGCAGCCGCCCTCGCGCTCGGCGCGCAAGGGGTCTGGACGGGCTCGATGTGGCTGACGGTGGCCGAGGCCGACACGAACCCGGCCGCGCTCGAGAACATGCTCGCCGCCACCTCCCGCGACACGGTGCGGTCGCGGGTCATGACGGGCAAGCCTGCCCGGCAGCTGCGCACGGCCTGGACGGAGGCATGGGAGAGCGACGACTCACCGGGTCCGTTGCCGATGCCGTTGCAGGGGATCATCTACAACTACGCGGCCCGCCGCGTCTCACGGGTCCAGCGCCGGGAGCTGTCGGGGTTCCCGGTCGGCCAGATCGTCGGCCGGCTCAACACGGTCCGCCCGACGAAGGACGTGATCTTCGAGATGGTCGAGGAGTGGATCGAGACCACGCAGCGGCTCAACAGTCTCATCGACGAGTGACGGACAAGCAAACGGCGAAGCTCAGCTCTTTCCGGGCGCGGCCGACGTTCAACCTCGCCGATCTCCTCGAGATCGTCGTCGACACGGTGCCCGACCGCGAGGCGCTGGTAGCAGGCGGAGCGCGCCGGACGTTCGAGGAGCTCGACGAGCGGGCGAACCGAATTGCGAACCACCTGCTCGGTCTGGGCCTCGAACCGGGCTCCAAGGTGGCGATCTACGGGTGGAATCGCGCCGAATGGGTCGAGACGTTCTTCGGCGCGTTCAAGGCGCGGCTAGTCCCGATCAACATCAACTACCGGTACGTCGCCGACGAGCTGCGATACATCTTCGAGAACGCCGATGTCGAAGCGGTCGTCGTCGAGCGTTCGTTCCTCCCCCTGGTCCGCCAGATCGAGTCCGAGCTCCCGCAGCTCCGGCACGTCATCGTGCTCGAGGACGGTGGCGACGTCGACCTCGGCGAGGCCACACCATACGAAGACGCGCTGACCGCGGCGAGCGACGAACGGCCGGCGCTGAATCGCTCGGACGACGACCTCTACATCCTCTACACAGGCGGGACCACCGGGACTCCGAAGGGTGTGATGTGGCGCCACGAGGACATCTTCTTCGCGGCGTTGGGTGGCGGAGGCTTCGGCCAGCCGCCGATCCAGACACCCGAGGAGATCGGGGGGAGGGTCTGGCCCGAGGACGGCCGCGTCACCTCGTTGACGCTGGCGCCGATCATGCACGGCGCGGCCCAGTGGGGCATGTGCATCATGCTCTTCGGCGGCGGCAAGGTCGTGCTGTACACGCCGCACGGCTTCGACCCGCACGAGGCGTGGGTGCTCGCCGAACGGGAGCGAGCCATGACGGTCATGGTCGTGGGCGACGCGATGGCCCGGCCGCTGGGGGAGGCCCTCGACCAGAAGTCGTACGACCTGTCGTCGGTGGTGTCGATCGGCTCGGGCGGTGCGGTGTACTCGGCCGCGGTCAAGGCGAAGCTCAAGGAGCACCTGCCGAACGTGCTCACGATCGACACGGTCGGCGCGTCGGAGCTCGGTGCCAGCGGCTCGCAACAGGATCCGGACGCCGGCCCCCGCTTCAACACCATCGAGTCGATGTCCGTACTCGGCGAGGACCTCCGTCCCGTCGAGCCCGGGAGCGGTCAGATCGGGCTGCTCGCACGGCGCGGTCACATCCCGCTCGGGTACTACAAGGACGATGCGAAGACGGCGGCCACGTTTGTCACCGACGCCGACGGCGTGCGCTGGTCGGTCCCCGGCGATCACGCCCGCATCGAAGCCGACGGGACGATCACGCTCCTGGGCCGAGGCTCGGGGTGCATCAACACCGGCGGCGAGAAGGTGTACCCGGAGGAGATCGAAGCCGCGGTCAAGAGCCATCCCGACGTGTTCGACGTCGTCGTCGTCGGCGTAACCGACGCGCGCTTCACGGAGCGGGTCGCGGCGATCGTGCAACCCCGTCCCGGCCGCGCGCCGACGCTCGAGGACGTGGCGGCCCATTGCCGCAGGACGATCGCGGGGTACAAGGTGCCGCGCGAGCTGAAGGTCGTCGATGTCATCCGGCGCACGCCTTCCGGCAAGGCCGACTACCGCTGGGCGAAGCAGCAGTTCGAAACCGAGCGGGCGGCGGGATCGTGAGCGCGACCGAGCTCCCGGACGTCGAGATGACGCTGGAGTATCCCTACACCCGCACAACGGGCCCGGTCATCGGCCCGTTCCTCACCGGTCTGCGCGATGGTCGGATCCTGGGCAACCGGTGCAGAGACAGCGTGCTTTGCCCGCCGCTCGAGTACGACCCGGAGACGAGTGAGCCGCTCGAGCCCGAGTTCGTGGAGGTCGGGCCGGGTGGGACGGTCCGGTCGTGGACGTGGGTCGCCCATCCCACGCCGAAGCACCCGTTCGACCGTCCGTTCGCGTTCGCGCTCATCCAACTCGACGGGGCCGACACACCGATCGCCCACGCCATCGACGCCGGATCGATGGACGCGATGTCGACGGGCATGCGCGTCGCTGCCCAGTACCGCGACGAGCGCGACGGTGCGATCACCGACGTCTACTTCGTGCCCGAGGCCGAATCGCGTTCTCAGGACATCACCGCCGGCGACGAGCCGGTGACGATCACCGAGCACCTCGTGTCGTTGCGGATCAGCGAACCGCTCTACCCGCACCGGGCCCGGTTCGCGCGCGGCCTGCTCGAGGGGCGCATCGTTGGCCAGCGCTCGCCGGCGAGCGGCAAGGTGTATGTCCCGAGCAACGGCTACGACAACCTCGAGCGCGTGGAGATGACCGAGGCCGACGACGTCGAAGTGGCCGACCGCGGTGCGGTCAGCTCGTTCACCGTCATCACCCCGGTGCAGTATTACGGGCAGAAGGAGACCGACCCGTACATCCGGGCGTCGATCCTCCTCGACGGCGCCGACCAACCGATCACCGGCGTCGACATCCGCGACATCCCGTTCGAACAGTTCCGGGTGGGGATGCGCGTGCGAGCCGTCTGGAAGCCGCCCGGCGAAAGAGACGTGAGCGACCTCGGCAACCGCTACGGGGGCTCGTGGGAGGGCGTCATCGAGCGTTGGGAGCCGACGGGGGAGCCCGACGTCGATCCCCGTCCGCTGCAGGAATTCGCGTTTTGAGCCCCTCACCTCGCGACGTCGCGGTCGTCGCCACGTCGCAGACGAGCTCGTACCGGCGATTCGACGACTCCGAGCCCAAGCTCATCATGCGCTGCGTCAACGAGGTGTTGCAGAGCACGGGGCTCGATCGCAACGATGTCCAGTTCACGATCGCCGGGAGCTGCGACTACCTCTCGGGGATGCCGTTCGCGTTCGTGATGAACATCGACGGCGTGGGGGCGTGGCCGCCCGTGTACGAGAGCCACGTCGAGATGGACGGCGCTTGGGCGCTGTTCGAAGCCTGGTTGCGGCTGCAGCTGGGCGACATCGACGTCGCGCTCGTGATCGGGAGCGGGAAGTCCTCGCCGGGGCGACCCCGCGAGGTGTTCGCGCTCCAGACCGATCCGTACCTGATGGCTCCCCTCGGGATGGATCCTGTTTCGCTGGCCGGCATCCAGGCGCGGGCACTGCTGGATGCGGGCAAGGCCAGTGAGCGGGACTTCGCCGAGGTGGTCGCCCGGAGCCGTCGGGACGCGCAGCGGAACCCACACGCGCAGGTGGCGAAGGATGCGACCGTCGACCAGCTCCTGGACGCGCCGTATTTCTCCGCGCCGCTCCGCACGCACGACCTCCCGCCGATCTCCGACGGTGCAGCGGCGGTCATCATCGCCGCCGGCGACCGCGCACGCGAGCTCTCGGACAATCCGGTCTGGATCCGCGGGATGGACCACCGCATCGAGTCGCACCATCCTGGTCTGCGGGACCTGACGCGCTCGGTCTCCTCCGAGCTCGCGGCCGAGAACGTGGGGCTGGCTGACGCGCCGGTCGACGTCGCCGAGCTGATGGTCAACTACAGCCCCGAGGAGCTGATCCTGCGGGACGCGCTCGGTCTCGGCGACGGCACGACCGTCAACCCGTCCGGGGGTCCGCTGGCCGGCCATCCGGTCATGGCCACCGGCCTCATCCGGGTCATCGAAGTGGCCGACCGGATCCAAGAAGGGTCGGCGAGTCGCGGTGTCGCGCACGCGTCCAGCGGACCGTGCCTGCAGCAGAACCTGGTGTGCGTCATGGACGGAAGCGGCTGATGGCTCGGCCCTGCGCGGTTGTCGGCATCGGCCAGACCGACTACCGGCGTCAGTTGGACATGACACTCGACGGGCTCGTGCGGTGGGCCGCGCTCGAAGCACTCGAGGACGCGACCATGACGTTCGCAGACGTCGACGCGATCGTGATCGGCAAGGCGCCCGACGCGCTCGAGGCGGTGATGATGCCGGAGCTGTCGCTGGCCGACGCGCTCGGCGCGGTCGGGAAGCCGATCCATCGCGTGCACACGGCCGGCTCGGTGGGCGCGTCGACGGCGATCACGGGCGCAACCCTGGTCGAGTCGGGCCGGTACGAGCGCGTGCTGGTCGTCTGCTACGAGAAGCAGTCCGAAGGCAACGCGACGTGGGCGTTGTCCGGCGGGCGGTCCGGCGGCCAGGGCGCGGGTGGCACGTTCGCACCGTGGATCCGCAGTTACATCTCCCGCTCGGGCGCGCCCGAGCACATCGGCTGGAAGATCGCGGTCAAGGACCGGCTCAACGCGCTGAAGAATCCGCACGCGCACCTGCGGATCGACGACATCTCGATCGAAAAGGTGAAGGAGTCCCCGATGCTGTGGGACCCCCTCCACTTCCTCGAGTCGTGCCCGTCGTCGGACGGCGCCGCGGCCGTCGTGCTCGCCAGCGAGGACGTCGCCCGCCGCAGCCCGCGCCCGCCGGCGTGGATCGTCGCCCACGCCAAACGCACAGAGTTCAGCTCGTTCCCGGGTCGGGACACAGTGCGGCCGGTCGCGGGCGTCGACTGCGCCGAGGCGCTCTACGCCAAGGCCGGCATCACGGACCCGCTGCACCAGATCGACTGTGCCGAGCTCTACGTCCCGTTCTCGTGGTACGAGCCCATGTGGCTCGAGGGGCACCTCATCACTCCCGAAGGCCAGGGATGGAAGCTGACCGACGCGGGCGAGACCGAGCTGGGCGGTGGCTTTCCTGTGAACCCATCGGGTGGCGTGCTGTCCTCGAACCCGATCGGCGCGTCCGGCCTCATCCGTTGCCTGGAGGCGGCGAACCAGGTGCGTGGCACGGCGGGGAACTACCAGGTCGACGGAGCCAGCGTCGCGCTCGGTCACGCCTACGGCGGGGCGGCGCAGTACTTCGCGATGTGGATTGTGAGCTCCGACCTGAATCCTGACTTCCGATGACGAGGCGTGACGATCTCCGGCGGGTGGATCAATCGATCGCGCGCGTCGCACGCATCGCGACGGGCCGTGAAGGGGCGCGCCTCCGATCGGAGCGATCCGGCGTCTATCTCTCCCAGCCTGCGGTCACGATCCTCGCCGCGCTGCGGAGCGCGGGGGACGTGCGCTCCTCCGAGGTTGGCAGGCTGACCGGCCTCGAGGCGCCGCTCATCAGCCGCGAAGTCGGGGACCTCGTCGAGAGCGGTTACGTCCGGCGGAAGGCGGACCCGACCGACGGGCGGGCGGGCATCGTCGGGCTCACGCCGAAGGGGCGGCGGGCGTCGGAGGCGTACCGAGCGGCAGCCGACGAGCTGATGGCCGAGATGCTGTCGTCCTGGTCGGCCGCCGACCTGCACGACCTCGCGACGTACCTCGAGCGGGTCGTCCGGGACTTCTGCGCGCCGCCTCGAAGCGCGCCCGGCGGCGCGTCGGTGCCGGCGCGCGCCGAGTTCCAAAACCGCGCGGATCTCTCGAACCGGGTTGGTTGAACGCAACCCGAACCAGGCAAGAATGGCCGCATGGCTCTCACCCCGCGCGTACTGCCGTCCCGTCCGGTGCTCAGGCTTGCGGACTACGAGCAGGCGGGTGGTGGCCAGGGTCTGGAAGCGGCGGCGCGCCTCGGGCCGGACGGCGTCATCGACGAGGTCACCGCGTCCGGATTGCGGGGCCGCGGCGGAGCCGGGTTCCCGACCGGTCGCAAGTGGGCGGCTGTGTCGGGCAACGTGTCGCCCGTCGAACCGACGACGGTCGTCGTGAACGGGGCAGAAGGTGAGCCGGGCTCGTTCAAGGATCGGGCGATCATGCGGACCGACCCGTACCGCGTGCTCGAGGGTGCGCTCATCGCCGCGTTCGCGCTCTCGGCCGACACGGTGATCGTCGCGGTCAAGGAGACGTTCGCCGCCGAAGCCGAGCGCCTGCGTGCCGCGATTGAGGAGATCCATGCGGCTCGCTGGGCCACGGACGTCGAGATCAGCGTCTTCGAGGGTCCGCCCGAGTACCTGTACGGCGAGGAGACCGGGCTGCTCGAAGCGATCGACGGGCGTGGTCCGTTCCCGCGCGTCTCGCCGCCGTACCGCCACGGCGCCGAGGAGTTCGGCACCGACCTGGTGACGTCGGCGGCGAAGATCGAGATGGCGGCGCCGGGCGAGCTCACCGACGCGCCCCCGACATTGGCCAACAACGTGGAGACGCTGGCGAACGTGCCGGGCATCCTTGCCCGGGGCGCGGAATGGTTCCGATCCGTCGGCACGGCTGACTCTCCGGGGACGATCGTGTGCACGGTGACTGGGCGCACGGCGCGCCACGGCGTGGCCGAAGTCGCGATGGGTACGCCGTTGCGCGACGTCATCGACGCGATCGGCGGCGGTGCCCTCCCCGAACGGCGCCTCATCGCCGCCATGTCGGGCGTCGCCAACTCGCTGATCCTCGCCGACCAGTTCGACACCCCGGTGAGCTACGAGGGGATGCAGGCCATCGGCACAGGGCTGGGGACCGGTGGGTTCATCGTCTTCGACGACACGACCGACTTCGTCGCCGTCGCCGCCGGCGTCTCCCGGTTCCTGGGCGTCGAGTCGTGCGGGCAGTGCGTCCCGTGCAAGCAGGACGGGTTGGAGCTCGCCGAGATCCTCGCGCGGATGTGCAAGGACACGGCGAACGAAGCCGACCTCGCGGAGCTCGACAAGCGCATCGGCACGGTCGCCGACAGCGCCCGCTGCAATCTCGCCCTGCAGCACCAGCTCGTTGTCGGAAACATCCGGCGGCTGTTCCCCGACGAAGCCCGTTCGCACACGCACGCAAATGCACGGCCCGTCGAGCCCGAGCTGATCGCCGCCATCGTCGACATCGAGGACGGCCGTGCCGTGCTGGACGAGCGTCAGCGAGCGAAGCAGCCGGACTGGACCTATGACGCCGTGGACTCCGGCAAGTGGCCCGCAACCCGCTTCACGCAGCGTTCCACCGAGGCATTCGAGTAGCTACGACCGCGACGGCTCCGGCTCCGGTGCGCTCGCCGGAGTGAGCGTGAACCCTCGGTAGGCGTCGGCGGCGACGTCCTCGCACGTCTCGTTGTAGCGGGGAAAGCCGCCGATGTAAGGCATGAACACGCGCGGCTTCCCCGGAACGTTGGCGCCCATGTACCAGGAGTTGGCCGTCGGGAACAGGGTCAGGTTGGCCACGGCGTTGACGTGATCGACCCACGCGTCTTCCGCCTCAACGGTGGCGTCGACCGACGCGAGGTTTCGGGAGCGCAAGTAGGCGATGCAGTCGCCGACCCAGTCCACGTGCTGCTCGATCGCCACGAGCATGTTGACCAGCACCGAGGGGCTGCCCGGTCCGGTGATGGTGAAGAGGTTCGGGAAGCCCGCCGTCGCGATGCCGAGGTACGTGCGGGGCCCGGCGGCCCACTTGTCGCGGAGCGTCATGCCCCCGACACCGGTGATGTCGGGACGGAGGAGCGGGCCGGTCATGGCGTCGAACCCGGTGGCGAAGACGATCGCGTCGACGGCGATCTCGTCGGAGGCGGTCCGGATACCGGTCGGGGTGATCGCGACGATCGGCGTGGACCGTACGTCGACGAGCGTGACGTTGTCGCGGTTGTACGTCGCGTAGTAGTCGGTGTCCAGGCACGGACGCTTCGTGCCGAACGGGTGGTTCCGGGGTGACAGCCGCTCGGCCACCTCGGGATCCTCCACCACCTCGCGGATGCGGGCCCTCACGTATTCGGCGGCAGTGTCGTTGGCGTCGCGATCGACGAGGAGGTCGTTGAACGCGGCGACCATCCCGTACAACGTCCCCGACGCCCACGCTTTCTCGAACTGCGCCTCGCGAGCTTCGTCGTCGACGCCGAGCGCCGAATGCTCGGGCATCGGCACGACCACGCCGGCGCGCGACTCGCGCATCGCCTGGCGGTGCTCCCGAGCGCGCGCCTTGCGCGCTCTGATCGCTTCCGGATCGAGCGGAGCGTTATTGGCCGGCATCGTGAAGTTCGGCGTCCGCTGGAACACCGTGACGTGCGCGGCCTGCTGGGCGATGACCGGGATGGACTGGATCCCGGACGAGCCCGTCCCGATGACCCCGACGCGCAGACCGCTGAATTCGACACCCTCATGGGGCCACCGGCCGGTGTGGAAGATCTCGCCGCCGAACGTGTCGATGCCGTCGATCTCGGGCTCCTTCGCCTCCGACAGACAACCCGTCGCCATGATGCAGAACTGTGCCGACACCCGGTCGCCGCGGTCGGTGACGATGTCCCAGCGCTGCGCGCCCTCGTCCCAGGTCGCCGCCGTCACCCGGGTCTCGAACTGAATGTCGCGGCGCAGGTCGAACCGGTCGGCCACGTGATTCACGTACCGCAGGATCTCGGGCTGGGTCGCGTAGCGCTCCGACCACGTCCACTCCTGCTCGAGCTCGTCCGAGAACGAGTACGAGTAGTCCATCGACTCGACGTCGCAGCGCGCCCCCGGGTAGCGGTTCCACCACCACGTCCCGCCGACGTCGGCGGCCCCTTCGTAACCCTGGATGGTCAGGCCGAGCCGCCGCAGCCGGTGGTGGGCATAGAGCCCGGCGAAGCCGGCGCCGACCACGACCGCATCGACGTGCGCGGGACGTTCGGTCACGCTCCGATTCTCCCACGCATCTAGGACGTCACCCAGACCAAGACCTCTGCGCCGGCCGGTCCCGCGGTCAACGTGGGGGAGCCCGCCCTCGTGAGGCGCGCCGCGTCGCCTTCCGCGAGTGCGCCCGCGCCCTGGAGGTCGATTTCTCCGGCCGCGACGAAAAGATGCACGTGCGCGCCGTCGGGCACCGTCGTCGTCTCATTCGGCTCCAGGCGCCCGCCCCAGAGCACGGCGTCGTGTTGGTGGATCGAGATCGCATCCTCGTGGTCCTGGCCGGATGCGACCGGACGAAGCCCACCCTTGTCGAGCTCGCGGTTGACGTCGCGTTGCTCGTATCCGGGGGCGATGCCTTCGGTGTCGGGCGGGACCCACATCTGGACGAAATGCACCTCTTCCGTCGGGGACGGGTTCATCTCGGAGTGCTCGATGCCGGCGCCGGCGCTCATACGCTGCGCGAGGCCGGGGTAGAGCTCGCCGTGATTGCCTTCGGAATCGCGGTGCTCGAGCCGGCCCGCGAGCACCCACGTGACGATCTCCATGTCACGGTGGAAGTGCGTGGGGAACCCGTTGGCGGGCGCCACGCGATCGTCGTTGCTCACGAGCAGCAGGCCGTGATGCGTGTTGGCGGGGTCGTAGTGGCGGCCGAAGCTGAAGCTGTGCCAGCTGTCGAGCCAGCCGATCTGCGTGTGTGCGCGCGTCTCCGCACGGCGGATGTCCACGGTGCTCATGTGTCAGCATGAAATCAGGTGACCCCGACGGGGTCGAATCCCGGCACGGCGAGGACCGAGCGAACGAGAGAAGGGGACAGGGTTGGTCGACGACGGCCGCGGGCTGCGGTTCGCGATCATCGGCGCCGGGATGGCGGGCATCCTGAGCGCGATCAAGCTGAAGGAAGCAGGGCTCACCGACTTCACGGTCTACGAGAAGGCGGATCGGGTCGGCGGAACGTGGCGGGAGAACACCTATCCGGGGCTTTCCTGCGACGTCCCGTCCCATCTCTATTCCTATTCGTTCGCGCCCATGCCCGACTGGAGCCATCGCTTCTCGCCGGGCGACGAGATCCAGCGCTATTTCGAGCGGGTCGCTCGCGAACACGACATCGAACAGCAGATCCGGTTCGGCGAAGCGGTTACGAGCTGTCGGTTCGAAGACGGTATGTGGCACGTCGAGACCGCCGGCGGGCATCGCAATGCCGTCGACGTCGTGATCGCTGCCACCGGTGTGCTGCACCACCCGAAGCTGCCCGACTTCGAGGGTCTCGACGACTTCGAGGGAGCGATGTTCCACAGCGCGCGCTGGGACCACGACGTGCCCCTCGACGGCGCCCGAGTGGGCATCGTCGGCACCGGCTCGACAGCGGTGCAAATGGTCACGGCTCTGATCAGCCGGGTCGAGAACCTGTCGCTCTTCCAGCGGACGGCGCAATGGATCATGCCGCAGGAGAACCCGCCGTACACCGATGACGAGAAGTCGGAGTTTCGGGCGAAACCGGAGCAGCTGGCCGAGCTGCGGGCGAACCTCACGCGGGTGTTCGACACGTTCGCCAACGCCATCGTCGACGCCGATTCGCCCGAGATGAAGATGATCGCCGGCATGTGCCGGGAGAACCTCGAGAACAACGTGCGCGATCCCGAGCTCCGCGAGGCGCTCCGTCCCGACTACCAGGCGGCGTGCAAGCGGCTGATCATCTCGCCCGACTTCTACGACGCCATCCAGCGACCGAACGCCGAGCTCGTCACGGAAGCGATCGAGCGCCTCGAGGCGATGGGCGTGCGAACTCGAGACGGCCGGTTGCACGAGCTCGACGTCCTGGTCCTCGCCACCGGCTTCAAGACCGACGCCTTCATGCGGCCGATGACCGTGATCGGACGCGGCGGCGAGTCGCTGGCGAAGGCGTGGTCGGCGCGCCCGAGCGCGTACATGTCGGTCTCGATCCCCGGCTTCCCGAACTTCTTCATGCTCAACGGACCGAACGGGCCCGTCGG
>DASYQJ010000023.1:0-5374 GCA_036005605.1 Acidimicrobiia bacterium
CGAGAAGGCGCACACCCATGAGGGCGATGCGATCGCCGCTGCCCGGCGGCGGCTGCCGATGGTCGAGTTCGACGGCGCGGTCGAGGTCACGGGCGCAGACGGGCCGGTCCCGTTCGTCGACCTGTTCCAGGGTCGCGACGAGCTCATGGTCTACCAGCAGATGTGGTACGACGGCGCGCCGCACCAGGGGCAGTGCGAGGGCTGCACGTTCAACGTCTGGCACATGAAGCACGCCGAGGACGCCGTCTACCTCAACGCCCGCGGCGTCTCGTTCGCCATCCTGACCTCGGGCCCGTGGGACGAGGTGGCTCCCTTCGTCGAATTCATGGGGTACACCCAGCCCTGGTACTCGGTGCGGGGCCTGGAGCCGCCGGTCGGCGGGCAGATGGGGCACATCGTCTGTTACCTGCGCGACGGCGACCGCGTGTTCCTCACCTACTCCGCCACCAGCCGTGGAGACGAGCCGCTCGGCGCGTCCCTCGGCCTGCTCGACATGACGCCCTACGGCCGCCGCGAGGCGTGGGAGGACAACCCCGAGGGCTGGCCCGAGGACCCTGATGCCGGTTCGCCGGCCGGTGGGCATGGTGCGCCGATCTGCTGGTACTGGCGCACGGACGCCGACGGCGTCGCCACCTGGGGCCCGACCAGCCGGCCCACGTCGCAGTGGACCCGCCCCGGCGCGACCCCCGTGGAGACCCTCGGCCGCCAGGGAGACCCCCACTGACGCGGGTTCCGTCGCTCAAGTCGCCAGTGGACCGCGACCGATCGAGCTGATCCTGGGCCCGCGATTCCATCGTCGGGACTCGGCCTACGCCTCGCCGCGGGCTCGCTGCGGTTCGAGTACACGAAGAACTGCCTGTCGTCGTCGACGCGCTCGAACTCGAAGCCGGCTTCGCCGAGGATCTCGTCCATCGCGTTTGCCGATAGAAACCCAGATTCAAGGTCTCCTCGCCGATTACCTCGGAATCCTGCGTGAAGCTGTACTGCTTCTCGATCATGAAGTGCTCATCCAGCTCCTTCGTCTCCTCCGTGACGGAGATCCGCTGGGAGTAGACAACGCCTTCGGGCAGAGTCAGATCGAGATCGTGATGCATCTCTTGGATGCTGAGGAGCAGCAGACCGTCCGACTCGAGATGGGCGCTCACGTTCTTCAGTCCCTCGACCTCTTGGTCACGGTGCGATAGGTGGGTACCGAGCAGAAACTCGTCCTTTGCATCGATGATGACCCAAACACCGCCGCTCGAGATCGCAGCATCGAACGTGTCTTTGAGGTCCATCGAGGTCACGTCGGCTTCGATCAGCCGGGTATCGGCGCCGACCCGGTCTTGTGCTATTTCCAGCATGGACGGCGTGAAATCGACTCCGGTGATATCGCAGTCCGGCTTTCTACCGGCCAAGCTCTGCGCGAACAGCCCGGTCCCGACGCCCAGTTCGAGCACCTTCTTCCGGTCTCCCATGACTGCATCGGCGGCTCCTGCCATGGTGTCGTGGTCGTAGTAACCACCTCGCATGAGCAGGTCGTAGCAATCGGTGATGCCGGTGTATTGATTCAAGGGAGGTCGCCTTTCGACGGGAGGGCAGGGGTCCCACGGGCAGCCCGGAGAGGCGTACCCACGCGACAGCCTCAGCAACCGCACGATGTGGACGGCCAGAGCCAGCGCCTGTTGCGCCCGCGCCACGCGCTGAGCGCATCGCGTACGAAGTGTCGATCATCAGTGACGGTCTCGAGCGGAGCGTCGCGCTCGGATCACCTTCCCCCCGCCTCGACCCGCTGGGGTAAGCACGGCCACCCTTGCATCGGGATGACCGAGTCCGTACCGTTCTTGTGACGAGCTGGTTCAGCCCCTGCTGGCGGCGTTTGCTTGACGCGATGAGCGCACCACGCCGACCCCAGATGGGCGGGTGGGTAAATGACCAGGGTGTTCGTCCTCGACGACCATGACGTGGTCCGACGCGGCCTCAAGGAACTGCTGGAAGACAGCGGCGACATCGAGGTCGTTGGCGAGGCCGGCACCGCCGTCGAGGCGCTGTTGGGAATTCCACTAGTCGAACCAGATGTCGCGGTGCTCGATGTCCGGTTGTCCGACGGCAACGGCGTAGAGGTCTGTCGTGAGATTCGCTCACGGCATCCCGAGATCAAATGCGTCATGTTCAGCGCGTTCGACGATGAGGTCACGATCGTCGAGTCAATCTTGGCGGGCGCGTCCGGCTTCGTGCTCAAACAGATCAAAGGCGGCGACATCGTGGATGCCGTGCGCGTGGTGGCGAGCGGCGAGTCGCTGTTCGAACCCGCGCTCAGAGTTCGGGTACTCGACAATGGCGCCGAGGACGAGCACGGCGCGTAGGGCAAGGCGCGCGGTCGCGACCGGAACGGGCTTCATGCGTGCCGTCATGCAATCCCGGTTGACTCCTCGCCAGTCGTCACCTGCGGTCACTGGTTCGAAATCAGACCGCGAACCGGCTGTTGGTGGGCTGCATCACTCTGAGGACGGGATGCCCGTCGATGTCTTGGAGCGGGAAGAGAACGTGGTGTGTGGCTTGATCGACTGCGACGGAGTGGGCGTGCGGGGCGAGTCTTGCTCGACCGAGTTCGGCGAGGGACGAGGCGCGAAGCTCGAAGACGGTGGCAATGCCGCTCTCAGATGCGACATAGAGGCGCCGTAGTTCGTTGTCGTAGGCGAGTACGTCGGGGTTGTTGCCCACTTTGGCGAGCGAGCTTTGACGCATTGTCATGAGGTCGATGACGGCGAGGCGCGCGTTGCGCTCGCAGGCGACGAACGCGAGGTGTACGCGTGCTTCGATGTAGAGGCCGTGCGCGCCGTTGCATCCACGGAGTCGAGTTCGGGCAGTGATCGCTCCGTTCGAAGGGTCGACACGTACGAGTTCGTCTGGCGGGCGCACTGCCGCGAAGACGGCTGGGTCCACTGGGTCGTAGACGACGTTGCCGGTCTCCCGGGACAGTTTGATGGTCTGCGTGAGCTGTCCGGTTTGAGCGTCGAGCGCGGCGATCGCGCCGTTGTTCTTGTTCGAGACGAACACGCGCGCATCGGTGGGGTCGTAGGCGAGGCCATCGGGGAAGTCGCCGCTCGGGACGCGGAACCGCACCTCGAGTGTGGTGGCGTCGATGGCGAGGACCTCGTCGTCGCCCGTGGCGGAGGCGTAGACGAGGTCGAGGTCCGGCGCGGCTTGGACGCCGTGGACGTTCGCGACGTGATCTACGGCGCCGACGGCGGTGAGGTGGTCGAGGTCGACCACATCGAGTTGGTTTGCCCCGAGGTGCGCGACGTAGATGCGACGTCGTGTGGGGTCGAGGGCTTGGTAGTCGAATCGTGAAGGCGAACCGGGGAGGCGCACGTCTGCGATGCGGCGAAGTGGCAGGCGGGGCGATGGTGAGGAAGAGGTCGGGATGCTCGGGAGCGCGAGCGTGAGCACGAGCGCGATGAGTGCCAAGCTTGGGCTGTTGTTGTGCCTCGTGCGGCGTGCGCCGGGCATGGAAGGAAGATACGACTACGGTCGCAGTGTTCAAGCGCGCGGGGGGAGCCTTGATGAAGTGGGTGACGCGGGCTCGACCAAAGACCGATCGCATCGCGTGCCCGTGGCTCATTCGCCGTTTCATCGATCCTGACGCCGAGTTTCTGTACGTGCCGGCCGATCAGGTGCTCCGTGTGGCGGAGACGGAGGGCGGTCGGTCCTTTGATGCGCCGGATGCCGAGTTCACGCATCGTGCCGGGAAGTGCACGTTCGAGGTTCTCATCGATGAGTTCGGGCTCGGCGATGACACTGCGCTGGCCCGTTTGGCGCGGATCGTGCATGCGGCGGACATCGAGGTGGACCTGCGTACCGACCCGGCAGGGCCTGGGCTCTTGGCCATCGGTGTCGGGGGGCTCGACGCCGAACCGGACGATTATCGGCTTCTTGAGCGGGCCGTGTTCGTCTACGACGCCCTGTACGCGTGGTGCGTTCGCGAGGTGGCAGCCCAACCGGCGTGATCGATGCCGCGCTCAGCGGCTGTTGAAGTCGTGGTCGTGGGAGGCTCCGTCTCGGTGGTGTGCGAGCAGTCCGTGTGGATCACGGCCGGCTCGGGCGCCGGGGCTCGTGTGCACGATGACGGGGCCGACTCTTGCCACGAGATGCAGGAGGCGGTGCTCGACTTCGTGGGCGATGCGGTGGGACTGCTCGAGGGTCCGGTCCGGGTCGACGCTGATCTCGACTTCGATGTGGAGCCGGTGGCCGATCCAACGCGACCGGATCCGGTCAACCGATTCGACCGCCGGCGTCGACTCGACGATGTGGAAGATCTTGTGCGACACCTCTGGATCGACGGCGTCGAGGAGACGCCGAAGCACGAGGCGGGCGGCGTCGCGGCAAACGACGAGGATCGCGGCGGTGATGACGAGCCCGGCGATCGGGTCTGCTGCGTCCCAGCCGGCGGCGACGCCGGCGGCGCCGGCAACTACGGCGAGCGAGGTGAGCCCGTCGATGCGGGCGTGCAGGCCGTCGGCGACGAGTGCGGCAGATCCGATTCGGCGGCCGGTGCGGATGCGGATTTGGGCGGCAACCTCGTTGCCAAGGAATCCCAACACGCCGGCCAGCGCCACCACGGCCAGAAAGTCCACGTCTTGTGGATGGACGAGACGGTCGATCGCCTCGTACGCGGCGAGCGCGGCCGAGGTTGCAATGACCAACACGACGACGACACCAGCAAGGTCTTCTGCCCGCCCGTAGCCGTAGGTGAAGCGCTCGTTGGGAGCCCGCCGGCCGAGACGGAACGCGATCCACAACGGAACCGCTGTCAATGCGTCCGCGAGATTGTGCAGCGAATCGCCGAGCAGCGCGACCGACCCTGTGAGAACGACGACCGCACCTTGCGCAAGCGCCGTCGCGGCAAGAACACCGAGCGACAGCCGGAGCGCTTTGATCCCGTCCTTCGATGACGCCACTACGGGGTCGGTGCCCGCGTCGTGGATGTGGCCATGCCGGAGTCGGCGTAGAGCTTGCCGGGCCCAGTTCCGGTCGGAGTGGGGATGCGCATGGGCTGGCGCGGGATGTTCGTGCGATCCCGATGACATCGAGAGCGATCGTACCGGCGGCGAACGCGACCCGGCGTCACGCGACAATCGGATCCGGCGTTTGGTGGTAGCCGCGCGCTCCTGGAGCCAGCGCCATTCTGGGACAGCGTGCGTTGTTCGTAGCCCCTCGAGAGGATCGCCAAATATGGTGAACCACCATCGGTCGGCTTCCAACATCGACGTGGACGAGGAGGATCTATGCAAGTGACCGGCATCGTTGCGAACCTCACGGTTGCTGACATCGCCGCGGCCCGCGACTTCTACACGGATTACCTCGGGTTGAGCGTCGAGGGATTCAACCTCGG
>DASYQJ010000024.1:0-5240 GCA_036005605.1 Acidimicrobiia bacterium
GCCGAGCGTCACGCCACCGTCGATCGAGTAATGCGACACGTCGTTGATGTCGGCCGAACCGTCGGTCGACATGGACACGTTGAAGGAACAGCTGATCGTCGTCGCGTTCAGCGCGCTGCACGACGTCAGCGCCGGCGCGACGCCGGCCGGCGCCGTGTTGTAGTTCGCTGTGACCGATCTCGGCCCGTCGACCGTGACGGCGCAGAAAGTCGAACAGCCCAGCTGGTTCCAACCGGAGAACGACGACGTCGCACTCGCGAGCTGCGTGAGCATCACGGCCGAGCCGACCGGGAAGTCCGCGCTGCAGGTCGGCGGGCAGGTGATGCCGGGCGGCGAGCTCGTCACGTAGCCGCTGCCGCTACCCTGCAATGTGAGCGTCAGCGGGTAGGTCAGTGCCGTCGGCGGAGCGACCGTCAGCGTCGCGAACGTCGGGTTCGGCACGATCACGTTGCCGTAGTCGTCGGTAATGCTCGCGCCGCTGATCTGCAGGGTGTACGTGCCCGGCGCGAGGGCTGCTGCAGGCGTTGTCGTCGTATGGTCCGAGGTGTTGCCGGTGGTCGCAGTCATACCCGAGCTGTCAGTGATCACCACCGGGTACTGCGCGCCGGAAACCGAGCCTGCAGCGACGATCGTCGGGTTGGCCGTCATGGTGACGGTCAGCGTCGTCCTTGGGCTGTCGAGCGTGCAGCTCGCGTTGGTGCCGCAGATGATGTCGGCGACGGTGTTGGTCTGCCCGCCCGAGCATGTCGCCGCGCCGGCGTTCGTCGCCGAGCCACAGTCACTATCGGTCACCCGGATGACGGCGTTCGCCGCGACGCTGACGGCTTCGTTGAACGTGAACGTGAGCTGGTCGCCCGTGTCCACCGTGTTGGCGAAGCCCGAGGACAGCGTGGGGGTACTCACGACATTCAAGAAGTGCTCCCTGGTCGGATCCTGGTTGAAGGTGCAGCCATCCCCGAAGCCGTTGTCGACGGCGCCTGTGCCGCCGGTGAACGCGCCGTTGGTCTGGCTGTTGAAGAATTGGCCCGCTGCGCCCGGGAGCGTCGAGTTCGTACCGAGCGTCGCGAGCCATGCGTTGAGGGCAGCCTCACCGCTCGAGCCCGGTTTCGCCTGGTAGCTCGTCATCACACAGGCGTGGGTGTTGTAACTGCCCTCGCCGTCGACGGTCGCGAGGATGTCGTCGGTGAAGTCCACAAACAGCCGCGTGGGCGTCGCGATCGCATGTTGTACCGATGGGGGCGTCGTGTCGCCCGGCCACAGCAGCGTGTACGACTGGGGCCCGAGCGGATTGCCGGCCTCGTCCGTGAGATTCGAGACGTTCAGCACGTACGCAACGTTGGGCTTCAGCAGCGCGCTGAAACGAAGTCTTGCCCGCCGCAGCTGGAACCTGTCCGGCTGTGAGCCGTTGTCGCCTGCGTCGACGCGGTTGATCGTGATCGGCGAGCCTGCACCGCTGGCGCCTCCGGTCGTGGCGGGCGACAGGTCCGGATTGAGCAGCGTGTAGTTGGCGATCGTGTTCACGGACTGCGTCGCCGTAAATCCATTGGCGGTGTGCGCCATGGCCTCGCTGAAGTCCAGCTGGAAGCGCGACACGCGCTTGCCATTCAGGGTGCCGTCCGCGGCTCGGATCAGGGTGGCAGCCGGAGGCGTCGTGTCGGCCGATAGCGTGATCGGGAACGACGTCGTACCGGCGAGAGGGTTGCCGGCGCCGTCGGTGATGTTCGCCAGCGCCAGCGTGTGTGCTCCGGTCGGCACGGAGCCCGCCAGGAAGTCAAGCCTGACGACAGCGTTGCAGGTCGGATCGATGAGCTCGCAGTTGTTCGGGCCGAGGCTGAGGATGGCGATGCCGCCCGGGAAGGGACTCCCGTCCCAGGTGATGTTCGCCGCAGTGAGACCCGCGGAATCGACAGGCTCGCTGAACCTCAGCACGAGCGTGCTCGCCCCTGCCTGTGTCACGGTCGCCGTTGGCGGGGTCGTGTCGTTGAGCGTGAAGGTCGCGCTCAGCGGACCGGGCACGAAGGTGCCGCCCGCGGTCTGGACGTTCGTGGCAGTGAGCGTGTAGGTCCCACCCTGCGCGAGCTTGTTGGCTGCACCGCAGCCGCTCACCGGCGTGGAGATCGGGGTGCAGGCGAGCCGCAGCGTCAGATTGCGTGCGTCGTCGGTCGTGAAGACGCCGCCGCCGACGGTGAGGCCGCCGCTCAGCGAATAGTGCGAGAAGTCGCTGGCATCGCCGGAGCCGTCGCTCGACATCGACTCGCTGAAAGAGCAGTTGATGACCGTCGCGCTCGGCGCGAGGCAGCTCAGGCTCGGAGTCGTCCCGAGCGGCGCCGTGTTGAACTTGGCGGTCATCGTCTTCGCGGCGTCCATCGTCACCGTGCAAGTGAGCCCGCAGCCGAACGGCGCGAATCCGCCCCAGAAGAAGAAGGTCGAGTTCGCGCTCGCGCGCTCCGTGAGCGTGACTGCCGACCCCTGCGGGAAGTCGGCGCTGCACGTCGGCGGACAGTTGATACCGGCGGGGCTGCTCCTCACCGTGCCCGATCCCGAACCGCTGATGGACACGCCGAGCGTGATCACCGGCGTCGGTGGCGGCGTCGTGTTCATAAGGACGCTCACGGTGCTCGAGACGAGGTTCGCGGCGACGAGCTCAGGCCGCCAGTCGTTGTTGACGTCCCCAGCGGCAACGGCCACGACGTCGGCGCCGACGCTATATCCCGTCGGCGCGCCAAACGTGCCGTCGCCGTTTCCGACCAGTACATGAGCGAGGCTGCTGCTCGTCGCTTCGACGAGATCGAGCGCGCCATCACCGTTCACGTCGGCGACGGCCAGCGACGTCGCGGGCATACCCACGTGGAGCGGCGGCGCCTGGAAGCTGCCGTCCGTGCGCCCGCGGAAGATGCTCACGCCGCCCGGGCTCACGAACGCACCTGCCCCGGCCACCGCGAGATCGAGCCTGCCGTCTCCATCGAAATCGCCGGTGACGATGTAGTTGCTGTCGCCCTCCGCGGGAATCGTCTGGAGCAGCGCGAAATCGCCGGCGCCCGCGTTCAACAGCACGCTGATGTCGTGGCTGCCATAGTTCGAAACCGCAAGGTCCAGACGACCATCGCGGTTGAAGTCACCGACGGCGATCGATCGCGGATCCGTCCCCACCGGACTACGCCGATCCGGCCCGAAGGAGCCGTCGCCGTTGCCGAGCAGCACGGACACCCTGCCGATGCCGAGCGGCGCGGCGAGATCAAGCCGTCCGTCGCCGTCGAAGTCCGCGGTGACGACCGACGACGCTCCTCCGCCGCCGACGAAGATGGGCGAGCGCTGATCGAACGTGCCGTTGCCGACGCCGATGAAGACCGTAATGTTGCTGCTCAGGTCCGAGACGGCGAGGTCTAGGTTCCCATCGCTATTGAAATCGCCGACCGCGACGCCGGTCGGGTCGCCGCTCACGGAAAGCGTCTGGCGAACGGCGAAGCGACCTGCGCCGTCGCCCTGAAGGATCGTGACGGTATTGGCGATGAAGCCGTTGTTGCCGCCGTTCGCTACGACGAGGTCCAGCCTGCCGTCGTGGTTGAAGTCGCCGGTGGCGATCGCGTTCGGACCGTTGCCCGATGGCGAATCGATCGCCGGGGCGAACGATACCGGGCGTGTCGGCTTGCACTTGCCCGCGATTCCGGCGACGTAGATCGACTGGATCTCCGACTGTGAGAGCGCGCGATCGTTGAAGATCTCGACCTCGTCGATCAACCCGTCGACGTATCCGACGTTCTCGGCCTGTCCGATCGTCAGCGGTGCGTTCGGACTGGGAACCGTGAGCGTGTTCGTCTCCGAGCCAACCGCCAAGCCGTCCACATAGATCGTCCAGAGGCTCCCGGCGCGCGTTACGGCCAGGTGCCACCAGCGATTCTGCTGCTGGGCCCACGGAGCGCTGACGATGTAGCGCCCACTGCCACCGGTGCCTGCCTGCGGACCGTTGACGTGGAAGCTGAGGATTCCACCACCTGCCGAAAAGAACCACTTGTTGACAAAACCGCCGCCCTCGTCGTTGCCGATGAGGATGTTGCTGCTCTGGTCGCCGGAGAGGTTGAACGACCGGAAATTCGCCCACAGGTCGATCGTGAAGTCGCGCGTGCCGAAGTGGAACGCATCGCTGTTCGGCACCTCGACCCAGTTCCTGCCATTCAGGTCGAAGGCCTGCGCGACCTTTCCTGGCGCGAAGGAGCCAGCGCGGTAGCCGTTGTGCCCGCCCGTGATGTCGAACGGATTGCCGTCGCCAGGCCACCACGCGGTCAAATTGCGTGGCGCTGGAATACAGCCGGGAACGACGCTCGGTGCCGACATGCCGTCGCCTGGGATCACAGTCGCTGCGGCCGATGCGCCAGGGTCGATGGCGAGCGCGCTCTGCTCCACGATGCCGTTCTGCGCCTGCGCTTCGGAGCGTGGCTTCTCGAGAGCTATGGCCGGCGGTAGCGCGGCCGGCGTAATTTTCTCGGCGGCCGGCGCGGCAGCCGCCGCCACCACGACTGGTGGCAGCTGAAGTGTCAGGACCGCACAGAGCAGTGCGGCGGTCAGGACCCTACGGCTACTCGTACCCTTCCCCACCTACCGAGCGACCCCCCGGCGACCGCCGAATTATGTGGTCCTGGTGGGTACTAGTACTTCAATCTGGATCAATTACCGGAGGCCTGGTACGTAACTGAGACTCGGGCCGCCGCGCGGCCCGGGGGCCCAGAGCCGACCCCGGGGCTCGAACCCGGAACCTGCGGTTTACAAAACCGCTGCTCTGCCATTGAGCTAGGTCGGCACAGTTGGTCGCATCCCGATTTTCGCATGACGACGAAGGAGCACCCCCGTGGGTGCTCCTTTCGTTTGCGCTTAAGTAGGTGCTACGGCTTCGGTGGAAGCGTGATGCCGAGCTGACGCATGAAGTCGGCCTGGTCGTAGTAGGTGCGCTCGCGCTGGATCAGGCCGTTGCGGAACGAGCTGACGAGCACGACCTTGAGCTCGACCGGCTTGTTCGTCGGCGGGATCGTGCCGCTCGGCGCCACGAGCGGTCCGGTGTGGGTGGACTTGAAGGTGACGGCGGACGTGACGTGATCGCCCATGGCGATCTGGTTGGTCACCTCGCCGGTGCCCTGCGGGAACGCGGTCTTCCAGACCTTGAATGACTGGAGGATCTGCGCCTTGCCCTTGTACTTGCCGCTCGGGTCCGAGATCTCGGCGTCTTCGGCGTAGGGAGCGTGATCGAA
>DASYQJ010000025.1:0-3451 GCA_036005605.1 Acidimicrobiia bacterium
CGGGCCACATCGACCGAGCTCGCGTCCACCCACAGAGGCCACCCAAGGCCCCGACGCGGCATATACAGGCATTGCCGGAACCGAGCCAGCGGAGGCAGGCGGCGCCCGATCTGATCCCGGACCTCCTCGATCCGGAAGCGGCCGTTGGCGTCGACGAGGACCGAGCCGTCGAGGACAGCGATCGCCCCGATGGCCTGGGGCCACCCGAAATCCTCCGGCCAGATCATGCTCAGATCCGCCGCGCTCAGCCGATCCGTCGCCACGACGGCGCTTCCTCCGCCCGCCGGGATTGACATCGGAAACCTCAGATCCCTCCGGTGACCAAGCGGGCCTCGCGTGCCCTCGGGACCTTGCCGGTCATGGTGTGAAGAGAAAGCGCATCACCTTCCGCGCACCGCCGACCATCGGCTCGAACATCAACTGGCATCCGCCGTCGATCACGGTAATCCCGTGCTCGCCTCCATCGCCTGTGGCGGCATCCAGGACACTGCCGTTTCCGAAGGATCGACGCATCGACACCTGCGTGCTCCCGAGGTCGGCGCACTCACGCCTTGCCTCGTCATTCTCCCACGCTCCTTCTTACCCAGAGCGTTCAAAAGGTTTGCTCGGAGCTTCCAGCGTTGCCTTGATCGTGGCGATGTCACGCTGAAGCTCCCGTTGCATCCGCCGGCGCACGACGGGCAGCGCCAACCCAACGGCCCGCGGAGCTGGATACCCAGGAGCTCACCAGCGAACTTCGCCGCAGCCCGACAACCCGTCGCGAGATGAGAGTGCCGGGCTGCGACAGTCTGCGCAGCCACATGCCCCGCATCGGCACGCCGACGCCGAGGCCGGCGCGGCCGCCGAAGAGGACCTCGAGCCGGGGCCAGAGCGGTTGATCTGCGCCGGATGGCCCTGCTTGTCGGCGATATCCGACGCCGTCGAATGAAGCGGTCCAGTCCGGCCATCACCCGCCTTACTCGCATAGTTGTGCATTATGTGGCGGCCGAGGAACATCCTCAATTGCCGCGGAGCGTGCTCATCGCGACCATGCCGCGAGTCGCACACAAAGAGCCGCACCTAACTTCGCTGGCGGCCGCCAGGGAGAGCGTCCCGCCGGGCGCGGAACGAGGTGCGAGGGACGTCCGCTGGGTCCCTGCGCCTCGCCGGTCTACGCCACGGTGATGACGACCTTGCCGCGTGCGTGCCCCTGCTCCACATGGCGCAGGCCCTCGGCCGTGTCGGCCAGCGGGTAGGTCCGGTCGAGGATCGGTGTGAGCTTCGCGGCGTCGATGAGCCCGGTGAGGGTGAGTAGTTGCTCGCGCTTCTGTTCGTGCGGGATCAGTCGGAGCCGCTCTCGGACGAGACCGTTGACCACGACCGCTCGAAGAATGGAGCCCACCGCCCCAACCACGCGGCCGGGTGAGCCGCCGCCGTTGAGCACGAGGGTCCCCGTCGGCGTCAGTGCCCGGCGCAGCCGGCTCAGCGGCCGGTTGCACACGTTGTCGAGGATCACGTCGTAGTGTGCGCGCCCGTCGGTGAAGTCCTCGGTCGTGTAGTCGACGACGTGTGCGGCGCCGATCGAGCGCACCAGCTCGACGTTGCGGGTGCTGCACACCCCGGTGACCTCCGCGCCCAGCGCTGTCGCGATCTGGACGGCGTACGTGCCGACGCCGCCGGCGGCCCCGTTGACGAGCACCCGGTGCCCGGCTCGCACCGCACCCACATCCCGGATCCCCCGCAGGGCCGTCGCCCCCGCCATCGGGACCGCCGCCGCCTGCTCGAAGGTCAGGCTCACCGGCTTGGGCACCACCTTGTCCGCCTCGGCACGGGCGTACTCAGCGAACGCCCCCTGGCAGAAGCCGAGCACCTCGTCGCCGGGCCGCAGCCCGCGCACGTTCGCGCCGACCGCCTCCACCCGTCCGGCCGCGTCTACCCCGGCCACCCGGGCCTTCGGCTTCCTCAGCCCCACTCCTCCCATCAGCCGCGCGATGAGAGGGTCGCCTCGCATCATGTGCCAGTCGTACGGGTTGAGCGCGGCGGCGTGTACCCGAACCAGCACGTCGCCGGCGCCGATCTCGGGCGGGTCGGTGTCCACCAGCTGTAGGACGTCCGGCGGCCCGAACCGCTCCTGGACGATCGCCTTCATCAGGTCTCCTCGTGTCGTCGCGCCTTGTCGTGGTGATCGACGCTAACCGGCGGTTCGAGGAGCGCTCTCCGGGTGGGTAAGCATTCTCCCAGTTATCCATCAAGTGAAGCCGCCGTGTAACCCATCATCTGAACCTAGACACTGGATGTGTGCACATTGTGCTGTCCCGCTCGGTGCCTGACGTGGCGTCTTGCCGCTGCGCCCGGCGCTTCCCGATGTCGCCGTGTCATGCTGCAACCAGGCGGGTGGTCGTCCGAACCCGCCCGACGGTAGAGGGAACCCATGAAGGCGATCGTTCAAGACGAGTACGGCACCGCGGACAACCTTGTGCTGGTGGACATCGACCGCCCGGAAGCCCGCGATGGTGAGGTGCTGGTCCGCGTTCATGCGGCGAGCGTCTTCATCGGCGACTGGCACGTGATCACGGGTCTGCCCTACGCGATCCGTCCGAAGCTCGGGCTGTCCCGGCCGAAGGCCCGCGTGCGGGGTCAGGAGATGGCGGGGACCGTCGAGGCGATCGGCGAGGGGGTCACTCGGATCCACGTCGGAGACGAGGTGTATGGAACCTGCGAGGGTGCCTTCGCCGAGTACGTGTCGGTTCGCGAGGGTCTGCTCGCGGCCAAACCGGCGAACCTGTCCTTCGAGCAGGCCGCGACCGTCGCCATCACCGGCACCAGCGCGCTGCAAGCCGTCCGCGACAAGGGCGGGGTGACGAAGGGTCAGTCGGTACTGATCATCGGCGCGGCCGGTGGGGTCGGAACGTTCGCCGTGCAGATCGCCAAGGCCATCGGAGCCCGCGTCACCGGTGTGGGGAACGCCGCCCAGCTCGAGGTGATGCGGTCCATCGGCGCGGACGACGTCGTCGACTACACGCAGGACGACTTCGCGAAGATGGGGCGTCACTGGGACGTGATCGTTGAGACCGCTGGCGCACGCCCCATTGCAGAACTCGGGCGAGCGCTCACGCCGCGAGGGACGCTCGTGATCGTCGGAGGTGAGGGCGGCGGCAAGTGGGTCGGCAAGGCGGGGCGGATGGTGCAGGCGCCGATGATGTCCCCGTTCGTCAAGCAGAAGCTCACCACGCTCGCCGTCAAGCACAGCGGCGCGGACCTCGTCGTACTCAAGGACCTCATCGAGGCTGGCAAGGTGATGCCGGTCATCGGCCGGACGTACCAGCTGAACCAGGTACCCGACGCCATCCGCGACTTGGAGCAAAGACGAACCCAGGGGAAGTCCGTCGTCGTCGTCGGGTGACCAGTTCGACGTCCATCGGCCCTCTTCACGTTCGCCTAACCTTCCTCGGCCGCGAGCATCGACGACCTT
>DASYQJ010000026.1:0-23240 GCA_036005605.1 Acidimicrobiia bacterium
GGCCGTGTCGCTGCTCGTCGCGGGCAGCGTCACCGCGGGCGCAGTCGTGGTGAACCGGCACGAGGGGCACCGCCCGGTCGAGCGCGCGACGCCCGTCGTGGCGCCGCCGCCCGCGACGACCGCCGCGCCTGCCCCCAGGCATGTGGTCAAGCGGGACAAGCACGAGCCCAAGAAACTGCCCGAACGCATGGTGCGCCCGGCTCACGACAAGACGAGAGAGGCCGCCGTCGTGGAGCCCACTCCCACGCCCGAGACCAGCGCCGTCTCGGACCCGTCGGCATCGCCTTCGCCGAGCGAGAGCCCGGAGGCCTCGAAGACCAATGGCCCGGTGATCCCGCCGGCCCCGGCGTTCGCGTTCGGTTTCACGGCCTCGATCCAGTCGGTCCTGCCGTGCGACTGCGACGGGGCGACGACGGAGCTCGTCTCCACCAACGTGCAGGGCGACCTCGCCGAGAAGCTCACCTTCGACGAGTCCGTCAAGGGCGTCGCGACCGACGGCGACGGCGACCATGCCTGGCCGTTCACCCTCGACGCCTCGGGAAGCGCGGACCGGCAGGTCGGCAAGATCGACGTCACGTTCGTCCTGTCCACTCCCTCGGGACCGCGCTCGTACGAGGCGACCGCGTACGTCGACGGCCACAAGCAGTTCCGGAACCGGTCCGTCACCTACTCGTTCGACGGCACCTACACGCCGAAGGACGACCAGGGGGCGATGGTCGGGGTGCCGACGACCGGCCGCATCGACATCACCCTCGGCGTCTGGCCCGACGGAACCCTCTACAAGGGCTCGGTCTCCCTCACCGACGCCGGCTGAAGCCCGGCCGCAACCTTCCGCCCCGCCGACCGTTCTAAGAGGTCGGGAGGAGGCCCCGCGTAATTGACTCGCGAGGGAACGGGGGATAGGGTCCGCTCGACTTCCCCTCCTTGTGCTGGGTGCCTCCAGGGAGCGAGGGTACGAGGGAAGGAGCAGTGGATGCAGAGCCTCGTTGGCGATGAATTGCCGGAGGAGGAACCACGTCGATGCGAAAGGTGAGGACGGAACTATGATCAACTTGAAGCGACACATGGGCCGGCGGATCGCCGGGATCGGCGTCGGCGTAGCGTTTCTCGTGCTCGGCCTCGAGGCTCCGGCCTTCGCTGCGAATCCGACGATCTCGTCGTTCACACCCGCTACCGGCCCGGTTGGCTGCGTGGTGACGATAACCGGCACTAACTTCGACAACCCCAACGTGACATCGGTGTTGTTCAACACAACCGCCGCAGCGTCGTTCAGTATCGATTCGACCAATTCCATCACGGCCGTGGTCAATACAGGAACGACGACAGGCGCCATTCACGTCACGAACGCGTCAGGTACCGCCGACAGCGCCACCAGCTTCACGGTGGGCAGCAGCAGCTGTCCCACAATCCCCTCATTCACACCCACATGCGGAGCCGTTGGTTCTGCAGTCGCTCTAACGGGGACGAACTTCACGGGGGCTACGGGCGTGGAGTTCAATGGCACCAACGCTCCGGCTTTCAGCGTCGCTTCGGCGACGAGGATTGATGTGTTCGTGCCGACGGGGGCGACAACGGGTCCGATCAGAGTCACGACACCTAGCGGCACGGGCTCCACGCTCACCAACTTCACCGTGTCTTCGTCGTGCGCGACAATCACCGGGTTCACGCCGACCCACGGCCCCGTCGGCACCGTGGTGACGATCACGGGCACAGGGTTCACAGGTGCGACCGGCGTAACCTTCAATACCACGGCTGCGACGACCTTCACGGTGGTCTCGGCGACCTCGATCACGGCGACGGTGCCCACGGGCGCCACGACGGGCAAGATCAAGGTCACGGTCGGCGGCGGAACGGTTACGAGCACCGACGACTTCGTGGTGAGTACCACGCACGCCAGGACCATCACGCTGGCCCTGAAGAAGCACCTGGTCGCGAAGGGGACGGTCAGCGTCGCCGACTCGACGACCGCGTGCGTGTCGGACGTCCCCGTCAAGATCCAGCGCCGTAAGTCTGGGCACTGGAAGACCGTCGGCTCGACGTCGACGAGCGCCAGCGGTTCCTACAAGAAGCGGATCAAGGACAAGCCGGGCAAGTATCGGGCGAAGGCCCCCAAGGTGTCCGTGAACAGCAACGCAGACGACTGCCTCAAGGCGGTCTCGGCCAGTCGGAGGAACCGCTAAGTTTCGAGACCTTCTCCAGCTTCGGAGAGAGGAACCGGCCCCGCGAGGGGCCGGTTCTTCTCTTCCCGGAACTCTTCCCGGAACGCCCCGCGGTCCTCCGGTGTCTTACCTGAGACGTCCCTGCGACGTCGCCTCTTGGTTTGCCCGCCGGTGGGTTCGCTTACGATGCAACGCGTCGGGCGGGGGAGGAGGGGGCAGATGAAGGCGACACGGCTCACGGTGACGCTCGCCTTCACGTCTGCGCTCCTTGCCTCGGTGCTCGTCCAGAGCGCCGACGCGACCGTCGCCTGCTCGTTCAGCTCGGGGACGCTCACCGTGACGCTCGGGGCGGGCGACAGCGTCACGCTGCGGGTCGGTGCCGGAGGCACCGTCCTCGTGAACGGCGCCGACACCAACACCGCGCCGTGCACGTCCGGTGGTGTCCACGACACGACCGACACCGACACGATCGCGGTCGATGGGTCGACGGGCGACGAGTCGGCCACGATCGATCAAAGCGGCACGACGGCCTTTCCCGACACGATGGACTTCGACATCGATCTCGCATCGGGAACGCGGGACACGTTCGGGGTCACCGGGACGGGCGGCGGCGACACCATCACGATCGGCACGACCGGCGCGACCGTCGACGGTGACGCGAGTTCCGACGTTGTCCTCGCGGGAATCGAGCGGGCGGTCGTGGACGGCGGCGGCGGAGCCGACACGATCGGCGGCGCGGGCGGGAGCGGCCTGGGGTCGGCGTTCGCCGGCGACATGACGATCGAGGGTGGCGCCGGCGCAGACGCGATCACCGGCGGGGCCGGGTCGGACACGGCCTCGTATGCGGGGTCGGCGACGGGCGTCACGGTGAATCTGCAGACGGGCGCGACTTCGGGCGGCGACGCCGCCGGCGACACGCTCACCTCGATCGAGAACCTCCTCGGGTCGGCGAACGGTGACACGCTGACCGGCGGCAGCAACGCCAACGTGATCAACGGCGGCGATGGCGACGACACGCTCACCGGCGGAGGCGGCACCGATACGGTCAGCTACGAGGGCGAGACCTCGGCGGTGACCGTGAGCCTTGCGACCTCGACCGCGCAGAGCACCGGCGGATCGGGGAGCGATACGCTGGCCGGGTTCGAGAACCTGATCGGCGGCGACGGCGGCGACACGCTCACCGGCGATGGAGGAGACAACGTCATCGAGGGAGGTCTGGGCAACGACGCCGTGAACGGAGCCGGAGGGTCCGACGCCGCGAGCTACGCCGGCGCCACGGCCGCTGTCACCGTGAGCCTTGCGACGAGCTCCTCGCAGGACACGGGCGCCGCCGACTCAGACACGCTCTCGAACGTCGAGGGCCTCGTCGGCGGCTCGGGCGGTGACACGCTGACCGGCGCCTCGGGCGCGAACGCCATCTCCGGCGGCGCCGGCGACGACACCCTGACCGGCGGCGCCGGCGACGACGACCTCACGGGGGACGTCGGCAGCGACACGGCGAGCTACACGGGGGCGAACCGGGCCGTCACCGTGAGCCTCGCGATCGCGGCGGCACAGGACACCGGTGTCGGCAAGGACACGCTCGCGACGATCGAGAACCTGACTGGGTCGTCGAACGACGATGCGCTGACCGGCGACGCCGACCCCAACGTGCTGATGGGCGCCAACGGGAACGACACGCTCGCTGGCCTCGCGGGAGGCGACACGCTGATCGGCGGCGGCGGGACCGATGCGATCGACGACCGCGCCGCGGGCTCCGCAGTGACGATCAACCTCGCGACGAACTCGGCGAGCGGGGGCGCGGGGGCCGACACGATCAGCGGGATCGAGACGGCGATCGGATCCGCCTTCGACGACACCCTGACCGGCGGCGCGGGCGACAACACGTTCGAGGGTGGTGGCGGCGCAGACGGGATCGACGGCGGCGGCGGCAACGACGTCGCGAGCTACGTGAACGCGAGCGGGGCTGTCCGGGTGAACCTGGCGACCGGGGCGAGCCGCGGCGCCGACGGCGTGGACGCGCTGTCGAACATCGAGGGCGTCGAGGGCTCGTCCCACGACGACGTCTTCGTCGGGAGTCCGTCGGACAACACGTTCGTCGGCGGAAGGGGCAGCGACACGATCAGCCTGGCGAAGGCGTCCGGACCCGTCACGGTCGATCTGGCCGCCGGCACCTCGCGGGGCGAGGGATCGGACTCGATCTCCGGGATCGAGAACGCGATCGGGAGCGGGTCCTCGGACACGATCCGTGGGGGGGCCGCCAGGAACACGCTCAAGGGGCGCGGCGGCAACGACCGGGTGGCCGGCGGACCCGGTGACGACCGCCTCAAGGGCGGCGCGGGCAACGACCGGATGGCGGGTGGCGACGGAGACGACACGCTTCGCGCGGGCCCCGGCCGGGACCACCTGAACGGCGGTCCCGGAAGGGACACGTGCTCGAGCGGCCCCGGCAGGGACGTCGTCGCGCACTGCGAACGCTGAGCCGAGCGCTCGGCCCACTTGACGACGCCAGCGGCGGTTCGCGTGGTGGCGCCAAGCGGCAATTCGCGAGGTGGCGCCGCGCAGAATTCTTGGCGCGATGTGAGGTTCGTCACGGAACCCGGAACGGGCGTTCGCTACCGTGCCGGGTATGGATCCGGTGCTCAGGGATGACGCCCAGGACGACGCGCTGATTGCCGATCTCGATTCGCTCCACGACCGGATCTCGTCGCTTCAGCGCGAGTTGTTCGAGCTGCTGGTCGAGGTCGATCGGCGCGAGGTCTGGCGCGACGACGGGGCGCACGACGCGGCCCACTGGGTCTCGATGCGCTACGGCATCTCGTGGTGGAAGGCCGACCGATGGATCCGCGCGGCGCACGCGCTGGATCGGCTGCCGCTTCTGGCACGCGCGTTCGAGTCCGGAGCCATGGGCGTCGACAAGGTCGTCGAGCTTGCTCGGTTCGCCACGCCGGAGAGCGAGGCCTCGCTGATCGCGTGGGCGCGGGCCGTGTCCGCTGGTGGGATTCGGCGACGCGCGGACCTCGAATGTCGCCGTTCCATCGAGGAGGAGCGAGACGCACACGCGGCCAGATTCCTGTCGTGGTGGACGTTCGACGAGGGCCGACGGCTCGCCCTCGAGGCCGAGCTCCCGGCCGCCGAGGGCGCCGTCGTCGTCCGTGCAATCGAGCGCGTCGCACGGTTCGTGCCCCCGATGCCAGACGAGGAGCAGCCGGCGGACGCGCCCGCGCGTCGAGCCGACGCCCTCGTCGCACTTTGCTCCCGGTCGATCGCCGTCGACGCCGAGCCCGATCGCGCGACGCTCGTCGTGCACGCTCCGCTCCGGGCGCTGGTCTCCGGAGTCGGCGGTTGCGAGGTCGAGGGCGGGGCGAGCATCCACGCACGCACGGCGGAGCGGCTGCTCTGCAACGCGCGGGTCCAGGTCGTGGTCGAGGATGAAGCCGGCGATCCGGTCGGCCTGGGGCGGCTCTCGCGCGAGCCGTCGGGGTGGATGATGCGCCAGCTCCGGCACCGCGACCGCGAGTGCCGATTCCCGGGCTGCGGCGCCCGGGCGTTCACCCACGCGCACCACATCGTGTGGTGGGAGCGGGGCGGTCGGACCGATCTCGAGAACCTGATCCTCGTGTGCTCATTCCACCACAGGCTCGTGCACGAGCAGGGGTGGACGGTCGCGCGATCTCGGGACGGGACGGTCCGATGGAGGCGCCCCGACGGCACCAGGTATCGAGCCGATCCTTCGCTCGCCAGCTCCGATCCCGAGCTCGCCGAAACCGGCTGATCGCAGCAAAGCGGGCAGCAAAGCGGCGGGTGAGGGTCGAGGCATTCGAGGCACCGGAAGGGCGCCGCTCGAATGTGCGGGACGGCGCCCTTCCCCGGCGACCGCTACGACACGTACCGATGCGCCCCCGACGACGCGCGCAGGCAGATGTCGCCGGAGACGAGCTCGACGCGGACCGCCCTCGCCCGGTAGCGGCCAGACCGGTTGGGGACGTGCGCGGCGAACGCGCCGGAGGCGTCGGTGGACAGGCGCAGGATCGTCCGCCAGTTGCCGATCCCCAGCCGATGACGCTGGATCTTGACGGGGACGTTGGCCCGGCAGGCGGAGAACCCGTCAAGCACCGCCACGCTCCCCGAGACGCGGAGGTGGCGGCGAAGGTGCAGCGAGATCCCCCTCGGGTGCCGCACGCCGGTCACGGTGAACGGCTTGGAGCTCGTCGCGGTTCCCCCCGGCGTGGTGACCGAGATCCGTCCCGTGGACGCCCCCGCGGGCACCGTCGCGCCGATCCTCGTGTTCGAGTTGACGGTGAACGGCGCCGTCGTTCCGGCGAACTTGACCGCCGTCGCGCCGGTGAAGTTCGTGCCGTTGATCGTCACGAGCGTTCCGACGGGACCGCTCATCGGCGAGAACGAGGTGATCGTCGGCTTGGCCGTCGTCACCTGGAACCTCGTGCTGCTGAAGGCGGTTCCGCCCGGCGTGGTCACCGCGATCCGTCCGGTGGCGGCGCCAGTAGGAACCGTGGCCGTGATCCTCGTGGCCGTGTCGACGGTGAACGATGCCGACGTACCCGCGAACTTGACGGCCGTGGCGCCGGTGAAGTTCGTGCCTCTGATCGTCACGGTCGTCCCGATGGGACCGCTCGTGGGCGAGAACGACGAGATCGTGGGCTTGGCCGCGGTCGTCACGGTGAACCTCGAGTCGCTCGTGTCGGTGCCGCCCGGCGTGGTCACCGAGATCCGTCCGGTCGCCGCGCCCGCGGGAACCGTCGCGGTGATCTTCGAGGCGGAGACCAGGGTGAACGAGGCCGTCGTTCCGGCGAACTTGACCGACGTGGCGCCGGCGAAGCCGCTGCCGTTGATCGTCACCGTCGTCCCGACCGGACCGCTCGTGGGTGAGAACGAGGAGATGCTCGGGTCCACGAACACGGTGAAGTCCGAACCGCTCGTCGCGGTGCCGTCCGCGGTCACGCTGATCGGGCCCGTCGTCGCGCCGGAGGGCACGGTCGCGGTGATCTTCGTGCCCGAGTCCACGCTGAACGCCGCCGTCGTCCCGTTGAACTTCACGGCGGTCGTGCCGTTGAAGCTCGTCCCGTTGATCGTGACCGATGTGCCGACGACGCCGCCCGTCGGCGAGAACGAGGAGATCGTCGGCGCCGCCCCCCACGCCGGCGCCGCGAGCGACATGATCACGGCGATCGTTGCGGCGACGACGGCCGACCGTCGAACGGTGTCTGTCCCCGGTCCAGACATGGCCCCCTCCTGGCCTCGGGCGGGCAGCCGAGCCCGGAGGATGACATATCGGCTCGACGCTGCATAGACAGGGCACGAGGGCGTGCCCAACCGTCCACGGCTCGGGACGGAGGAGCTCCTAGGGCCGATACCGCTGGATCGAGGACGTCGTTCGGAGGCAGATGTCTCCGCTCACGAGCTGCACGCGGAGCGCTCTCGAGCGGTACCGTCCGGCTTCGTTGGCCACGTGCGCGGTGTACGCGCCGGATGCGTCCGTGGACAGTCGCAGGATCGTCCGCCACGACCCGCCGCTGAACCGGCGACGCTGGATCTTCACGGGGACGTTCCTGACGCACGCGACGTACCCGGCCGTCACCGTCCCGGACACACGCAGGTGTCGTCGAAGCTGCAGGGAGATGATCCGCGGGTGCTCCGGGCCGGTCACCGTGAACACCTTCGAGCTCGTGGCGGAGCCACTAGGGGTGGTCACGGAGATCCTCCCGGTGCTCGCGCCCGTGGGGACCGTCGTCGTGATCCTCGTGTCCGAGTTGATCACAAACGTCGTCGACGCCCCGGCGAACTTGACCAAGGTCGCTCCGGTGAAGCCGGCCCCGTTGATCGTCACGGTCGTCCCGACGAGGCCGCTGGTGGGCGAGAAGGAGGTGATCGTCGGCGCCGCCGCGAGCGCGGGGCCGGCGACCACCATCGTCGCCGCCACCGTCGCCGCGACCACGGCGCCCCTGCGCACGGCGACCGTCGCCGGTCGAGACAACGCGCCCCCCTCCAGCTCGCGCGGACCGCTCCCGGGCCGGATCATGCCATATCGGACCCTGCCGGTCCCGGAACGAATCACATTGCCCTCGTGCGGATGTGCGGCTAAGGTCCGGGTTTCGTGAAAAGGCTCCTGCCGGCGCTTCTCCTCGTGCTCGCGGTCCTGCCCGCGCCTGCTCGCGCGGCGGGCGGGCCGGGGCAGTTCGTCGTCCGCTGTCCGTACTCGCACACCAACATGGACGACCCGATCGTGTTCCCCGGACAGCCCGGCGCCTCGCACATGCACGACTTCTTCGGCAACAAGACGGTGAACGCGAACTCGACGGTGGAATCGATGCTGGCGGGCGAGACGACGTGCCGCGCGGCGAGCGACACCGCGGGGTACTGGACCCCGACGCCCTTCCTGGACGGTCGGCAGCTTCGGCCGCCGGTGATGCGGATCTACTACCTGGGCGACGGGACCCCCGGGGTCCAGACGATCCCCGCCGGGCTGCAGATCATCGGCGGCAACAAGCTGGCGCAGTCACCGGAGGAGAACCCGCACGTGAGCTGGAACTGCGGACAGAAGAAGGACATCAAGACGCCGAACATGCCGGCACCGTACGACTGCCGACAGTGGCGGAGCTATCCGTTCGTGGACGGCGTCATCGCGAGCATCGACCTGCCGAGCTGCTGGGACGGGGCCGGGCTCACGCCGGACCACGTCGCGTACCGGGAGGGCGGAGCCTGTCCGGCAGGGTTCCCGCACGTGCTGCCGCGCCTGAGCGAGCGCCTGCACCTCGGGGTCATGAACCCGATGGCTCCGGACGGCAGCGTTGCGCTGACCCTGTCCAGCGGCCCGTACTGGACGATGCACGCCGACTTCTGGAACACGTGGCAGCAGGAGCGCCTCGACCAGCTGGTCGAGCAGTGTCTGGCCGCGGTCGTGCACTGCGGGTCGATCGACGCGCTGGTCGAGCCCGACTGGGCGACGCAGTTCGGCACGTCGCGCTACGACCTGGCGTACGCCGCGGCGCCCGACCCGCACGGCGTCGTCGTCGCGGGGTTCACCAACCTGCGGCTGCCCGGGGAACGGTACTTCCACCGCTCGGACGCCTTCGTTCGCGCCATCACCCCCGACGGCGTCGAGCGTTGGACGAAACAGTTCGGCGGCACCGGCGCCGATCAGGCGCTGGCCGTGGCCGTCGACCCGGACGAGTCGAACGCCATCTACGTGGCGGGATACACGGACGGCCGATTGCCGAACCAGCGCTCGGCGGGCCGAAGCGACGTCATGGTCGCCAAGCTCAGCGCGGGCGGGCTGTTGCGGTGGGAGCGGCAGTTCGGCACGAGGGCCGACGAGCAGGCGACCTCGATCGCCGTCGGCTCCGGGGGCCTGATGGTGGGGGGGTGGACCGACGGCCCCCTCCAGCCCGGCGCCCGCCGGGGCGGCACCGACGGGTTCGTCGCTCGCGTCGGGTTCGACGGCGGACTGCGATGGGTCAGGCAGTTCGGCGGACGCCGGGACGACGCCGTCCGCGCGCTCACCAGCAAAGCGGGCAGGACGATCGCGGTGGGGTGGACCTCCGGCGGGCTGCGCGGCCGGTCCGAGGGGGGCGCCGACGCGTTCGTGCGCGCCGTCGGCGCCTCCGGACGGGCGCTGTGGACGCGTCAGTTCGGGACGTCCGGCGACGACGTGCTGACGTCCGTGGCGACGCTCGGCGCCGAGCTCTACGCCGCGGGATCGACGACGGGAGCGTACCGAGGCCAGACGTCCGCCGGCCTGGCCGACGTCGTCGTCCACCGCCTCGACCAGCGAGGCTTCCCCCTGTGGACCACGCAGTTCGGGTCCTCAACGGCCGACGAGGCGACGGCGCTGACCGCCAGCGAGGACGGCGTGTTCGTCAGCGGCGCGACCGGCGGGGCGCTCGGGACCGAGCCGCTGATCGGCGAGACCGACGCGTTCGCCGCCCGATTCCTGCGAAGCGGCGCCGTCGTGTGGACGCAACAGCTCGGCACGACGGACTTCGACTGGGCCTACGGAGCGGCGGTGGATCCCGGGGGCCTGTACGTCGTCGGGACGACACACGGCGCGTTCGAGGCGCAGACGAACGAGGGGGACCGCGACGCCTTCGTCGTGCGCCTGCGCTTCACCTAGGGGTAGCTAGGCCTCGTCGGGATCTGGGCCGCGAAGGATCATGGCCGCGGTCGCGACGCGGCGCAGCGAGCCGTCGGAGGGGCGGTTCACGACCTTGTCCCGCACGACCATCGTGCTCGCCCCGCCGCCGTCGAGGTTCACCGCGTCCACCGCGCCGAGCTTTTTCAGCAGGCGGGCGAACCCGAGCATCGACAGGCCGAGCGAGTACCGCGGCTGCCGCCCGTCGACCACGACCATCAGGAGCTTGCCCTCGGCGCTCACGCCGATCGCGGTGCGCGGCTGCGCCTGACACAGGAACGAGCCGCAGAACCTGGCGACGCTCACTCGGCCGTCGCGCAGGAGCATCGTGTCGCCGCCGATCACGTCGTAGGCGTCGTCGAACCCCAGGCTGAGGTGGATCGTCATCGTCGTGCCGAGCGCGAGCGATCGCAGCTCCGTTGCCTCGTCCGTCCCGGCGACGGTCGACAGCACGACGCCGGCGGCGCCGACCGGCATCGCCTGGTCGCGGCAACCGCTGTCGTCGATCGTGAGTGCCTGATCGAACCCCGGTGCTTCGACGCTCGGCGTCGGCGGGCCGGAGGGGGTCAGGTGCACCGAGCAGGCGCCGGCCGGCGGCGTCTCGAGCGAGCCTCCGGCGGTCGTGAACGCGGCGATCTCGCCGACGTCCGGCGCTCCGTTGTTCCAGCGGTCGATCCTCCATTGCAGCGTGGTCTGCGAGTCGACCGCCGTCATCCGCTGCGCCGTCGGCGCCGCCAGCACGCGCTCGTCGGTCTTCGTGACGGCGAGCGAGGCGCCGCCCGGGCCGGCCGACTGCACGAACGTGCCGTCCTCGACGAAGGCGTGGATCGGCCGGCCGACGATGCGCGAGCTGAAGTCGCCGTTGATCGCCGCGACCGCGTCGTTGGCCTTGGCCATCTGCGGCACCGTCGCCCGGTACCCGAGCGTGGGCCCGGCGAGCGTGACGTCGTAGGTGATGGGGAACGTCGCCAGCTCCGCGCGCAGGATGAAGATCCGCCGCGGCGTGCGCTCGTCGATGATCTTCGTGAAGCGCAGCCCGGGCGCGATCCGTCGGTGGATCGTTCGGACGCGCTTGCGGCGCAGGGCGACGTGATCGCCGAGTCGTCGCTCGCGGGGGCTCGGGCGGGTGTCTTGAGTGGCGCCCGCCGTCATCTCGTCCGCCGCGATCATCGCGCACGACGCGATCGCGAGGATCGCCAGGCCCAGCGCTCGGCGTCGGATGGTACGTTGCATGGCCGCACATCGTACGGGAGCGAGCATGCGACGGACCACCACCGCAATCGCGTTCGTCTTGGGCGTCCTCGCGACGCTGCTCGCGCCCACCCTCGCGGCGGCGTACCCCGCGACGAACGGGATGATCGCCTTTCGAACGGCCCGCGACGGCAACGCCGAGATCTACTTCATGACCGCCGACGGCGCCACGGCGACGAACCTGACGCACAACGACGGCGACGACGAGGTGGACCCCGCGTGGTCGCCCGACGGCTCCCGCATCGCGTACATCCGTCGCTCGATCGGCACCGGCCGGACCGATCTGTTCGTGGTGAACGCCGACGGGCGTCAGCGGTTCCGGTTCCCGCACCGCAACGTGCTGACACGCCACCCGGCGTGGTCGCCGGACGGCACGACGCTCGCGATCACGTCGCAGACGTCGCGCGCGGCGCCCTTCCGCATCTTCACCGTGAACGCGGACGGGCGCGATCGAACGCAGATCACGTCGCACGATCGGGGCCAGCAGGACATCGACCCCGCCTGGTCGCCGGACGGGACGAGGATCGCGTACACGAGCGACCGCGACGGCGGCCTGCCGGAGATCTACGTCGTGAACGTGGACGGGTTCGGAGACCACCGGATGACGAGGAACGCCGAGCTCGACGCCGACCCCGCGTGGTCGCCCGACGGCACGAAGATCGCGTTCACCAGGTGCTGCGCGGACGGCACGAGCGAGATCTACGTGATGAACGCGGACGGCTCGACCGAGCTGAACCTGACGAACACGGCATCCGCCGAGGAGTCCGACCCCGCGTGGTCGCCCGACGGGACGAAGATCGCGTACGCCGCGTATCCCGCGGCCGGCGGCGACGTGGAGCTCTTCGTCATGAACGCCGACGGAACCGGCCAGACGCAGCTGACGAGCTCCCCGCGGCCGGACCTGGCGCCGACCTGGGAGCCGGTCCCCACGTGCACGATCGACGGCACGCAGGGCGCGGACCGGCTCACCGGGACCGAGGCCACCGACGTGATCTGCGCCGGCGCCGGGGACGACGTCGTCCGCGGCGGCGGCGGGTTCGACCTGATCTACGGGGGGTCGGGTGCCGACACGCTCTCGGGGGAGGACGGCAACGACCTGCTGTTCGGCGAGGGCGGGACCGACTCGCTCCGGGGCGGGTTCGGCTACGACGGGCTCGTCGGCGGGCAGGACCTCGACAGCTGTCGGAAGGGCGCCGAGGGGGCGTTCCGGCGCCAGTGCGAGTCGTGAGCCGCGGCGCCTAGCCCTACGCTGGTGGGCGATGCCCATCCGGGACGACCTTCGCAACGTCGCGATCGTGGCCCACGTCGACCACGGCAAGACCACGCTCGTCGACGCGATGCTCTGGCAAACCGGCGCGTTCCGCGCCAACCAGGACGTCGCCGACCGCGTGATGGATTCGATGGACCTCGAGCGCGAGAAGGGCATCACGATCCTGGCGAAGAACACCGCCGTCCGCTACGGCGGCACGAAGATCAACATCGTCGACACGCCCGGCCACGCCGACTTCGGCGGCGAGGTGGAGCGGGCGCTCACGATGGTCGACGGCGTGCTCCTGCTCGTCGACGCCAGCGAGGGACCGCTTCCGCAGACGCGGTTCGTGCTCCGCAAGACGCTCGAGCGGCGCTTGCCGGTGATTTTGGTGATCAACAAGGTCGACCGCCCCGACGCGCGGATCGCCGAGGTCCTCGACGAGACCTACCAGCTGTTCATCGACCTCGACGCCGACGAGCACCAGATCGAGTTCCCGATCCTGTACGCGAACGCGCGCGCCGGCACCTGTGGCCCCGCGCCCGACGCGCTTGGGCCCGACCTCAAGCCGCTGTTCGAGGCGCTCCTCGAGCACATCCCGGCGCCGTCGTTCGAGGCCGACCATCCGCTGCAGGCGCTCGTCACGAACCTGGACGCCTCGCCGTACGTCGGCCGGCTTGCGCTCTGCCGCGTGAGGCACGGCGAGATCCGGCGCGGGCAACAGGTGGCGTGGTGCCGCCTCGACGGGAGGATCGAACGCGTGCGGGTGGGGGAGCTGTACGTGACGGAGGCCCTCGACCGCGTCGAAGCGGATGCGGCCGGACCGGGCGAGATCATCGCGGTGGCCGGCATCGCCGAGGTGACGATCGGCGAGACGCTCGCCGACCCGGACGACCCGCGCCCGCTCCCCGTCCCGAGGATCGACGAGCCGAGCCTGTCGATGACGATCGGCATCAACGCGTCGCCCCTGTCGGGCCGCGACGGCTCGAAGGTCACCGCACGGCTGTTGAAGAGCCGCCTCGACCAGGAGGTCGTCGGCAACGTCGCCATCCGAGTCATCGAGACGAATCGTCCCGACGTCTGGGAGGTGCAAGGGCGGGGCGAGCTCCAGCTCGCCGTGCTCGTCGAGATGATGCGGCGCGAGGGGTTCGAGCTCACCGTGGGCAAGCCGCAGGTCGTCGTCCGGATCATCGACGGCAGGGCGCACGAGCCGGTCGAACGCCTGGCGATCGACGTCCCCGAGGAGTACCTGGGCGTCGTGTCGCAGCTGCTCGCGCTCCGCAAGGGTCGCATGGAGCAGATGGTGAACCACGGGACCGGCTGGGTGCGGTTCGACTACGTCGTGCCGGCGCGAGCGCTGATCGGCTTCCGGACCGAGTTCCTGACGGAGACTCGAGGGACAGGCCAGCTGCATCACGTGTTCGAGGGCTACGAGCCGTGGCACGGCGACCTCCGGACGCGCCCGACCGGCTCACTGGTCTCGGATCGGTCGGGGCTGAGCACGACGTTCGCACTTCTGAAACTGCAGGAGCGCGGATCGCTGTTCGTCGGCCCCGGCGAGGAGGTCTACGAGGGGATGATCGTCGGCGAGAACTCGCGCGCCGACGACATGGACGTCAACCCGACGCGCGAGAAGAAACAGACGAACGTTCGACAGTCGACGGCCGAGGAACTCGTCCGGCTCATCCCACCTCGGCTGCTCTCGCTCGAGCAGGCGCTCGAGTTCATCCGCGGTGAGGAGTGCGTCGAGGTCACCCCGAGCCACGTCCGCTTGCGCAAGATGCTGCTGTCCCGGCAGGAGCGCGCGAAGGCCGTTCGCCGCGGGCGCTCGCGCGACGCCGACGCGGACGGTTAGCCCTCGTCGACGCGCACGCGCTCCAGCACCACGTCGGGCTGCGGGCGGTCGCGCGGTCCCGTCTCGGTCTTCGAGATCCGCTCGACGACGTCGTAGCCGTCGACCACCTCGCCGAAGATCGTGTGCTTGCCCGTCAGCCAGGGGGTCGCCGTGACCGTGACGAAGAACTGCGAGCCGTTGGTGCCCGGGCCGGCGTTGGCCATCGCCAGCAGGCCGGGCCGGTCGAAGCTCGGCCCGTCCGAGACCTCGTCCTCGAACGTGTATCCGGGGCCGCCCGTGCCGGTCCCGCGCGGGTCGCCGCCCTGGATCATGAAGTCGGAGATCACGCGGTGGAAGATCGTCCCGTCGTAAAGGGGTTGCGTCTTGCTCTGACCGTCGCGCGGGTCCGTCCACTCCCGGTCGCCCCTAGCGAGGGAGACGAAGTTGTCGACCGTCTTGGGCGCGTGCTCGGGCATGAGGCGGACCGTGAACGATCCCATCGAGGTCTCGAAGGTGGCGGTCGGCATGAGACGTCAGTGTACCGAGCGGCGTAGGCGCCTTCGAAGGATCGGCGGCGTGAACTCGCCCCGCGGGACGCGGTCCGAGGACCACGGGGCGAGTGGCGCGATCGTGAGCCTCGCGAGCTCGAGGAGCACCGTGTCGTAGTTCACACGCCAGCCCGCGAAGTCGAGCCACGCGCGCTCCCGGTCCGGCTTCATCGGCACGCCGGCGGCGGCCATGTGGCCGTAGGCCTCGTCGAACTCCGCGCGCGAGATCGAGATGGGGTCCGTCGGGGCGGGGTCGGGATCGTAGGGCATGCCGAAGAAGTCGGCGATATGGCGCAGCGCCAGGTAGCCGGCGCGGATCATGAAGTCCGGGTCGGAGCTGCGCGGCGCGTCGACACTAGAGACGAACAGCGCCGCGCCGTCGAGCACGGCGCCAGCCGCGGTGATCCACGACTGATCCGGATGCGGCGAGCGAAAGAACACGAGCGACGGGTTCGACGTGTGCGTCTCGTCCACGAACACGAACCAGTCCTCCCAGTCGTTCCACACGCGCTGGAGGCTTCCGAGCCCGGTCACCTCGTTCGCGAGCTCGATCAGGTACCTGCCGGTCGGCGGGTTGCCGGCGCGCACCTCGAGCTTGGCGACGCCCTGCTCGCGCCGGGAGAACCCCGAGTAGAGCGCCGGCAGGTACGTGATGAGCAGCGCGAGCAGGACCAGGCCGATCCCGGCCTCCGTGAACGCGAGCAGCGTCAGCGCGACGCCCTCCACGCGCGCGAACCCGAGCGTGAACAGCGACGACCCCGAGTCGACGATCGCCTGCCAGATCGGCCGCACCCCCAGGGCCCAGTACATCGCGGCGTAGCCCGTCAGCACGAGGGTCAGCCACGCCACGAGCAGCACGAGGAGGGACACGGGCGCGTAGAACGCCATCGTTCGGTCGCGGCGCTCGTAGCTGTGTCGCGAGCCCGCGCGGATCCGAAAGATCAAGCGGACGCCGATGAACACGACCCGCGCGATGGCGGCCGGGATCGCCCGGGGAACGAGCAGCGTCCGCGACGCCGATGCGAGGGTGAGCGCGACCACGCCCAGGCCCACGACGAACACGAACACCCTGACGGCGACCATCGTCGGGCGAGCTTACCGGTCGGACCTCGTTGAATCCCTACCGCTCGCTGCACAGGCGTCAAGAGGCCGGGCCGGCCGTCCGGGGGCGTCGGTGGCGCGGGATCAGGCTGCCAACGCCTGCAGGGCGTTCGGAACCGTGTCCTCGGGCTTCACCCGGTACCACGCGCGCTCGATGCGACCCTCCTCGTCGATGAGGAACGAGGAGCGGATGATGCCCATCGAGGTCTTGCCGAAGGACTTCTTCTCGCCCCACGCGCCCCAGGCCTCCGCGACGGCGTGGTCCCGGTCGGACAGCAGCGGGAAGCCGAGGGAGTACTTCGCGTCGAAGGCGGCCTGATCGGCCGGCTCGTCCGGTGAGATGCCGAGGACGGCCACGCCGAGCCCGCCGAGGTCCTGACGATGGTCGCGGATGCTGCACGACTGCTTGGTACAGCCGGGCGTGTCCGCCGCCGGATAGAAGTAGACGAGGACCTTGCGACCTCGAAGCTCCGAGAGCCGCACGACGGTGCCACCCTGATCGGGGAGCGCGAAGTCGGGCGCGGCGTCGCCCGGCTGCAGCCGGTTCATGGGGTGAGCCTACCCGCGCCCGGCGTCCTCAGTCGCCGTCCGCCGCCTCAGCCGCCCTCAGCCGCCGAGCGGTCGCCGAGCCGGTCGCCCAGCTGCGCCGCGAGCTGGACCGGCTCGGTGACGGGCAGGTTGCAGGCGAACCGCTCGCAGACGTACGCGGTCGGGGAGCCGTCGAGCGGCGAGCGGCCCGCGAGCAGGGGGACGAGGTCGGCGGCCTCCGCGTCGTGCGGAGCCGCGACCGCGAGGACGTGGTTCGGCACGAACCGCTCGATCGTCACCTCGCGCACCAGCGCGCGCGTGGCGCTCGACGTGGGGTCGCCGACGATCGCGACCTCGAGCGGCGGGGACAGGTACGCGTCGAGCGCGCAGAGGGCGAGCCCGAAGCCGGTCGGCGCCTGCGCCATCGCCCCCCCGACGACGCGAAGCGCCGACGCCGCCGCCTCCTCGTACGCGGCCTCCCCGGTGAGCCGCGACATCCGAAGCAGCACGTCGGCCGCCGCCGAGTTGCCCGACGGCACCGCGTTGTCGAACAGCTCCTTCGGCCGGACCACCAGCGCCTCGGCGTCCTCCGCCGTTTGATAGAAGCCACCGCCGTCGCGGTCGCGGAACGACCGGAGGAGCTCGTCGCAGAGCTCGCGCGCCGCCGCGAACCACCGAAGCTCGAACGTTGTCTCGAAGAGCGTCAAAAGCCCGTCCGCGAGCAGCGCGTGATCGTCGGCGAACGCCCTCGGGCCGGCGCGCCCGTCGCGCCACGAGCGCAGCAGCCGGCCGTCGCCGTCCCGGAGCTCGCGCAGCGCGAAGCCCCCGGCGCCGGCGGACGCCGAGACGAACGGCTCCACGTCGAACACGCGGCCGGCCTCCGCGAGCGCGGCGATCGCGAGGCCGTTCCATCCCGCGATGACCTTGTCGTCGGTCGCCGGCTGGGGCCGCCGCGTTCGCTCCGCGAACAGCGGGCCGCGCGCCCGCTCGACGTCGGCGCGTAGCCGCTCCTCGTCGAGCCCGAGCTCGGCGGCGACGGCTTCGATCGGATGGGGGCGCCACAGCACGTTCGAGCCGCCCTCCCAGTTGCCGCCGGGGATCGCGCCGAAGGCCGCGGCCACGCCCGGCCCGACGAGGGCCGTCAGGTCGTCGTACGTCCAGACATAGGACGCGCCCTCGATGCCGTCGGTGTCGGCGTCCTGGGAGGACGAGAACCCGCCCCCGGGCTGACGCATCTCGCGCAGCAGGTACTCGCCGGTCTCGTGCGCCACCCGCCGGTAGGTCTCGCGCCGCGTGACCTGCCACGCGCGCGTGTACACGCGAAGCAGCTGTGCGTTGTCGTAGAGCATCTTCTCGAAGTGCGGGACCTGCCATCGCTCGTCGACGGAGTAGCGGTGAAACCCGCCGCCGATCTGGTCGTACACACCGCCGGCCGCCATCCGGTCGAGCGTGGTCGTCAGCAGGTCGAGCGCCTCGGGCCGCCCGCGCAGGTGGGCGCGCAGCAGGAACTCGAGCGTCATCGGCTGCGGGAACTTCGGCGCACCGCCGAACCCTCCCCACCGCGCGTCGAACGCGCGTCGAAGCGCCGTGACCGCGTTGGAGAGCAGCGCCTCGCCGAGCGGCTCGCTCGACTCACCGAGCGGCCCGTTCGAGCCGAGCGGATCGTTCTCGCCGAGCCTTGGCCGAGCGATCGCCTCGACGAGCTTCTGCCCCTGCGTCTCGACCTCGCTCCGCCGCTCGCGCCAGGTCGCCGCGATGGCCGTGAGGATCCGCCGAAACGACGGGAGGCCGTGGCGATCCTCGTTCGGGAAGTACGTGCCGGCGTAGAACGGCTTGCCCTCCGGCGTGAGGAACGCCGTCAGCGGCCACCCGCCCCGCCCGGTCATCGCCTGGACGGCGTCCATGTAGATCGAGTCGACGTCCGGCCGCTCCTCGCGGTCGACCTTGACGGAGACGAAGTGCTCGTTCATGAGCGCCGCCGTGTCGGCGTCCTCGAACGACTCGCGCTCCATCACGTGGCACCAGTGGCACGCCGCGTATCCGATCGAGACGAGCACGGGTTTGTCCTCGCGACGGGCGCGCTCGAACGCCTCCCGGCCCCACGGGAACCAGTCGACGGGGTTGTGGGCGTGCTGGAGCAGGTACGGGCTCGCCTCGGCGGCGAGGCGGTTGGCCGGGCGCTCCTCGTCCGTCACCCGGTCGACCTGGCCCTCCTGGTCCATACCGCAAGTGTCCCCGCGCCCGCGCGTTGCGACACGCCGTCCTCGGGGGTGGATCCGCGGGGGTGGATCCGCCGCTGCCGGGACTACCGTCGGCCGGTCGGCGGATGGGGTCGCTCCAGTTGTGCCCCCCGAAAGCCGATGTTGAAGGGGACATGGGGGAACCCATCCGTGTGCTGGTCGTCGACGACCACGAGATGCTGGCGGAGGCCCTCGGGTTGCTGTTCTCCAGACACCCCGACTTCGAGTTCGTCGGATGCGCCCCCGACGCGGAGGCCGCCGTCGAGATGACTGCTCGCGAGCAGCCGGACGTCGTCCTGATGGATCTCGAGCTCGCCGGCATGAACGGGCTCGAGGTCACGCGCAGGATCCGGGCGACCCGACCGCCGACGAAGGTCGTCGCGGTGACGTCGTTCAGGCAGCCGGCCGCGGCAGAGCTCCTCGCCGCCGGCGCTTGCGGGTACATCCACAAGCCGCGTGCGGTCGAGGACGTGCTCGACCTCGTGCGGCGCGCGGCGGCGGGGGAGATCGTGATGCCGGACGGCCACCTCGCCAAGGCCGTCGACCGACTCCAGACCGTCGATCGGCCGCCCGTCGACGAGTTCGGAATCGGACGTCTCACGGCCCGCGAGACCCAGATCCTGCAGGCGCTCGCGGCGGGCGACCCGACCGCCGAGGTGGCCACGCAGCTGGGCATCAGCCCGCTCACCGTCGAGAGCCACGTGAAGAGCATCCTGTCGAAGCTCGAGGTCCACTCGAAGATCGAGGCCGTCATGCTCGCGTGGCGCCACGGGCTCGGTCGCGCCACGCGCAGGGCCTGAGGTCGCCGTCGTGACCGCCGCGCGCGTGCTCATCATCGAGGGACACCCGGTCCTGCGGGGCGTGATCCGCATGGCGTGCGACGATTCACCGGCGCTCGAGGTCGTCGGCGAGGTTGCCGAGGGGCAGGACGCGCTGATCGCCGCGGCCGAGGTGCACCCCGATGTCGTGGTGATCGACCTCACCCTGCAGGACATGGAATGGACCGAGGTCGTGCGCGAGCTGCGGGCGCTCCGACCGGCGACGCGCTTCCTCGCGCTCACGAGCAAGGCCGACGACCGCGCGCTCCTGGCCACGTTCCGCGCCTCGCTCGAAGGCGTGATCGAGAAGACGGCCGGGGTCGCCTCGATCGTCGAGGCGGTCGAGCGGGTCGCCCTCGGTTCGCGGGTCGTGACGGCCGAGCACGAGCGCCGCGCGATGCGCGAGCTCGGCCGGATGGTTCGGGGCGCGCGAGAGTCGACGCAGCCGACGGCGCTGCTCACCGAGCGCGAGATCGAGGTGCTCCAGCTCCTGGCGGAAGGGATGACGCTGCATCAGGTCGCGAGGCGGCTGCGCATCTCGCCGCGAACGGTCGAGACGCACGTCCGCAAGACGTACCGGAAGCTCGGCGTGCACAACCGCGTCCAGGCGCTCCGGCAGGCGGCGTCGCTCGGCGTCGTGAAGGTCGGCTGACCGGCGTCGTGAAGGTCGGCTGAGCGCCTCCGCGCTCCGGCCGCCTATCGCTCGATGTCGGCGCTCTCCGCTGGCGCCTCTTCGCCCTTTTGGTGCTCCGTCGATACCGGGCGAGCCAGCCTGGGGAAGGGGAGGCTGTGGTGGCCGCGAGCGGGCACGGTCTCCTGTGGCCCCGACGATTCCTTCGGCTGCGGCGTCGGCGTGCCCGGCGTGCTCGGCCCCGCCGGGGCGGCGCGATCCGGCGCCCCCTTCGGTCCGGGCAGCCTCGTCCGGTACCAGTCGGCGGCCCGTTGCGTGGCCTGGTCGTACGCGTTCTGCAGGTCGTCCTTGGGGACGTCCGAGCGGTCCGGCGGTCCCCCCGCCTCCTCGAGGCGCGTGTCCGACTGGCCGTAGAACACCGCGCCCTCCTGCACGACCAGGACGCGAGACCGGATCTTGCCCTCCACCCGGCCCCCCTCGGCGAGCTCGGTCTTGGTTCGCGCCGTGATGTTCCCCTTCAGCGTTCCACCCATGACGACGTTCTGCGCCTGGATGTCGGCCTCCACGTTGCTGTCGGACGAGAGGATCACGTCGCCTCGCGCGGCGATCAATCCCTTGGCCTGGCCCTCGATGCGGATCGATTCGGCCGAGACGAGCGTTCCTTCGAGCTCGGCGCCACGACTCACGACGGTCGTCTCGCGACCGAGGGCCTCGGCGATCTCCGGTTCCGCCTGCTCGGGCGCGGCGGTGGGCTCGTCCCGATGTCGTCGTCTCAACATGTCGTCTCCTGACCTGCCCGGTACCTGTCCGCGATACCCATCCGCGGTGCCTGTGTGCGGCATCTGTGCGCTACCGGTGCGTACCGGCGCGCGGTGCTCCGGATCGGCGTCGCTCATTCGTCGTCCTTGCATCGTCAACCCGGCCCACGCCCTTTAGCCGGGCCGACGCATCCTTCGGCCGGGTGCGAGCCGCGGAGCACCGGACGCGTCGCGGAATGGACGGGTGGCGGGACTCCCACCCCCTCTGCTCACGGAGGAACCTCGGCCCGCTCCGGATGGCGGTCTAAAGGTTCGGGAAGCGTGCCCCGATTGCTCTAGGAGGCGAGAGTGCCGCTCGCGTGTCACGACGGAGAGGGGCGGGCGAATGGATCCGACCGATTTCGACGATGCACCAGCACCGGAGCGCAAGCCGTACGGGTTCGAGGTCCCGACGCGGCTGACCTTCACGCCTCCGCCCGAGCCGACGACACCCGAATACGCGCCCATCAAGCTCAGGGCGAGCGCCCTGGCGATCGACGCCCTGGTCTGGGTTGCGGCCGTCATCCCGCTCGGGCTGCTCTTCGGCGGCTTCAGCTCGTCGAACGGGTTCCTTCGGATCGAGATCACCGGCCCGCCGTCCCTGTTCGCGAGTGTCCTGTGGCTCGTGTACATGACGATGTGGGAGTCGAGGCACGGGGAGACGATCGGCAAGCGCAAGAAGGGGATCCGCGTCGTCATGGAGGACGGAGCGGCGATCACCCCCGAAGCCGCGCTGATCCGCAACCTCTCGAGGTTCGTGGACGCGTTCCCGTACATCGTCCCCTACCTCTTCGCGATCCTCACCGCCCAGAAGTCGCCGAAGCTCCAGCGATTCGGTGATCGGGTGGCCGAGACCATCGTCGTGCTCGCGCCCGCGAGCTCGGAGCCCGCGGACGCAGGCCTGCCGCCGGCCCTCCCACCGCTCGACCTGGATACCTCGACGGAGTCGACCGGGCGCAAGCGCCGCCTCTGGCGGAAGTAGCCCTAGCGTTAGGGCGCTCGAGCCTCGAGCGGCGTCCCGTCCCGGCGCTCGAACCGGACAGCACCGTCCACGACCCGGACGATGAACCCGCCGTGGACGGCTCGGTGATGTCGCCGGCAGAGCAGCACCAGGTTGGACGCCGAGGTCGGGCCGCCGTCGGCCCAGTGCACGATGTGGTGCGCGTCCGTCCAGGGATGCGGCCGGTCGCAGCCCGGGAAGCGGCACCCGCGGTCGCGAACGACGAGCGCCCGGCGAAGCCCAGGGGGCACGACCGGCGTCCGGCGGCCGACATCAAGCGGTTCTGAGGAAGCGCCGACGATCACGCGGCTGAGGCCCGCGTCGCACGCCAGGCGCCTCGCGGCCTCGGCGGTGATCCCACCGGCATCGTCCAGCTCGCACCGCCTGCCGGCGCGCCGCTCGAGCACGGGCAGATCGACCGTGAGGCTCAGATGCGGGCGCTCGCCTCCCACGGTTGGCCGGTCGGCTGAGTCCAGGTACTGCCGGCAGAGCTCGCCCAGGGCGTCAGCGCGGCGCTGCGCGGGGCTGCGCGGGTCCTCGGCCCCTGACCGTGCCCACGCGTCAACGAGCGAACGGATCGCCGTCAGCACGCTCTGGCCGGTCTCGGGGTCGAGATCACCGTCGAGCCGAACCATGCCGTCCAGCGTCGGCGAGACGTACAGGCCCCGGCGTTCGAACCGTCGCTCGGCCTCGGCCTCAGCCGATGCGGCATCCGCCAGACACCGCCAGCGCTCGATCGCCCGCCGGAGATCTGCGACCGGGAGCCGCGCGGCGAGATCGACCAGCTCCTCCTCGCACCGGTCGAACTGCTCGGGATCGGCGTCGCGGGCCGAGACCAACAGGCCGGCGGATTCCACCGAGAGCTCGCCCGCTGCGAGCGCCGCGGCCGCGTGCGGCATGCGCGGCAGAGCACGCGCGAGTCGGATGTGTCGTGC
>DASYQJ010000027.1:0-8743 GCA_036005605.1 Acidimicrobiia bacterium
ACCCGGCGGCGACGCAGCACCGGCAGTCCGAGAGCGCACGGACCCGAGCGAGCGCTCACGTACCCGCCAGTCGTGCGACGACCGGCGCGAAGGCTTCGTACTGGTCGTCGCCGAGCACGACGTACGAGACGCCCCACTCCTCGCGGCGCTGGGCAAGGAGGTCGCAGCACTCGTCGACTGTGCCCACGAGCGCGACACCCGACTCCAACGCGACGTCGGGTTCGAGCCCGAACCCCGGCGCGATCGCCTCGGCGAGCGCACGCCGGTCCTCGGTGATGGACGTCATGAAGTAGCGGATCTGGAGCTCGAGATCGTCGAACCGATCGCCGGCGCCCTCTCGGACCCATTCGATCTTCTGCTTGGTCATCGCCGCGATCGTGTCCTGCACCGCGTCGGAACTGATTTCACCGGCGCGCAGGTTCGGGTTGATGCCGACAATGTCGGCCTCGCGGCCGGCGAGGCGGAGCAGCTTCGGGCCGCCGCCACCGACGAGGATTGGCGGACGGGGCTTCTGCGTGGGCTTCGGGATCCCGTCGTAGTCCTTGATCGTGTAGTGCCGCCCGTCGAGGGAGAAGGGGCCGTCGCCCCACGAGCCCTTCAGGATCGCGAGCGCCTCACCCAGACGCTCGATGCGCGTGCCGTGCGAGTCGTACGGGAGACCGAGCGCGTCGTAGTCGGCGGTCATCCATCCGGCGCCGATGCCCGCTTCGACGCGACCGTCCGACAGCACGTCGATCGACGCGAACTCCTTGGCGACCACCGCAGGATGCTTGTAGTCGTTGCCGAGCACGAGCGTGCCCACTCGCAGCGACTCCGTCGCCTCGGCAGCCATCGCGATGCCGACCATCGGCGCGTACGGGGTCTCGATGAAGTGATCCGGCATGTAGAGCGTCGAGTAGCCGAGCGCCTCGATCTTGCGGGCCTTCTCCTTCCACTCCCGCGCCGACGTCGCTCCCCCCGTCTGGACTCCGAAACGGAACCTGCGATGGTGTGCCATCACGTACCTGCCAATCGAGCTACTGCGGGTGCGAACTGCTCCATTACGTCGACCCCCACGACGACGTAGCTCGTCTGCCACCGCTCGCGGCGCGCCTGGAGATCATCGATCATCTGCTCGAGCGTTCCCGCCAGTACGACGGGTGTCTCGAGCGCCTCTTCGGGAGAGACGCCGAACGCTCCCGCCATCATCTCCGCCAACGAGGTGCGGTCGTCGGTGAAGTTCGTGAACCCGACGAACGACTGGAGCTCGAGGTCGTCGAACCGGTCGCCGGCCGCGGCGCGGAGCCGGGCGACGCGGTCGTCGGTCGCTGCTCCTGTCATCGACCGGGCTGCGTCGTCGCTGATCGCGACGCCGCCGCGGAGGTTGGCGTTGAGGCCGACGATTTCCGCCTCGCGCGCGGCGACGGCGAGGATCTTGGGACCGCCGCCGCCGATGATGAACGGCGGGTGCGGTCGCTGGACGGGCTTCGGTTGCCCGTCGAGGTCGGTCACCGTGTAGTGCTTGCCGTGGAAGGTGAAGGGCCCGTGCGCCATCAGGCCCTTGAGGATCGTGATCGACTCCGCGAGGCGGTCGATACGCACACTCGGCCGGTCGAGCTCGAGCCCGGACTTCTCGTAGTCGGCGGTCATCCAGCCCGCACCGAGGCCGAGCTCCAGCCGGCCGGCGGACAGCAGGTCGAGCGTTGCCGCCTCGCGGGCGAGCACGACCGGGTGCTTGTAGTCGTTGGCGAGGACGAGCGAGCCGACGCGCAACGTATCGGTGACCGCAGCGGCCGTGGCCATCGCCGGCATCGGCGCCAGCGGATGGTCGACGAAGTGGTCGGGCACGAACAGTGTCGAGTACCCGAGCGCTTCGGCCTTGCGTGCCTTCTCACGAAAGTCGGCCGCCGACGCCGCGTGCGAGCACATGACCCCGAAGCGGAACTTCCGGTCATGTGCCATGGCGGCGCAGGCTATCCGAAGGTCGCGTCAGCCCCCGGTCGAGCCGAAGCCGAACGTGTTGCGCTCCGTCGAGCCGAGGTCGTCGACGACCAGCCACTCGATCATCTCGACGTCGAGCAGGACGAGCTGTGCGATCCGGTCGCCGCGGTTGACGTCGTAGGCGCGGGTCGAATCCGTGTTCACGAGCAGCACCTTCACCTCGCCGCGGTAGAGCGGGTCGATGAGCCCGGGGGCGTTCAGACAGGTGACACCGTGGTTGAGTGCAAGCCCCGAACGCGGCAGCACGAACCCGGCACATCCGGACGGGACCGCGATGGCGATGCCCGTCGGCACGAGCGCGCGTCCGCCCGCGGCCTCGATGTGCGCGTCGACCGCGGCGTGGAGGTCGTACCCGGCGTCGTCAGGATGTTGCGCGGCGGGGAGTGGCAGATCGCCGTCCAGCCGCCGGATGCGGACATGCACGAATCGTCAGGCTACGCGCAAGTCCTCGACGAACTCAGAACGCTGCTCCTCGGTGAGCTCCACGACGGCGTCGTAGTTCGGATGGTCGACGACGATCCGCACCGGGCCGGCAGCAAAGGCGTCGACCTGCTCCGGCGCGAAGCGGAACTTGAGGTAGTGCACCGTGGTGGTGGTCTCCTCGCGGGTGAGGCGCTCCTCGTCCTCGGGGATGCTCGGCACCGACGAGCCGTCATGGAGCCAGATCGACACTGCTCGCTGGATCCCCACCAGCTTGGGAAGCCACTCGTAGAGGCGCTTCTTCTCGTCGATCTCGACGAAGAGGGTGCCTGACAGCTCGTTCGCCTCCGGGACGAGCTCGTTGTACGTGTCGAGCTCCTTGCGGATCTGCTCGTCGGTCAGCATGCGCTCGATCCGCGCCATCTCCTGGACCTGGAACCGCATCGTGTCGGTGTTCTCGAACGTGATCGTCAGCAGGTCGCCGAGCTGCACGCGACGACGTTTCTTCATCTCGAGGATGTGACGCCGGAACTCGTCGCGCTCGCGCTCGTATTCGCGGAGGTCCTTGATGTCGTCGAGTATGAGCTTGCGCATCGTCACTCCTCGGGGAGGCGGTAGGCGCGGGCCAACACCTGCAACGGCCGCGGGTTACGCAAGCGGCCCCGGACGAACTCCGGGGCCGCCGGCGCAGAGTCAGATCAGCGCGGTGTCAGCTGCTGACCTGGTCGAGGCCCTGCGAGAAGCGACCGGCGTGGCTCTTCTCCGCGCGAGCCAACGTCTCCAGCCACTCGCCGACCTCCTCGAAGCCCTCGTCGCGGGCGGTGCGGGCGAACCCCGGGTACATCTCGGTGTACTCATAGGTCTCGCCCTCGATCGCCGACTTGAGGTTGGCCTCGGTGGGGCCAACCTCCACGCCCGTCACCGGGTCGCCGACCTCCGCCAGGAAGTCGAAGTGACCGAACGCGTGGCCGGTCTCACCTTCGGCGACGGAACGGAAGAGCGCGGCGACGTCGGGATAGCCCTCGACGTCGGCCTTCTGCGCGAAGTAGAGGTAGCGGCGATTGGCCTGGCTCTCCCCCGCGAAGGCCTCCTTCAAGTTGTCGTGGGTCTTGGATCCTTGCAGCTTGGGCATCGTGCTCCTTGTGTGCTCGTCGATCGGTCTGGGGGGCTACGAGGACTGCGCGGCGCACTCGTCGCACAGTCCGCGGAAGTTGACCTCGACCGCCGAGACGGAAAACCCGCGCCGGGAGCGCGGCGGAAGCCGGACCTCGGGAAGATCGAGGGGGACGTCGCGGACCTTCCCGCAGCGGGTGCAAATGAGGTGGTGGTGCTCGTCCTCGACGTTCGGATCGACGCGGTAGCTGCCGGTCCCGAGGTCGAGCAGGACCACCTCGCCCATGGCGGCGAGGTCGTTGACGGTTTGGTAGACGGTCTTGAGCGAGATCGTCGGCATCTGCGCCCGGGCCGCGTCGTAGATCGACTCGACGGTGGGATGCCGGTCGTCGCCGTGCAGCAGGCCGAAGATCGCCTGGCGCTGGGGCGTCACCCGCAGACCCTGCTGCCGGAACAGTTCGGTGAGCTGATCGACCGTCTTCATGACGGTTCGCAGGCTATCAACAATCGTTGTCAGCTGCCAACCTTGGGCGGCTACCTGGTGGCCCCCTCCCCCAGTTCCCGTCGCAACGCGGTCTCGAACTCGGCCACGGCGGGGCCGGCGTGCTGTTCCCGTAGTGCCGTCAACTTCGGGTAACCGGCGTCGCGCTCGGCGTCCCACTCGTCGGCGAACCGGCCCGACGTGATGTCGTCGACGAGGCGCCGCATCGTCGTGGCCAGGTCGAGATGGTCGTACTCGCCCCGGCGCGTGAGCTGGCCGTACTGGCTCGTCGGCGAGTGGTACCCGAACTGCGCCGCGTAGCCCGACTCGCGCACAAGCCGCATCGTCCGCTCCACTTCGCCCGACAGCACGAGCTCGGTGAGCACGGCTTCGAGCGGGATGCCCTGCTCCAGCATCACCTGCACGAAGGTGGTGTGCACCAATGTGAGCGCCGGCGACAACGCCTGCTCGACCCCGAGGTCGAGCACCGCCTCCTGTCGGGGCGTGAGCTCGACGGCGCCCTGACGCAGCCCGCCGACGGCCTTCGCCACCGCAAGGGTGCGCTCCCGTGCCGCGCCGGTGGCGTCGCGATGCACGCCCACGGCGGTGATGAACCCGATTCCCTCCTCGTAGCAGAGCCGCACCTCGGGCCCGAGCATGCGGGGCGCGACCATGCCGACGTCGCCCGGTGGATCGAACCGGTCGAAGGCGAGCGTGTAGCCGCTGGCGACGACCGTGAGCCCGTTGGCGGGACGCTGCAGCGGCAGCGAGGGGATCACGTCGTCGGGGACCAGCACGCACGCCACGTCGGCCGCCGACGCGTCGGCGATCTCCCCCGCTTCGAACCCGTCAGCGACCGCTTGGTCACGTGACGCATCTGCGCGCACGCACACCGACACGTCGAGGCCCGAGTCGCGCAGGTTCAGCGCCCACGAGCGGCCCTGGTTCCCGTATCCGACGACGGCGACGCTGGACCCCGCCAGTGCCGCGACGTCGGCGTCCTCGTCGTGGAAGATCGTGGTCATTTCGCCGGGTCGTACGTCACCGCGCTCGCCTTCTTCATGGCGTCCTGCGCGTCGGACATGGTCAGCAACGGCGTGGTCTTGTAACTTCTCACGCCACCCCTCGCCGATATCGCGATCGAGAAGGCCGCTGCGGTCGCGTTGTCGGGGAACTCCACGATCGTTGCAAAGTCGTATTCACCGAATGTGATGTACGCGGTGTCGATACGCCCGCCCAATCCTTCAATCGCCGGGCGGATGAGCTCGACTCGGTCCTGCGGGCTCTTGATCATCTTCGCCCACGACTCAGGCGTGACCGCGGTCTGGATCAGGTAATACGGCATGGGTCCCCTCCTCGCCGGTGGCGACGTGATTCTTTACCCCCGCTGCTGCGCGAGCCAGGCCTCGCGGAGCTTGGGCTTGCGCACCTTGCCGTTCGGGTCACGCGGGAGCTCGTCAACGAACTCAACGACACGCGGACGCTTGTAGTCGGCGAGATTGTCGCGGCACCAGGTGATCACGCCGTCGGCGTCGAGCGACGAGCCCGCGCGCGTTTGCACGACGGCATAGAGAATCTCGCCCCAGCGATCGTCGGGCACGCCGAGGACGGCGCAATCGACCACGTCGGGATGTTGGTGGAGCGAATCTTCGATCTCCCGTGGATAGATGTTCACGCCGCCCGAGATGACCATGTCGCTCTTGCGGTCGGTGAGGTAGAGGTAGCCGTCCTTGTCCAGGTAGCCGGCGTCGCCGACCGTGAACCATTGGCCGCGATGCGACGACGCCGTCTTGTCGGGATCGTTGTGGTACTCGAAGCTCGATGCGGCGGGCTTCGCGTAGATCGTGCCGACGTCACCCGGCGGCAACGAGTTGCCGTCGTCGTCGAGGATCTCGAACTCGTTCCCGGGGAACGGCTTGCCGACGCTGCCGGGGTGCTCGAGCCACTCTTTCGGGCTGATGACGGTGCCGCCGCCCTCGGACGCCCCGAAGTACTCCCACACTTTGTCGGCGCCGACGAAGTCCATGAACGCGCGCTTGAGTGGCACCGGGCACGGGGCGGCCGCGTGCACGACGATCTTGAGCGAGGACAAGTCGTACTTGCCGCGCACGTCTTCCGGGAGCTCGAGGATGCGGGTGAAGTTGGCCGGGACCATGTGCGTGTTCGTCACCTGCCAGCGCTCGATCAGCTCGAGCGCGCCGCGCGGGTCCCACTTCGGCATGATCACCACCGACCCGCCGAACGCGAGGTGCATCTGGGCCCAGAACATGGGGCCCATGTGGTACGACGGGCCGACGAGCAGGTGCACGTCGTCGGTGCTGAAGCCCCACCGGTCCTTCGACGCGGCGACGCCCACCGCGCGGCGGCGGAAGTCGTCCTCGCCGATGGCCACACCCTTCGGCCGGCCGGTCGTACCCGATGTATACGCCATCACCGTGGGCCATACGTCCCCAACGACCTCGGGCGGCTCGACCTCGCCGTGATCGGGCGCGCCCGCCAGCGCGGCCTCGTAGTCACCGCCCGGGCCGACCACGAGCCGCGGCACGTCGGTCACGCCGTCGAGCGCGCTCTGGAGGTCCTCGGCGACGACCACGGCGGCCGCGCCCGAGTCGGTGACGATCCAGCCCGCCTCGTCCGCCTTGAAATGGATGTTCACCGGGACGACGACCGCGCCGAGACGACCGGCGCCGTGCACCGCCTCGAAGAACTCGAACGAGTTCGGGACCATCACCGCCACGCGGTCGCCCCGTCGCACGCCGAGCGCGGCGAGCGCATGCGCCACGCGGCGAGCGCGGTCGTCGAGCTCGCTGTACGTGCGCGCCTGGTCGGCCTCGCGCAACGCGATGTGGTCGGGGCGGGCTCGGGCGTGGGCGAGCAGCCCCGCATCCTGGTTGCCGGTCTCTGACATGTCCGTCATCATGCCGCGTGACCGACGAGAGGAGAGCAGGCATGGGGGACGACGCCAAGATCCCGTTGGGCGACATCGGGAGCAAGCTCCTGTTCGAGGACGACGAGATCCGCATCTGGGAACTGCGCCTCGCACCGGGTGAGGTCTCCGCCCCGCACCGGCACACGTGCGACTACGTCATCGTCGACGTTGCCGGAGACAAGATCGCCGCCAAGTCCGTGCCCGGGTATCCCAGCGAATACGGCGACTACATCGAGGCGCCCGTCGAGCAGGGCCACACCATCTTCCTGAAGCAAGGCAGCGTCGAGACCGCGGTGAACGTCGGCGAGGAGCAGTACCGGAACGTGCTCGTGGAGTTCAAGGCGACCGCACGCGGCTGATGGCGCTGCTGGTCGCCGACGCGCTGCGCCACGCGGCGCGGTACACGCCCCGTCGGCTTGCGGCGACGCTCGGTGAGGACGAGGTCACGTTCGGCGCCCTCGACGAGCAGGCGAACCGGATCGCACACACGCTGGACGGAATGGGCGTGAGCCACGGCGACCGGGTGGCGTGGTGGGGCGACACCTCGCTCGAGGCGTTGCCGATCTTCTTCGCGCTGGCGAAGCTCGGTGCGGTGTTCGCGCCGGTGAACGCCCGGCTCGGCCCGGACGAGGCGGCCGAGGTCGTCGGGTACGCGCGGCCGCGCCTCGCTCTCGTCGACGACGCCCACGCGGACCTCGTCCAGGAGATCGACGCGCCGATGGCAACGCATGCGCATCTCGCTGATGCAGCAACGCACGCGAGCGCGGCGGGCATCGACGCGCCCGCGCTCAGCGAGCGCGATCCGCACGTCATCTTCTTCACGAGTGGCAGCACGGGCCGCTCGAAGGGCGTCGTGCTGTCGCACCGTGCCAGCTGCTTGCGCAGCTTTCCGCCCCTCGCCGCCGACAGCGACGGCGGGACGGTTTGCATGTTCCCGCTGTTCCACATGGCCGGGTGGTCGCTGGCGCTCGGCTGCTGGCAGTCCCGTCGTCCGATCCACTTCGTGCGGACACCCGACGCCGAAACTCTTCTTCGCACGGTCGAGCGGCGGCGCGCCACCCGCATCTATCTGATCCCGGCGGTGTGGTCGCGGGTACTCGACCACGGCATCAAGGCCTACGACCTGTCCTCGCTCGCCGAGGCCGACACCGGCACGTCGGCGACGCCGCCCGAGCTCATCGCGGCCATCCGTGACGCGCTCCCCCACACGGTCACGCGCGTGTTCTATGGGTCGACCGAAGCCGGCCCGGGCACGGTCCTGGCGCACGTTGACCTTGCGCGCAAGCCCGGCAGCGTCGGTCTCCCCCAACCGGGTGTTGACGTCCTCCTCGAGGACGGCGAGGTGTGCATCAAGAGCGAGCTGCTCATGGACGGATACTTCGACCAACCCGCCGCCACTGCCGAGGCGCTGCGCGACGGCTGGTACCACACCGGCGACCTCGGCTCATTCGACGACGAGGGATACCTCTCGATCGTGGGCCGCGCGCGCGACGTGATCCGAACCGGAGGCGAGACCGTCGCTCCCGGCGAAGTGGAAGCTGTGCTCGCGACCCATCCGAGCGTCCGTGAGGTCGCGGTCATCGGCGTTCCCGATCCGAAGTGGGGCGAGATCGTGTGCGCGGTGGTCGTTGCGCAACCGGGATCCGACGACGCCCTCGATCTCGACGACCTCCGGGCTCACAGCGCGACGCGACTGGCGCCGTTCAAGCAACCGCGGCGCCTGCAGATCGTCGACGAGCTGCCGCGCACACCGGCGACCGGCCAGGTGCAACGCACCCTCCTCTTGGAACGGATTGCCCTCCGACCCTGACCCTTGCGTC